>CAYVPI010000003.1:0-102997 GCA_964453495.1 uncultured Pseudomonas sp. | reverse complement strand
AGGCATGCCCCGGTCATCGCATCACTGCCTTCACCCGACTCAGGATCTCGCGGCATTGGTCTCGTCAGCCAGTGCAGTCTCCACCCGCCCACCTCTTCGGAAGTGTTCAGGAGGCCAGATCATGAGATGCCCAAGCTCCCGGCCGTAAGGAGCCGTCAGTCCCGCGTTAGTGGACAACCCTCACAGGTCGCAGGGGCCTTGATCCCTGATAACACTCAACAACCGTGGCGGGATGAGTGAGGACGAAGTCGATAATCTCAGGAGAATTTCGATGCAACTGTGCGAAGCGTTCGAGCCCCCACAACCATTGCTGGAGTACCAGCAGGCGCCACTGCCCTACCCGGTCGAAGCACTCGGGGATCTGTTGGGCCCTGCGGTCGAGCGACTGGCCGAGGTGATCGGCGTGCCCTGCGCCATGGCTGCACAGTCGGTGCTGGCTACCACTGCCTTGGTGAGCCAGGGCCACGCCAATGCCCAACTCGACGGTCGAACCTATCCGCTGTCCCTCTACCTACTGACGGTGGCGTCCTCGGGGGATCGCAAAAGCGCGGTGGATCACCTGGCATTAAGGGCAGCGCGCGACTGGGAGCGGCAGCAGTGGACCCTGTACGCGGAAAAGCTCAAAGCCTATCGCGCCGCTACCAGCATCATGGCCAAACCCAAAACCTCAACAGAGCGTGCTGAGGCGAAAGGCGCTGAGCTATCCGAGCCGGTACCACCGAGACTGATCATTGCCGAGCCCACCATTGAGGCCTTGGTCAAAAGTCTGTGCCAGGGCTTACCCAGCATGGGCTTGTTCAATGATGAAGGTGGACAGTTCTTGGGCAGCAGCACCATGAGCAAAGAGAATCTGCTCAAGGCGATCACCACCTTGTCGACACTGTGGGATGGCAGCCCTATCGACCGGGCCCGCTCTATGGCCGGAGAAAGCCTGCGCGCTTATGACCGCCGCCTCAGCCTGCACCTGATGCTGCAGCCCTACCTGGCCAACCAGCTGTTCAAAGACCCGGTGATCAATGGCCAAGGCATCCTCGGCCGTTGCCTGATCAGTTGGCCCGAGCGCCTGGCCGGCCAGCGACTTTACAAGGCGATCGACCTGACCCGAGATGCCAAAGTCCAGCGCTACCAACAGCGGATCACCGCCCTGCTGCAAAAGCCCTGGTCGCTTCACCAGGATGGCTCACTCAATCCTGCCACGCTGGAGCTGACTCCCCGCGCCCGCCGGGCCTGGATTGATATTCATGACACCATCGAGTGCCAGTCTGGCGAGTTCGGCGAGCTGGCCGGTATCCAACCTGTCGCAGGCAAGGCGGCGGCGAATGTACTGCGTATCGCAGGCGTGCTGGCCATGGTTGAAGAGGCCAGTGCGTTGGACGAAGCACACATCCAGCGCGCCTCCACGCTGATGGATTACTACCTGGCTGAGATTCAGCGCTTGACCGAACAGGAGCCGGTCAATAGCCGACGTGAGGAAGCGGATCGGCTGCTGCGCTGGCTGGTGCAGAAAGGCTGGACCCACTTCACCGTCCGCGACGTCAATCGCAACGGCCCTCGTTTTGCGCGCAAGAGCGCTGACCATACCGCTTCTTTATTGGTCGTGCTGATCACTCATCGCTGGCTGAGCAGCCGCGACGGAAAAACTTTCGAGGTCCGCCATGTTTCGCCTTAATGACGCGGTGCGCCGCTACCAGGCGCAACATCAACCACAACCTGAATCACGGCGTGTCGCCGCCGCTGTCGCCACCCTGTCGCCACGCGCCTGGCCAGAAACGACGCGGGTTGTCGCCACTGTCGCCGCTGTCGCCACACCACCCCTGACCCCAACCAACATCGCCCTGCTGATCGAGCAACTGCGTGAGGAAGGGGCATTGCTGCAACACCACGAGAACGCCCTCCTGGTCCGCCCGACGCATTGGCAGCAGGTGGGCAGGCTCAGCCCTCATTGGAAAGCCCTGCTGCTCTTTTTGCAAACAAACGAAAACGGTGATGACGATGGCACTGGTCGGTCGGCGTGAGGGGCGCAACTTTGGTTACGGCCGCCAGTTGAGCTATGCCGGCCCACAAGCGCTCAAGGATTTGTTTGCCGGCGGCCACTTTGCCACGGTCAAAGCGCATAGCGATCGCTGGCAAGCGTTCGTGCGTTGGTGTCGATCAGAGGACGGCCCCGCTTACAACGATGCACGTCAGATCGATCGACAGACGCTGCACGACTACGCCGCGTACCTGCGCCAGCAAATCCAGCAAGGTGAACTCTGCATCGCGACCGCGCAGAACCGCCTGAGCAGCGTCAACCGCACCCTCGCGGCGCTGCGCGGTGATCAGGATGTCAGGATCGCCAGTCCGAGTCAGGCGTTGGGACAGCAGCGCTCGAGCGTACGCACCCGCGCGCCGGATGGCCAAGACCACCAACAGATGCGGCGAGTACTCGAGGCGCTTGGCGAACAGCAACACGAGCGGGTGGCCGCGATTGTCCTGTTGGCCCGAACAACCGGCATGCGCCTGCGCGAAGCGATCCTGGCCGACCTGCCACGCTTGCACCGCGAAGCCGAACACTTAGGCTGCATCAATATCCAGGACGGCACCAAAGGCGGTCGCTCAGGGGCTTCAGCACAGCGGTGGGTTGTTGCAAATGAAGCAGTGAAGGCGGCGCTACAGTTGGCTCGTAAGGCATCGCCAACCGGCGGCCGCAACTTGCTAGCCCGAGACGAAAGCTACGCCGCGTTCCTGCAACAGACCGTGCTCCCCGCCCGCGAAACGCTGCATGAACACGGACTGAAGGGCTTTCATGAACTGCGAGCAGCCTACGCCTGTGAGCGTTACGAGCAGCTCACGGGCCACGCCGCACCAGTCAATGGTGGTCACTGCTATCGCATCGACCGTGAACTGGATCGGCAGGCGCGTCAGCAGATCAGCTATGAGCTCGGACACAACCGGATTGATGTGGTTTCGGCCTACATTGGAGGTCGAGCGTGACCAAGCTTTTCGATATGGCGCTGTTCCTGAGCGGCGTACTGACCGGTTCGAAGGTCACGCAGCAACGACACCTACGGCAAGCCCGAATCATGCAAGCGGCCATTCAACAACGATGGCAGCGAGATAATCCCTGGACCTGGCAGCTCAAGCATGTGCGTTGGTTTCTCACTCAGCACCTAAAAGACCATTCCGACGCCACCCGGTATTACTATCGACTTACCGCCCTATTGGTCTGGAAGCGATTAGGGAATGACCGAGAATTACCGATCTGACGTTCGAATCGTGGATAGGCAGCCTTCCAGGCTCGCTTGTCAGCCTTCATCTATCTCAGCATGGATATTCTCTTGCGGATAAAACCACTCGAAAAACACCACCGCAATGGCAAAAAAACAACCCAAACCGGTTAGTCGTGACAGGCCGAATGCGGCCAAAATCGGACCCTCCAACCTACCTCGCAACAATGTTCGTTCCCCTCCCCCTGTGTCCCAGAATGCTAAGAAACTGTCCCGCTGCGCCCATAGCCTTGCGCCTGAAATCACTACTGTAGGACCACCCCTCTCAATCACTGGCAGGGGTCAGTTACCTACACCGGATGCTCATATAGCGCACCGCCGTACAGCTCGGATTGGAGACAACAATGACAACAGT
This sequence comes from uncultured Pseudomonas sp., assembly GCA_964453495.1. GTDB lineage: Bacteria > Pseudomonadota > Gammaproteobacteria > Pseudomonadales > Pseudomonadaceae > Aquipseudomonas. The sequence continues at coordinate 99,376 of CAYVPI010000003.1, read as the reverse complement.
CGCCGCAGCCCAAAACACTCCTTCACCCCTCGTCCCTTCGGCACCCGCCACTATCCGATCGTCAGTGCGCCAGCATTCGATCAAGGTGGAGATTTGCTCCCCCGCCATCGGTGCCGAACTCAGCAACATCAATCTGGCAGATGCTACCCAAGACCCTGAACAGATCGCGGAAATCCGGGCGCTGTGGTTGAAGCACAAAGTGCTGTTCTTTCGCGACCAGGACATCACCCCCCTGGAACAACAGCACTTCGCCGCACAATTCGGCGCACTGGAAGGCCATCCCCTGGCGCCGAGCCATCCGGAGGCGGACAAGCTGTTGATGCTGTACCGCAACCTTGACCCGAGCAAGCCCAAGACCTTTGTCGAAAAGGCCAGCCGGGAAAACCTCTGGCACACCGATGTCACTTTCAAGCCGGCTCCGCCTCGCGGCGCGATATTGCGCTGTGAACAGGGTCCTGAATCCGGCGGCGACACCCTATTCTCCAACATGGTGATGGCTTACGAAAACCTGCCCGACACCATCAAGCAGCGGATCGAAGGTCTGTTCGCAAAACACAGTGCCGAACACTCCTTTGGTGCCCAGTTACCCCGCGAAGAACGCCACGCGATGGCCCTGAAGACCCCCGCTGCTGAACATCCGGTGGTGCTTGTCCATCCTGAAACAGGCGAAAAGGTGTTGTTCGTCAACTCCGCGTTCACCACCCATTTCGCGAACTTCTTCAACTTCGAGGATATCCGCTACGGCCAGGACTTCATGCCGGAGGCTCATCATCTGATGAACTACCTGACGTCTCAGGCCGCGATTCCGGAGTACCAGGTACGTCTGAAGTGGCGAACCAACACGGTTGCCATGTGGGACAACCTGCAAGTCCAGCACTACGCGGTGGCTGACTACGGCAATGCGCCAAGAAAGATGCTGCGCGCCACCCTCGCGGGTACCCCGCTCACCTGATTCGAACCGTCTCCCTCAGAGAAAACCAGGACACCCGACCTTCAGAGATCGGGCGGTCCTGGCTGCCGACGAAAACTCGATCTGAACCGCATCATTGGAGATAGACATGCTCTACGAACACATCGACACCGCAGTCATCGATGGCGAATCGCTGCCGTGGGTACCCTTTACGCCCTATGCCGAAAACGTTCTGCTGAAGTACTTCAAGCTGGACCCGATTCGTGGTGAATGGATTGTCATGATGAAGTCGCCGATCGACATGCAACTGCCCAAGCACCATCACACGGGGACGGTGATGGTCTACACGATCGAAGGCCAGTGGAAATACAAGGAACATGACTGGATCGCCGGCCCTGGCAGCATCGTGTATGAGACTGCTGGATCGACTCACACGCCGGAAGTCGTCAGCACGGGAAGCACAGACGGCTATGTGCTCACCCTGGTTCAGGTTAATGGCGATCTCGCGTTCCTGGACGGCAACGACAACATCGTCGCGCTCGAAAACTGGAAGTCCGGGTTGCATCGCTATCTGGCTTATTGCGAGCAGCATGACATCGCACCGAAAGACCTGACGGCATTCAACTGATCTGGATTTCACGGAATCCCGGCATCCCCGGTTTCAAGGGGCAGCCGGGATCGTTATCAGATCGCAACAATTCAGGGGAGAGAACAGGCTGTGTCGGTTCGCGATCTTGACGCGGAATCTGACAAGGCCCCGGCCGCCTGCTCGCTCCCCGATCACAACGAAGAAACGGAGCGCAGCCATGAATGGCCTGATGATGCAAAAGCAGCTGTTGATCTCCTCGCTCATAGAGCATGCCGACCGCCATCACGGCGAAACGCAGATCGTGTCCCGGAGGGTGGAGGGCGATATCCATCGTTACACTTTTCGTGACTGCCACCGTCGCGCACGCCAACTGGCCAGCGCGCTGACTCGCCTGGGGGTCCAGCCCGCCGACCGGATCGGCACGCTGGCCTGGAATGGCTATCGTCACCTGGAGTTGTACTACGGCGTGTCCGGCATGGGTGCCATTGTGCATACCATCAACCCTCGTCTGCATGAAGACCAGGTCGCCTACATCGCCAACCACGCCGAAGACCAGTACCTCTTCTTCGACGTGACCTTCTTGCCGTTGATCAAGGCCATCGCGGGTCGCTGCCACACGGTCAAGGCGTTCATCGCCATGACCGATCAAGCGCATATGCCGAAGGACACCGGCATCGACAACTTGCTGTGCTATGAAGATCTGGTTCAACAGGGTTCTTCTGACTACGCCTGGCCGATTTTCGACGAGGACTCCGCCAGTACGCTCTGCTACACCTCTGGCACGACAGGCAACCCGAAAGGGGTTTTGTACAGTCATCGCTCATCGGTGCTGCACACCTATGCGGCCGCACTGCCTGACGCCCTGAATTGTTCCGCGCACGATGTGATTCTGCCCGTTGTGCCGATGTTTCATATCAACGCTTGGGGACTTCCCTACATCGCCTGCATGGTTGGGGCAAAGCTTGTGCTTCCCGGACCTGCCCTGGATGGAGAATCGCTATTCGAACTGCTTGAAGCCGAGCGGGTGACATTGTCCGCTGGTGTCCCGACTGTGTGGCAAAGCCTTCTTGGCTATCTGGAAAAAACAGGCCAGCAATTCTCCAGCATGAAACGCAGCATCATTGGTGGTGCGGCCTGTTCCCCGTCCATGCTGCACACGTTTCAGGAAACCTACGGCGTAGCGGTATTGCACGTCTGGGGGATGACTGAATTGAGCCCTATCGGAACCGTCGGCACTCTGAAGGCCAGGCACGTTGAAATGTCGCCGATAGAACGTTTGGCCGTGCAATCCAAGCAAGGCCGAGCGGTGTTTGGCGTCGACATGAAAATCGTTGGCGCTAATGGCATCGAGCTGCCCTGGGACGGGGTGACTGCTGGTGACCTGCTGGTGCGTGGACCATGGGTTGTGCGCGATTATTTCAGGAGCGAACGGGACAGTTCGCCGCTGCTTGAGCAAGCAGGTCAAGGATGGTTCCCAACCGGCGATGTGGCGACCATCGATGTCGATGGCTTCATGCAGATCACCGATCGCAGCAAAGACGTGATCAAGTCAGGTGGTGAATGGATAGGCTCCATCGAATTGGAAACCATTGCGATGGCCCATCCGGCAGTCTCCCAGGCAGCCTGCATTGCCGCGAAACACACAAAGTGGGACGAGCGCCCCCTGCTGATCGTTGTCAGGAAACCGCAAGCCACACTGACACGAGAAGAACTGCTCGCCTTTTATGAAGGCAAGATCGCGAAATGGTGGACGCCGGATGATGTGATCTTCGTCGACACGATTCCATTGGGTGCCACGGGCAAGATCCAGAAGAACCGTCTTCGGGAGCAGTTCGGCGATCATCTAGTGTTCAAAGCTGCCGGCTGAGCGCTGCATCGGATTCAGTCCTGAGCCGTTCGAAAGTCGCATGCGTGGCCGCGAGTGATCGCGGCCACGCACAGTGCAAAACACTCGCTCCTAGCGCTCCATCTGTTCGAGAAACTCAAGGAGCAATTCGTTGACCTGATCGGCGTTTTCCTCCGCCGCGCTATGGCCCACACCGGGGAGCAGTAACTTCTTCCGTAGTCCGGGTAGATAAGTGTCGAGCTGCTCGTAGAGAGCTCGGATTTCGACGGGTTCGAGCGACGGGTCGGCAGCACCACCGATGAACAGGCTTGGCTGGCGGACCACTGCACCGTCGAGAAACGCGGTGATTTCCCAGTTCCGGTCGCGACAACGATAGTAGTTCAGGGCACCGGTAAACCCTGTCCGCGTGTATTCAGCGACGTAATAGTCGAGCGCTCGCGCACTCAACCATGACGGGAACTCGCCCTTGGGCTCGGTGAACGCGTTAAGAATGGGTTCACCCGGCTCGACGAACAAACGCCAACGTTCATCCCCGACCGCACTGCCAGAGATCGAGTAGAAAACGCTACGCAAGGTTCTTCTCGTATCGCTGGCCAACTCGCGGTCCGGCTTGTCGAGCTGCTGGAAGTACAGATGGTGGTACACCCTGCCCTTCGCCATGGCCTGTAAACCTACGGTCGGTTTGACCTTGCCGCGCGGTGGCACCGGCGTATTGAGCATCACCAGGCCACGGAACAAATCCGGCCGCAGCATCGCCGCCGCTTGGGCCACCCAGGCACCCAGATCGTGCCCGACGATCACCGCGGACGTTTCGCCCAGAGTCGCCATCAAGCCCACCATGTCGCCGACGGACTGACTCATGTCATAGGCTTCAATGGCATCGGGGCGATCCGTTTGACCAAATCCCCGCTGATCGGGGACCACAACTCGATAACCGGCCTCGGCCAACGCCACGATCTGGCGCCGCCACATGTACCAAAGGTAGGGAAAACCGTGCAGCAGAATGACGAGCGGACCTTGCCCCTCGTCGATGTAATGCATGCGAATGCCGTTGAGCTCGGCAAAGCAGTGGTTGAATGCATCGGGGTCGTCAGCATCGATTTGCTCCATTGCAGCAAGCGGCTGACCGATGCGCATTGCGGTGCGCGTATCCATTATCTACCTCCATATTTTTGTCGTGGTTGGCCCGAAGGTAGCCGTGACAAGGTGTCCTGCACTAAGCTTCGCAGGACACAATCTTGTGAAATTGGGACATGAGGGGATGCATGTACACCCTGACGCGAAGTGCCAGTCTTACCGACTATGAGCAGGTTGCCCGTTCAGTGGGGCTCGATCCTTTTCGCATGCTGCGTTTAGCCAAGTTACCGGCCAGTGTTCTCGACGATCCGAACATCATGATCAGCATCGATTCGGTGGGGTGGCTGCTGGAGGAGTCAGCCCGTCTGTCCGGCCAGGAAGCCTTCGGATTGTTGCTCGCGGAAACACGACATCTTTCCAACTTTGGCATGCTGGCGCTGCTCATCCGTGAAGAACCGACACTTCGTGCCGCCATGCAATCGTGCGCGCGCTATATGCGTCTGCATAACGCCGGGGTGGAGTTGCGACTTGAAGATGCAGGCGACCTGGTGCTGCTGCATGTGGGTGTGAATATGCAGGGACATCACGGGGTCTGGCGCCAGGCTATCGAACAGTCGACTGGCATTGGCCTGCGGACGTTGAGCGTGCTGACGCGCAATACGTTTCGCCCGGTAAGGGTCAGTTTTACTCACGAGCGTCCTTCCAGCCTTGACGTGCACCAACGAGTGCTGGGTGCCGCTATCGAGTTTTCCCAGGAATTCAATGCCATCGTTTGCCGCGCGCGCGATTTGGACATGCCCATTCCCGCGGCGGACCCCGCGCTGCATCGCGAGGTGAAACGAACGCTGGACATGCAGTTGTCCAACCTGCGCGAGGAGCCAGCGCAGCGGGTACGGCAGATCGTCAAGATGCTGCTGCCAAGCGGACTGTGTTCTGTCGATGGGATTGCCCAGCATCTTGGCATGCATCGACGCACCCTTAGCCGACACCTGGCAGCCGAGGGAGAGAGTGTCACAACGATCATCAATGCTGTCCGCGCTGAACTCGCCGAAGAGTACCTGGCCAACAGCAAACGCCGATTGTATGAAGTTGCCGAACTCCTCGGTTTTTCCTCCGCCGGTGACTTTTCACGCTGGTTCCGCAGCCAGTTCGGCAAGACACCCTCGGATTGGGCCGCCGCCTACCGAGAGAGCAAGGCGACACTGCCGCTTTAACCCGTTGGCCACGTCCCAATACGCGAAGATTTTGTCTCGCAATGCCCATGGCGCTGCTCTCGAGCAATCTACCATGGGGCCGCAATCGCTCTGCCGATCGGGCAAGAGCGTATGCCGGGCGCGCGTATCCCCACTTACCGAACCCGCAAAGACTGGATCAACAATAAAAAACGCCGCTGTGTATCAAGGCTCGATTTCACCTGCCTCGCCCACGGTCCGGCGATAAAGCATCAAAACGGAGACGCCATGCGAGTCGAACAACTGACCTGTGCCATCGGCGCGGAACTGCACAACGTGAACCTGGGCGACGCAGTGCGCGATGACGACTTGTTCAACGAAGTTTACGCGGCGCTATTGAAATACAAGGTGCTGTTCCTGCGCGACCAGGACCTGGACAAGCTCTCACGCCGTGATCACGAAGCATTTGCCATGCGCCTCGGCCAGCTTGAAACCCATCCGATGCTCCCCAGCCATCCGGACGCCCCTGGTCTCGTACAAATCTACAAGACCCCGGAGAATCCGGCGGATCGCTACGAGAATGCGTGGCACTGCGATGCCACCTGGCGTGAATCGCCTCCGATGGGCGCTGTACTGCGTTGCATCGAATGCCCACCGACCGGTGGCGACACCATGTGGGCCAACATGGTGCTGGCTTATGACAACCTGCCAATAGACGTGAAGCAGGAAATCGACAGCCTGATCGCCAACCACAGCTTCAATTCCTCCTTTGCCGCAGCCATGCCAAAAGAAAAACGCCTGGCGATGAAGGCGCAATACCCGGATGCCGAACATCCGGTGGTGCGTACCCATCCCGAAACGGGCGAGAAGGTGCTGTTCGTCAATGCCTACGCTACGCATTTCGTGAACTACCACAGCCAGGGACGTGTCCGTGTCGGCCAGGACTACAACCAAAAAGGCGTCGACCTGCTGAAGTACCTGATTAGCCAGGCCTACAACCCCGAGTACCAGGTCCGTTGGCGCTGGAAGAAAAACAGCGTGGCGATATGGGATAACCGCTGCACCCAGCACTATGCCGTGATGGACTATCCGCCTTGCCATCGAAAGATGGAGCGTGCGGCCATTATCGGCGACAAACCCTACTGATAAGTAAAACAGCCCAGAGACCAGAGGCGCTTCTGAGCGTCTCCTTTGGGCAGTTCACTGCCAATCATGGTTCAGAAGTGTGCTGGTCAGATCGAATGCAAACGGCTGGTCAAGTGGAGTGCAGTATTCCAATTGGTATTCCAACTAAAAATTAAAATAATTATTAATATTATAAATCAATAACTTACTGAACAGATTCAACTTACCCCGGCCCACCAAATGATCAAAAAAAGACGTCCACGGACGTCTTTTTTTATGCCTGACATTCCGTACCTAAAGGCCTTTCAGGCAATCGATCTATCTACCCGCGGCACGCCCCATCAAACAGGCTGGCAGTCAATTTGAACTGGTCGGGCAAGGGCGAAGTGAGGGTTTCGAATACGCGCCGGTATCCCGTTGCGTGAATCTGCCAGGCCCCGTCGCGCTTGATGTACTGGTCCTGGTAGAAGGCCGTGCCGTGCAGCATCCAGCCGCCGTCAAGGTCGATGACATGGTCTTCCAGATACCAGGTGCCCCGGGCCCTGTCGGATGCCAGAATTTCGATCTCAGGGTGGTGGCCCTGATGCTTGGACAGCAAGCCGGGCCTGTCCATTATCGCCTTGAGCCCTCCTACGAACGCTGCGCGGCCATCGAAACTGTACTTGCCACTGTCCAGGGCCGTTTTCACATCTTCGGCCAGGCAGGTTTCGAACAACGTCCAGTCGTGGCAGTCAAGCGCACGAAAGTACCGGTACTTGAGCTGCTTGATCAGTTCGATCTCGAGGTAGGCGTCCATCGTCAAAGCCATGGGTCGTACTCCTGTGGGTGGGTGATGCTTCGCGCAGGATAGGCAGCGGGAAGACAGCACTCATCGTCCGGCAAGACTACTGCCTGTCCCGGGCCTGCCCGGGCGATCCCACCCTCCGTGCGGCGGTAGTCTCCTCGGACGATGACCCCTCTCACATGGAATGAGAGTTTCATTTCACCTGCACCCTCGCAGGGCGAATCTGGAGGCTCAGAAGGATGTCCGACACATCGCACAAGCAAGCGCTCTACGAACTCGTCTGCCGTTATGCCCAGGCAGTGGACCAACGCGACTGGGCAGCACTGCTCCGTCTGTTCACTCCCGAGGCGACACTCAAGGGGCCAGGCTTCAGCTTCGATGGCGTCACCGCCATTGTCGAAGGCATGAGCGGCCTGGGCCACTACAGCTGCACCCAGCACCACATACATAACCACCTCGCGCAAGTTGACCACGTGCACGCCAGTGCGCAGACCTACTGCGTGGCCAACCATCTCTACGAGGCTGAAGGGGTCAAGCGCAAGCTCGACTGGGGTATTCGCTACCACGATCGTTTCGCCCTCAGGGATGGCACCTGGTACTTCACTTGCCGAGAGCTGCTGCTGGACTGGACCCAGGACCTGCCCCTGCAAGGAGCCCCCGCATGAAGCGTGTTGAAAACAAGGTGGTACTGATCACCGGCGCCGCCAGCGGCGTCGGCAAGGCCGATGCCCTGCTTCTGGCCGCCGAAGGCGCTCGCGTGGTGGTGGCCGACGTCAACTGCGAAGCCGGCCGGGCCGTGGCCGATGAGATCGGTGCTCATGCCCTGTTCATCGAACTGGATGTAGCAGACGAAGCCCACTGGCAACAGGCAATCGCCCAGATCCAATCGCGCTTTGGGGGGCTGGATGTGCTGGTCAACAATGCGGCGATCTGCCCGCTGGGGACGATCGAGCAAGCCAGCCTGGAACAATGGCGCAATGTTATGCGGGTCAACGCCGACGGCTATTTTCTCGGCTGCAAGTATGCCGTCCAGGCGATGAAAAATAATGCCACGGGGGGCTCGATCATCATGATGTCCTCGGTCGCAGCCCTTGCCGGCCTGCCGCCGATGTGCGCCTACAGCAGTTCCAAGGGTGCCGTGACGGCGCTAACCCGCAGCGTGGCGGTCCATTGCAAGCAACAGGGTTACCGCATTCGCTGCAACTCGGTGCACCCGGACGGCATCTGGACCCCCATGACACAGGCCATGGTGCCCGACCTCGATCCGGTTGCCCTGGGCATCGGCGACAACCCAATGGCCCGCATGTGCATGCCCGAGGATGTGGCCAACCTGGTGCTGTTCCTTGCCTCGGACGAATCCCGCTTCATCAATGGCGCGGAACTGCGCATCGACAACGCGCAGCTGATTTCCGGGATCGCCTGAATGCCAACAACAATAAGCCAACAAGAGAAACCGCACATGAACATGCTGGACAGCAAGGTAGCCCTGATCACTGGCGGCGGCCAAGGGGTTGGCCAGGGTATCGCCTATGCCCTCGCGGACGCGGGAGCAATGGTCGCAGTGGCGGGCCGTACGCGCGCCACCCTGGAGCAAACCTGCGCGGAAATTCGGCGCCGTGGCGGCACCGCGATGGCGGTGGAGTGCGACGTGATGAACCAGGCCGACATCAAGCGTTGCGTCGCCGAAGTCGTGGCAGCCTTCGGTGGGCTGAACATCCTGGTCAATAACGCCCACATCGTGCCGTTGGGCAACCTCCTCGATGTCAGCGACGAAGTTTTCATGCTGGGCATCGACTCAGGCCCCATGGCCACGCTGCGCATGATGCGGGCCTGTTATCCTCATCTCAAGGGTGACGGCGCGGTGATCAACCTGGCCTCCTCCGCCGCCGTACGCTGGGACGCCTCGGGCTATGGCCACTATGCCGCAACCAAGGAAGCGATACGCGCCCTCAGTCGTGCCGCTGCCTGCGAATGGGGTGTGGATGGCATCCGTGTCAACGTCATTGCCCCCCATGCGCTGTCACCGGGCCTGCAAGGTTGGGTCGACAACAACCCGCAGGAAGCACAGGCATTTTTCAGCAGCATCCCGTTGCGCCGAGTGGGCGATTGCGAGGCCGACATCGGTCGGGCCGTAGCCTTCCTGGTCAGCGACAACGCACGCTACATGACCGGCGCAACCATCCCGCTCGATGGCGGCCAGGCTTATTGGGGTTAAGGGGGAAAAACCGTATGCAACGTTTAGCGAACAAGGTTGCCATCATTACCGGCGGGGCCCGCGGCATGGGCGCACAGACGTGCCGGCTGTTCGTCGAGGAAGGCGCGCAGGTAGTCATTGCCGACGTGCTCGAAGCCGAGGGCCAGGCCCTGGCCCGAGACCTGGGCGATGCCGCCAGCTTCCACCGGCTGGATGTCAGCGACGAGGGCAACTGGCAGCAACTGGTAGACGAGACGGTGGCACGCTTGGGGCGCATCGATGTGTTGGTGAACAATGCCGCGGTGCTGGTGTTCGGCTCCCTTGAGCAACTGTCCAAGGCCGAGTTCGAACGGGCGCTGTCCATCAATCTGACCGGTACATTCCTTGGCATCCACTCAGTGGCACCGATCATGCGTGAACAGCACGCTGGTTCCATCGTCAATATTTCATCAGTGGACGGCCTGCGCGGCGTGAACGCGCTGGCCGCCTACGTTTCCAGCAAATGGGGCGTTCGTGGGCTGACCAAGGTCGCGGCACTCGAGCTGGGCCCGCACGGCGTGCGAGTAAACTCGGTGCATCCAGGCGGAGTGGATACGCAAATGTCCAACCCCACCGGCGTCTCGCGCGACAACCTGGATAGCCAATACCGTCAGGTGCCACTCCAACGCATTGGTGCTCCCGAGGAAATCGCCCGCGCCACGCTGTTTCTCGCCAGCGATGACGCCAGCTACTGCAATGGCAGCGAACTGTCAGTCGATGGCGGTGCGGCAGCCGGCTTCTACTACGAAGGCTTGCCCGGCTCACCCGTTTGAACCGCGATCGGACCAAAAAGGCCCGCACAGTGTGCGGGCCTCAGACTGCCGACAAACCCACTCTACTTGCTGGGTCGATTGTGGGAGCGGCTCTAGCCGCGAAGGGGCGCGTAGCGGCCCCAATCGATGGGCCTGCTGTGCAGGCCTTCGCGGCCGGGGCCGCTCCCACATAACACCTGACACAGTGGTGATCCCATCGCCGGCAGGCACCATAGAATCTCCCACAAGGGGTTATCTATCCCGCAGTGGGCTGCGAAGCGGCCCCTGCGGTATTTGGCATTAACTGCGGTACTGACTCACCACTTCGCTCACCGCGCGCTGAATATCCTTGCGCACGTAACCGAGCAATTCTGCATCCTGCGCGTCAGGCTGGTAGCTGACGGTGTTGCCACGCCCGGTATAAAGCGCCATGTCCGGTAGCAACGGATGCTCCTGGTCCAGAGACGGCACCTCGGCGTCGTTGCCAACAGCGCGCAGGAAGGCCTGGAAGTACTGTGCGTAACTGAGGTTTTCGTCGCCGACAAGGTATGCCTTGCCTGACTCGCCGCGCTGCAATGCCCCCCAGATAGCCTGGGACAGCGAGCGAGTCGAGATGAAATTGCTGCCACCTGCCGGACCGTAAAACGGCATTGGCGCAAACTTGCCTTCGGCATAACGGGTGTAGGCCTCGAACATATCCACCTGCAGCCCGGGCACCATCCCCACAACGAAAGGCGCATTCACGCTGCAAACCCTGAAGCCCGCACCGGACAGCGCTCTTGCGCCTTCATCCGAAAGATGGCGCGAACGCACATACGCAACGCTGTCGATCAACGCCGGTGCCACCTGGGGATAGAAGCTCCCCACCAGCACCGCCTGCTTGATCCCGGCACTGCGTGCCAGCTCGAAAAAGCGCGGGATGGCCTCGACATTCGCACGTTGCCAGTGGGCATCGATATCTCCGTCTTGGGGAGCGTGGCGGATGTCGCTGCCGGCAGCGAACACCAGCGCATCGAAGCTGGACAGTTGATCCTGGCTGAGGCTGCCCGCAATGTAATCGCACTGCAGTTGTTTCAACTGGGCAAGGGCGCTGCCGGCCGCTGCTGGTTTGCGGCCGGCAATCGTCACCTCGTTGCCCTGCTCGGTGAGATAGAGGGCAGCATGCCCCCCGATCAGTCCTGTTCCGCCAACTACGAGAATCTTCATCGGATATACGCTCCTGCTTGAACCCGGGATTGGGCTGTTTTTGTTTTTTTGGGGGGGAGATATCAGAAATTGAAGCCGTTACCCGTGATCACCGGCACGTTGGTCCAGGTGCCGTTCGGGTCGCGGTACCAGCCAGCGGCGGCCAAGGCACCGCCGTCCACGTGCAGGGTGGTGCCGGTGACCCAGCTCGACAGCGGGCTGGCAAGAAACAGTGCGGCGCCGGCCATGTCTTCGGGCCTGCCGAACCGGCCGAGAGGAATCCACTGGGGAATCTGCTCCTGATACTGCGGTGCAATCATCATTGATATTGGCAACTGCGCCGTTTCGGTGGACTCCGGCGCGATCTGATTGACGCGAATACCCACAGGCCCAAGCTCCAGGGCCAGGCTCTTGGTGAAACCGCTGATGGCGGACTTGAACGCGGCGTAGATGCTGCAGTTCGGTATGGCGCGAAAGCCCTCGATCGACGACAGGTTGATAATGCTGCTTCCCGCGCCCTGACGTCGCAGCAGCGGCAACATGGCACGGGTGACGCGAAAGATGTGCTGCAGGTTCACGGCGTAGAGCCGGTCAATATCGTCATCGCTGTAGGCATCGAAGGGTTTGGCGATCATCAGCGAGTCGCCGACGTTGTTGACCAGCACATCGAGCCCACCAAAACGCGCCTGGATCTGCTCGGTCAGGGCCGCCACCTGTTCCTTGTCGGTGACATCCACCTCCACCACCAAGGACTCGGTCGCACTTCGGTGGAGAAAATCACGAACCTGTGCTGCATGTGCGGCATTGACCTCCGCGACCACAAGGCGCGCACCTGCCCTCGCAAAGGCTTCGACAATCGCGCGACCAATGCCAACTCCACCGCCGGTAACCAGAACCGTTTTGCCTGTGAAATCCATCATCCCGTCATCCTCGGTCTGTACTCGCCCCCTGAGTGTGGAGGGTCGTTGCGGCGATTGTTTGCTCGCACAACCAGGGCGGCATCGTCCTGGAGGACTACCTCTGGCGGGTGCTCAAGGGCGAAACAGAGGGGGCGAGCGAATAGACCGAACGTCATGCGCGGGCTAGTCCGGTAGGACGATGAAGCAGTGCAAGTCACGACTCCATAGTCCGCTCGCAGCGTTCACACCCCGACACAAACCGGCCGGGTAGCACCTGGACCAGGTAAGAGGACGACAATGATAAAAACAATAATCGCCCAACACGCCCTACGTTCCACCGCATGCTTGTCACTGGCCATATTGGCCGGTGGTCTGGCTGGACACGCACACGCCTTGAGCTTCAAGCCCAGCGAGAACCTGAAGGTGGAATGGAATACCAACCTCACCTATGGCCTGGCGTGGCGCACCGAGGACCGAGACAAAAGCCTGTCCAACGGCTTCCCCAACCCACTGATTGCCAATATCGACGACGGCAACAACGCCTTCGACCGCGGCAGCCTGATCAGCAACCGGGCCAGCTTTCTCACCGAGATCAACCTCAACTGGCAACAGGATTACGGCCTGTTCATGCGCGCCAGTGGTTTCTACGACGACGTCTACAACCGCAACAATGACAACGACACTGGCACCTCGAACTGCTTCGTCGGTGGCGAATGCTCACGCCCCGATCACTTTTCCCAGGAGACCATCGACCAGCACGGCCGTGACGTACGCCTGCTCGACTCTTATGTATACGGCAGCTGGAACCTGGCCGGGCACGACCTCAACCTGCGGCTCGGCGATCAAGTGATCAGCTGGGGCGAGAGCCTGTACATCGCCAACGGCATCTCCGGCGCGCAAAGCCCGGCCGATGCCACCAAGGCCAATACTCCAGGGGTCGAGGTCAAGGAGATCTTCCTGCCGGTGGGCCAGTTGTTCGGCCAGATCAGCGTGACCGACAACATCGGTCTGCAGGCCTACTACCAGTACGAATGGCGGAAAACCGAGATCGACGGCGTCGGCAGCTTTTTCTCGGTAACCGACCAGATCGACGAGGGTGGCTTCACCGATGCTTTCGGCGCAACCCACCGCCTGAAGGACGACAAGCCCGGCGACGAAGGGCAATACGGCGTAGCCATGACCTACATGGCCGAGTCGCTGAATAACACTGAGTTCGGCCTTTACTACGTGCGCTACCATGACAAGGCACCGCAACTGGACCTCCTCAGCCACTGGAACGAAGCCGCATACCTGGTGCGTTACTTCGACGACGTCGACCTGTTTGGTGCCAGCTTCTCCACGGTGCTCGGCGATACCAATGTGAGCGGCGAAATCAGCTACCGGGACGGTCAGCCGGTGATGGTCGATACCGGCCTGGTGCCTTACTCGGTACGGGGCAAGACCCTGCAAAGCCAAGTGTCCTTTATCCATGTATTGAGCAATACCGCGGTGGCCGACACGGTCAACCTCTCTGGTGAAGTGGGCTACAACCGAGTCCTGCAAAACGACAAGGCCGATAGCTTCAATGTGTTCGTCCCGGATGGAGCGGGTGGAGTCGTCCCCTTTACCACCCCGAACACCGACACGCTCTATAACGACAAGTCGGCCTGGGGCTACACCCTCGGCGCCACCTTCTCCTACCTCAACCTTCTCAATGGCTGGGACATGAGCATTCCTCTGGTGTTCAGCCAGGCAGTCAATGGCGACTCCTCGCTGCTCGGCAGTTTCGGCATGGGTGAGGGAGACAACCGCCTGGGGATCGGCATCAGTTGGAGCTACCTCAACAACCTGACACTCGAGACTCGCTACAACGTCTTCCTTGGCGACGCCGAGGACACCCCGCTGGCCGATCGCGACAACCTCGCAATCAGCGCCAAATACAGCTTCTAACCCAGTGCGCCGGAGAATCCACATGCCTATTCAGCACAAGACCCTTTTGCTCAGTGTGTTGCTTGCCAGCAGTTTCAGCAGCGTCGCACTGGCCAGATCAACCCCCGAAGAGGCCGCACAGTTGGGCCGTGACCTCACCCCCATGGGCGCAGAAAAGGCCGGCAATGCCGATGGCAGCATCCCCGCCTGGAGCGGAAAATGGCGGGGGGCGCCGCCCAGCCTCAATTACGCAGGCAGCGGCAGCCAGTACCCCGACCCCTACGCTGATGAGCGACCGCTGTTTACCATCACGGCACAGAACATGGCGCAATATGCCGACAAGCTCTCCGACGGCCAAAAAGCCTTGTTCGAGCGCTACCCCCAGACGTTCAAAATGCCGGTATACCCCAGCCATCGAGATTTCCGCTACTCGGAAAGGGTCGAGAGCAACATCGCCAGGAATGCTGTCAATGCCGAGCTGATCAGTGATGGCAATGGCGTGAAAAACGCCATTGGCGCCTCGCCCTTCCCCATCCCGAAAAACGGCTATGAGCTGATGTGGAACCTCAACCTGCCCGCCCGGGCCTGGAAGGAAGACGCCATCTATACCATGGCCCTGACCCTGTCCAACGGCGAGCGCTCGCTTGAGTCCATGGACTACAAGATCTATTCGGTGTGGGACGATCCCAAGGAAAGCGTCGACAGTTCCGCCGGTGTACAGGCTTACGCCATGGTGTCTACCCTGGAGCCGGCGCGCAAAAAAGGTGAGATCATTCTTGCTCACACCTTCACCGACCCCATGGCCTCGCCATCGCAGGCCTGGCAATACGTCCCGGGCATGCGTCGGGTGCGTCGCGCGCCTACCGTGGCGTACGACACCCCCTTCGGTGCCGGTGGCTTTCGCGTGATGGACGAGGACCGCCTGTTCAACGGCGCGCCCGACCGCTATGAGTGGAAGATGCTCGGCAAGCAGGAGATGTATATCCCCTATAACAACAACAAGCTCGATGATCCTGGCTTGAAACTCGACCAGTTGCTGGCCACCAATGGCCATGTCAATCCCGACTACATGCGCTATGAACTACACCGTGTCTGGGTGCTGGAGGCCACCCTCAAACCCGGTAAACGCCATATCTATGGCAAACGCAGGCTCTATATCGACGAAGACTCCTGGGTCGGCGTGCTGGCCGACAACTACGACGGCAAGGGCAGCCTGTGGCGCAGCAATATGCAGACCTCGGTGTACGCCTACGACCTGCAAGGCCTTCAGGCTCGCATCGCGATCTTCCATGACCTTATCGCCGGCTCCTACCTTACTGACCGACTGCTCAATGGCCAGCCCACCGCTCGCCTGAACAGCAGCAGTTTCGAAGCCGACTTCTTCACTACGACCAACCTGCGCAAACTCGGGCGCTGACAACCAGGACAACTGCCCGACCGCCTCGCGGCCGGGCAGGTTCACTCGGCAAGACTTTTTCCAACAACGATATAAAGGGGTACATATGGCCCTTCCCCTCAGCCAGGAAGAATTCAGCGGGATGCTTGGTAGCCTGTATCAGGGGCCGTTGGAGAACATTCCCTGGAGCACCTTTCTCGACCAGCTCAAATGCTCGATGAAAGCCAAATACGCCACCTTGACCCTGCGCCCACCCAGCCGCAATGCGGATGGGCTGAGTATCAGCACTTCAGGTTCCTCGGCGGCGATGACTGACTCCTACAATCAGTATTTCTACACCATCGATCCCTTCGTCGACCTGCCGAATCGCCAGGTCGTCATGAGCACCGAGTTCGTTTGCGAACAGGAATGGCGGGAGTGCGAGTTTTACCGGAACTTCCTGGAGCCTGTGGACGTATTCCATATTCTCGGGGCCGACATCAACACTAAACTCGGCTCCAGGTGTCGGATTCGCATTTCGCGCGATTACGCCAGCGGCCCGTTCAATCGGCAAGACAAAGACCTGCTGGGCGCATTCCTGCCTCACCTGGAACGCACCCTGATCCTGCACATGTACCTCAACCGTATAGAGTCCGAACGCAACCTCTACGCGGGCGCCGTCGACAAACTGGCTGTTGGCACCATCATCCTGGATCGCGATGGCCGGGTGCTGCAGACCAATCAACTCGCCCAGCACCTGCTGGAGGAAAGGGACGGCATCGAACTGGTCAACGACAGCCTGCAAGTCGGCACGCAACGCGACTGCCAGGAACTCTACGCGCTGATCGATCAGGCCCTGCTCTCGCGCAAGAGCAAAAACCCCTCCCTGGTAAAGGCCATGCGCGTGCAGCGGCCCTCCGGACGTGGCGACCTCGGGGTTGTTGTGCGCTGCGTACCACCGAGCGAATGGAGTGAAGGGTCACACTGCCCGGCAGTTGTCATTTTCATCAGTGACCCCGAGCGCAAAACCAGCGCACCTGAAGAGATCGTCCGATCGTTGTTCGACCTGACGCCTGCCGAAACGCACCTGGCCTTTCAGTTGGCCAACGGCCTGAGCATTGATGAGGCTTCCGATGCGTTTGGCATCAGTCGCAACACGGCACGTGCGCAACTGCGTTCAATCTTCTCGAAAACCGGCGTCACCAGTCAGACCTTGCTGGTGCGGTTGATTCTACGCAGCGTCGCCACGCTTGGTTGAGCTGACTTGCCCTGCAACCCAATAAAAGCGTTGCAGCTGAACCATTCAGGCCTCATCCACCACGTGATTGCGCAACAAGCCGATGCCTTCTATCTCGACCTCGCACACATCTCCTGCTTTCATATAAAGCGCAGGCGTGCGGGCGAACCCGACTCCCGGCGGCGTGCCGGTCACAATGACATCGCCTGCCTGGAGCGTAAGTGCTTCGCTCAACAAGGTAATCAACGTGGCTGCATCGAAAATCATGTCGTCGGTGGAAGCGTCTTGCACGATCGCGTTGCTTGAGTACCGTTCCCACGTACTTCACTTCGAATGGGTGACCGCCTTGTAGATGGATCGCTTTGGCGTTCCCATCACGCGTCGCACCATTGGCTCGAAGGTGCTCAAAGGATAAATCTCGCCGTCCGGATCGAAGGCCGGGCTGTCGTACTTATCGATAAACTCTACCGTGCGCTCATAATGCGGATGCCTTTTGAATTGGTCACGCAGGTTGCGATCCATGCCGATGTAGTGAAAGAAATTGTGCCCCTGAAAAATGCCGTGGTGCTCGATCATCCACGCATTGGCTTCGGATACGAATGGCTTGAGGATTGCCGCCGCGACTTCGGGGTGGTTGTACGAGCCCAGCGTATCGCCAATATCGTGCAGCAGGGCGCACACCACATACTCTTCGTCGCGCCCGTCTTTCAAAGCCAGTGTGGCACTCTGCAGGCAGTGGCTGTAGCGGTCGATCGGAAAACCGCTGAAGTCGCCTTGCAGAAGTTTCAGGTGAGCCAGTACGCGCTCAGGCAGTGCGCTGAAGAACTCAGCCGCCTGGGGTTTGATGATGTCCCAGTCTTGCTGGGTGCTGTCCTGCATACGTTTGAATGTCGCCAGTTTCATCATGAGCGTCTTCATCTGTGATGTGCCGTGTGGGGGTGCCATCTGCATACGCGCCAGATGGCTTACGGTTCATTACATTTAAATCACGGCCCCGCCATTGGGGCTGATTACCTGCCCCACAAAGTAATGGTCACCCGCCAGGTACGTCGCCATGGAGGCATATTCTTCCATCTGACCGAAACGCCCCGCAGGAATCACCTGCCAGAATCTGTTCCGGGCTTCTTCGCCGATGGCGTCGAGATACTCCTCGAAGAACGGCGTCGACACGCCGCCTGGCGCCAGCGCGTTGACCAGTATGTTGGCGCCGGCCACTTCGGCTGCGACCGACTTGGTGAAGGCAATGACGGCGCCCTTGGTGGCGCAGTAGTGGGGGCTGTGCACGCTGATGCTGGAGAAGCCCGCGATGGAGGCCAGGTTAATGATCCTGCCGTACTGCTGCACCTCCATCAACCTGAGAGCTTCGCGCGTGCAGTAAAACATGCCATGCACATTGACATCCCAGTAACGGTGCCAGTCCTCATCGGTGATCTGGCTGGTGAAGCCCAGGGACTGACGAGGCACTGGCGTGGTCATGTAGGCGTAATGCTTGTTGCGGCGCACTGCATCGGCTTCTCCGGTGGGTGCAACCGCTGCGTTGTTCACCAGGATATGCAGCGTGCCAAAACGCTCGACGACGCTGGCAAACATGGCTGCCACCTCAGCGCTCGACCGGAGGTCGCAACGTAGCGCCAGGCAACTTGCGCCCGCCTCCTCCACTTTTTGCCGGGTTTCTTCCAGGGCCGGCATGTCGATATCGCAGATGACGATATCCGCGCCGGCCTTGGCGAAGTCCACCGCGATGGACCCGCCAAGACCACGGCCTGCACCGGTGATCAGGGCAACGCGGCCGGCGAGCTTGCCTTGGTTTCTGTCACGAGGTGTCAGTTGTGATTGTTGTGATGACTGCATGGCGTTCTCCCAGGTTTGGACACGATCGATTCTTCAACGCGTATTCGTGGCTCTCAGGCGGGTCGGCGCATAAGGCTGTAGCTCTGGGCCGTCGGGCCGCCGTCCGGCATGCTTGCCAGGAACAAGGCCATGGGCGCCACATCCTGTGGGGACTTGAACCACTCTCCAGGCGGGATGGGCACATCGCGGGTCATGTCGGTCTTGACCGGGCCAGGAATGAGCTCGTTGACGCTGATGTTGTATTCATGCAGTTCCAGCGCCAGCGATTGAGTGAGCATCCACATGCCGCTCTTGGAACAGGAATAAGCCGAAAACCCTGGTGCGGGGCGATTGCGTTGACCGGAGCCGACCATGATGATCTTGCCGGCCCCCCGTTTGCGCAGGTGCGCGATGGCGGCATGTACCGTGTAGTAGGCACCGGTCAGGTTGATGTCGATCGTCTTGCGCCACGACTCAGGGTCGCTGTCTTCGATCCGACGCTGCTCGGTGGCGACCCCGGCATTAGCTACCACAATATCAATGCCTCCATATTCTTCGCTGGCACGCTGAAACAGAGTGGCCAGCGAAGCGTAGTCACCTACGTCAGCGACTTGAGCAAGCGCCTGACCACCGGCCTGCTCGATCAGGGCGGCCGTTTCCTCGATTTGCGCGCCGCTGCGTGCACTGCACACCACGGCAGCGCCGGCCTTTGCATAAGCAATGGCAATCGCGCGACCGATACCTCGACCGGCACCGGTGATGATGGCGACCTTACCCTCGAGCGGGGTGGGATTGGATTGGTTCATGGTCTGTTCCCTTTTTGCCTGTAGATGGAATATGGCGATTCAGAAAATGTGCTGCGCGCTTTGCGCTTCGAAACGGCGCAGATCGCGCCCGTAGTTCGCCCTCGCGCAAGCAAACGCCAGCGCGGCGGCGAGGGAAATCAGCGGGATCCATTGCAAGGCCCCGAGCAGGCCAATCCGATCGGCCAGCACGCCTGTCAGGTAGGGGCCTGGGGCACCACCGAGCAGGTTGTTGGCCAACACCAGGGTGGCAATGGCTGTCGCATGAATGGAGGTGTGCACCAGGTTGGTCACCACGGCGCCAGCAGGACCATAGCTACCGGCAGCGAAAAAGATGCCCACGGCGACCATGGAGAATTGTGCAGCGCCCGGCGCCATGCGCATGGCGATCATCAGCAAGACGCAGGCACCCAGGCAGAACGTGATCGCCAGCGCCAATGTCTTCTCCGGCTTCTTGCGCCCGGCCCTGTCGGCGAGGGCGCCGCACACGGCCATGCCGATCCCGCTGACGATGAGCAGCACTGCCGCTGCCAGTGCCGACTTGTCCAGGGCCATGCCGTAGTAGCGGTTTATGTAGCTCGGCATCCAGGCGATGATCGCGTACGCGGTAAAAAGCTGCAGGCCACAGGCGACATAGGTGAACACCAGCGTCGGGGCGCCAAACAATGCCTTGAAGATCTTGCGCAGCAGCAAGCGGTCCATCTTTTTCAGACGGCCCGCACCACTCACGGCTGCAGACGAACCCTTAAACACATGCCGGGCAATGCGCGCTTCGGTGATGATGAACACATAGAACAGGACCAGCACCAGGCCGAAGAGGGCCATGGCAATGAATGCGGCGCGCCAACCGAAGTGGGTCGCCAACACGCCACCTGCCGCCATGCCCAGCACCGAACCGAACATGCCTGCGGCAGTGAATGCACCGGTCAGGGTGGCGCGCATGGTCGGGGGAAAGACACTCAGGATGATAGCCAGACCGACGCTGCCGTAACCGGCCTCCC
The DNA here is from genome assembly GCA_964453495.1 of uncultured Pseudomonas sp. Taxonomy (GTDB): domain Bacteria; phylum Pseudomonadota; class Gammaproteobacteria; order Pseudomonadales; family Pseudomonadaceae; genus Aquipseudomonas. The sequence continues at coordinate 78,650 of CAYVPI010000003.1, read as the reverse complement.
CCAGCCCCACGAGAAAACGCGCGGTCAGCATATGCCCGAAGTTTTGCGCGAGCCCGCACCCCAGGGTGGCTAGGCTCCAGAACAGCACCATCAGCACGACACACCCGACGCGCCCCCAGCGGTCGGCCAGCATAGCGAGCGGGACAGCCAATAAACCTACCATCAGGCCGACAATACCGCTGAGCAAACCGAGCTGGGCATCGGTCAGGCTCCATTCGCTTTTCAGCTGGGGAAACACGGCGCTGAGCACTTGCCGCGACATGTAATCGGACAGCATCAAGCCGAAGATGATGGCAAATACCAGCCAGGGATAGGCGCGCGAGCGTGAAGCCTCGAACGCAAGGCGTGCTTTGGCAAACGAAGCGACAGATTCTTCCTGCATGGTGTGCCCTCTTGGTCTATTGCGACGCAAGGCGTCGCGCCAATTCAGTGATTCACTACCTATCCGACAGGCTGGCTGGCTGGCATGCCCGCCCTTCCAGCCAGCTGTGGTGGGGCCGATGGTGCAGGTTTTGTTCAGTAGGGCTGATCGCCGATAATGGTGGCGCGGTCCATCTTGCGATGGCAGGGCGGGTAATCCATCACGGCGTAATGTTGGGTCGAACGGTTATCCCAGATCGCCACGCTGTTTTTCTTCCAGCGCCAGCGCACCTGGTATTCGGGGATGTAGGCCTGGCTGATCAGGTACTGCAAAAGGTCAGCCCCACTCTTGTTGTAATCCTGGCCGTAACGCACCCGCTCCTTGGTGTGGTAATTCACGAAGTGCGTCGTGAACGCATTGACGAACAGGATCTTTTCTCCGGTTTCCGGATGCATACGCACCACCGGATGCTCGGCGTCTGGAAACTTGGCCTTCAGCGCGAGGCGCTTTTCCTTCGGCATGGCGGCGCCGAAGCTGGACTCGATGCTATGGCTGGCAACCAGGTCGGCAATCGTCGCCTTGACGTCATCTGGCAGCTTCTCGTAGGCCAGCACCATGTTGGCCCACATCGTGTCGCCACCGACCGGCGGGCATTCCACACAGCGCAGTACGGCCCCCAAGGGAGGGGACCGGCGCCAGGTGGCGTCGGTGTGCCAGCAGTTCTCGTAGCGGTCGATCGGGCTGTCCGGGCTCTTGTAAATCTGCACCAGGCCCGGCGCCTGGGCATGAGTGGGTGCCACCGGGTGATCTTCAAGGTCGCCAAAGCGGCGCGCAAAAGCCACATGTTCGGCGCTTGTGATCTCCTGCTCGCGTACAAAAAGCACACGATGCTGAATCAAGGCCTCACGGATGGTTGCGAACAAACTATCGTCATGCACCGCGTCACGTAAATTGACACCTATCAGCTCGGCACCCACAGCACAGTTCAGTTGTTCGATTCTCATGTGCGCCGCTCTCCTTAAATGACGAAGATCGAGGAGCCGGTAGTCTTGCGCGCCTCCAGGTCGCGGTGCGCCTGTACCGCACCTTCCAGCGTATAGCGCTGGTTGATCTGGATCTTGATGCGGCCCGCGCCTACATGGCCAAACAGCTCACTGGCCAGTGCCGCCTTCTCGGCCGGGTCGGCAATGTAGTCGGCCAGTGCCGGGCGCGTCAGATAAGGTGAGCCCTTGGTGGCCAGGATTTGCGGATCGAAATTCGAGACAGTGCCAGAGGTGAAGCCCAGGCAGACCACCAGACCGCGCCGCTTGACGGAGTCAAGGGAGGCATCGAAGGTGCTCTTGCCAACACTGTCGATTACAACGTTCACGCCGACACCATTGGTCAATTCGCGCACACGCTTGGCCACATCTTCATGGCTGTAATTGATGGTGTAATCGCACCCATGGGCATGGGCAATGGCTGCCTTTTCTTCGGTCGAAACGGTGCCGATGACCGTCAAACCCAGCAACTTGGCCCATTGCGAAACAATCAGGCCGACGCCGCCAGCGGCAGCATGCAACAGGATGGTGTCGCCCGGCTTGAAGTCGTAGATGCGGCGCATCAGGTAGGACGAGGTCAGGCCGCGCATGGTCATGGCGGCGGCGGTTTCACAGCTGATCGCCTCGGGCAGTTTGATCAACGGCGCTGCCGGAACCAGGCGTTCGGTGCTGTAGGCACCCAGGGTATTCAAAAAGCCGGTGTAGGTCACACGATCGCCTACAGCGACATTCGCCACACCTGCGCCAACGGCATCGACCACCCCGGCGGCTTCGACGCCCATGCCGGCGGGCAGCGGCATCGGATACAGGCCACTGCGGAAATAGGTGTCGGCAAAATTCAAGCCGACTGCTTCATGGCGCAACCGAACCTGACCAGGACCTGGATCGCCGACCTCTACTTTCTCCCAGCGCAAAACTTCCGGGCCGCCTGTTTCATACATGCGAATAGCGTGTGGCACAGTCATTCTCCTTGCTTCGAAATGCTCGGCGCGCTGACTTCGTCTCAAGCGTTGTCATCGCAGTGCAGGAAAAGTATCGGTGAATGAACCTGGGCCAATTTGATATTTTGGGGCAATGACTTTACATTTTGGGGCACAAGAGGAGTCGCAATGCCGACCTTAATCAGAAGCTCAAGCCTGACAAACTTCATCGACGTTGCCCGCGCAGTTGGCCTGGACCCCTACCGCCAATTGCGAAAAGCGGGCCTGAGCACCTCCGCATTACTGGATCCGGACATCAAGATCCCGGCAAAGTCAGTGATGCGCCTGCTGGAAGAGTCCGCTCAGGCTGCAGGCGTCGAAGACTTCGGCCTGCGCATGGGCGAAACGCGCCAACTGGATAACCTTGGGCCGTTGGCGATTGCCCTGCGCGAAAAAGCCACGCTGCGCGAAGCACTGGGATCGGTCGCGCGCCACCTCGTGCTCTATAACGAATCGATGGATTTGTGCATCGAGGAAGTGGAAGGCGTGGCCTTCATCAGGCTGCAAGTGATACACGGAGCGCGCGGATACCTGCGCCAATCGATAGAGATCGTCATCTGCGCGTTGTACCGCATCCTCAAACTGTTCCTTGGGGCAAGCTGGAAGCCAAGAAGTGTGTGCTTCGAGCATAAGGCGCCCGCCAGCCTGGCAACGCACAGACGTGTGTTTGGCGCGTCAATCCTGTTCAATCAAGAATTCGACGGTATTGTGTTGTCCCAAACCGATTTCGATACAACGATCTCTTCATATGACCCCGTCCTGGCGTGGCATGCCCGCGACTTCCTGAATACGAAACTGGCACAGTCTGACGTGACGATGCCAGACAAGGTCAGAAAGCTGGTATTGGCCCTGCTACCCAAAGGCGAATGTGTTGCCGAGCGTATTGCCGAGCAACTGGGTATGGACCGCAAGACCGTGCACCGCCATCTGGCCAGTCACGGCCAGAATTACTCCTCCATCGTCGATGCCGTTCGGGTCGATCTGGTGATTCAATATGTCGAAAACAGAGAGCGGCCGCTGTCTGATGTGGCGGCTTTGCTGGGCTTTTCGTCCTTGAGTGCCTTTTCTCGATGGTTTTCGGAGCGCTTCGGCTGCAGTGTGTCGAGGTGGCGCCGGGAAAAACGACAGCTGGTTTGAACCCCCCCTCAAACCAGGAAAGGCAACCGGTGCCTGGAGGCCATCAACACTGCGACCCGCAACCTCGGCTTTTTCGTTTCGGCCATGGGTGTGGGTCAGGTACGTGTAGCGGTAACTTCAAAGACCACCGGTTAGTCCAGTCGGACGAAGAGCGTGGTTTCACCCTGTTCGTATGATGCCCCGGCGAACAGCGCGGTGACGATGATGCACCCTGTCAGTTGCCTCGTCGGTTACCAACTACCCAAGGCAAGTCACTCTCACAGGGGTATTTCCATGTTGATGCGAAACAAGGTTGTCGTGGTCTCGGGCATCGGTCCTGGGCTGGGGGTCAAGCTTGCGATCCATGCCGCGCGCGAAGGCGCCAAGGCGGTGGTCCTCGGCGCACGTACCGCGGCGAAACTGGATGAAGCAGAACAGCGCATTCTGGAACTTGGCACTGACTGCCAGGTGCTGAAAGTGGTGACCGACATCACCGACAAGGCGCAATGCAAACACCTGGCGGACCAGGCCATCGAGCACTTCGGCCGGATCGATGCCCTGGTCAACAGCGCCTTTGTGCATGGCAACTTCCCCGAGGCGGTCGAGGCGGCCGACCTGGATGTCTGGCGCGAGGTCTTCGATACCAACGTGGTCGGCACGATGAACCTGACCCAGGAAGTCGTGCCGCACATGAAGAAGCAAGGCTTCGGTGCGATTGTCATGATCAACACCCAAGCCACACGCAAACCGTTCCCGGGTGAATCCGGCTATGCCGCGTCCAAGGGCGCACTGGCGGTGGCCGTCAAGTACCTGGCCAGGGAACTCGGGCAGTACGGTATCCGCGCCAACAGTATCTACATGGGCTGGATGTGGGGCGCGCCGGTGCAGGGCTATGTCAAGCACGCAGCTGCCGAGTACAACGTGTCGCAAGCGCAAATCATCGAGCCGATTGCCGCCACCATCGCCCTCGGCCGCATGCCGACCGACGATGACTGCGCCAAGGCTGCCTTGTTCCTGGTCTCCGATTACGCCAACGCCATCACCGGTGCGGCACTGGACGCCAATGGTGGCGACTTCATGCCCTGAGCCGCTGCGACAACGATTGTTGCCCCCACAAAAATAGAACAAGAAAAACGGACGGTACACATGTCACAGACTTTCTCTGCTTCACTCCCCTGTCGAACCTGGCAGGTCCCCAAGTGGGATTACGAAACCGATGTTGTCATTGTCGGCTTTGGCGCAGCGGGCGCCTGCGCCGCTATTGAAGCGGCCAGTGCCGGCGCCGCCGTAACGCTTCTGGAAGCGGCCTCCGGCAACGGTGGCACCAGCGCCTTGTCGGGAGGTGAAATCTATCTTGGCGGCAGTGGTGGTACGCCCGCCCAGCGCGAGGCTGGTTTCAGCGACGACACCGAAGACCTGTTCCGTTACCTGATGATGGCCGGTGGCGCGGACGCCGACGAGTCGAAGGTACGCCTCTATGCCGAAAATAGCCTTGGCCACTACCAGTGGCTGGTCGAGCAAGGGGTCAAGTACAAGAACACCTTCCTGCCGGAAAAAATGTTGGAGCCGGAAACCGACGACTGCCTGATCTGGTCTGGCAGCGAAGAGGCCTGGCCGTTTTCCGAAAAGGCCAAACCCTGTCCTCGGGGCCATACCCCGCAGTGGACCGGCTGGGGTGGCGGGCGCATGCTCATGGACTCTTTAGCCGCTCGCGTTGAGCAGCTCGGCGTGGATATTCGCTATGACAGCCGGGTGCTGTCCTTGGTTGCCGATGATGCCAACAACGTCCACGGCGTGGTGGTTCGCACAGACGGCCAGGTGTGTTTTATTCGAGCCCGCAACGGCGTCATCCTCTGCGCCGGCGGTTTCGCCATGAATCGGGACATGGTCAGGCGCCACGCACCGCTGTTGTTGCGCTCCGACGACCCCATCGGTACGCCCGGCGACGACGGTACCGGCATCCTCCTGGGAATGAGCGTGGGCGGCGCGGCGATTCATATGGACGAGGCGTTTCAGAGCCTGCCCTTCTACGCTCCCGAATCACTGGTACACGGCATTTTCGTCAATGAGCGCGGCCAGCGTTTCATCAATGAAGATTGCTATCACGGGCGCATTGGCCATCACATAATGCGCCAACCGGGCAACCGGGTTTACCTGCTGGTCGACAACACCTCCTACCAACCGCCGACGCCAATGACCCGCATCGACATCGCCGCGGCCGGCGAAACCTGGGATGAGGTGGAGCATGACCTTGGTTTGCCCGCAGGTGCCCTGGTCAACACGGTCGAGTTGTTCAACCGCCATGCGGCCCAAGGCCAGGACCCTCTATTCCACAAAGCAGAAAAATGGCTCAGGCCACTTGTTGAACCGCCCTTCGTCGCGCTGGACTGCCGGGTCGATTATGCGTTCTACCCACACTTCACCCTGGGCGGGCTGGACACACTACCGACGGGCCAGGTGCTGACCGAAAAGCGTGAGCCGATTAAAGGGCTGTATGCAGCAGGTCGTACCACCTGTGGCCTGCCTCGCTGGGGCGGTGGCTACAGTTCCGGGATGTCTCTGGCCGACGCTACTTTCTTCGGACGCCAGGCCGGCATGAGTGCCGCGCATTGAAACAGACGCCGCATTGCGGCTGACCCATCAACTGAACGAGATCTTTATCGCTATGGAAAAAGTCATATACCTGCTCTGGCGCGATACCCAGACCAGTCGTGAAACCTTCTCCCGACGCCTGCGCAGCGAGGTCGCCGAACATCTGCAAGGGTTGGGCGCCCAGGGTGTGCAAGTGAATCTGGCCGACGCCGATGTCGAGGCTGCAGCCGGCCTGCGCCAGGAAAACAACCGGCCCTTGCCCGATGGCAGCCTGTCATTGTGGCTGGACAGCGCCAACGGCCCTGCGCGTCGCCCGTTTGATGATCTGATCGCCGCGGCAACTGCCCGCATGGCTGCCTACCTGGTCTGCGAATCGGTAGCGATCCGCAATACCCGCTTCCCGCCCGCCCGTGGCGAACGTACCCACGGTTTCAGCCAGATGGCCCTGCTCACCCGCCCGCCACGCCTGACACCGCAAGCCTGGCTGGATATCTGGCGCAATCACCACACCCCTGTGGCCATCGACACCCAGGACAACTTCCAGTACGTGCAGAACCTGGTGGTACTGGCATTGACTCACGGGGCACCACAGATCGACGCTATCGTCGAGGAGTGTTTCCCACCTGCCGCAATGACCGATCCCCAGGCCTTTTTCGATGCAGTTGGCGACGAAGCAAAATTCCAGCGCAACCTGGCCGCGATGATGGATAGCTGCAATCGCTTCATCGATTTCGACAAGATCGACGTGCTGCCTACCAGTCAATACTGCCTGTAGGTCAGGGCGTCTTCTCCCGGCCTGCTCCAGCGCCCGACACAGTCGGGCGTTTTCACTCTGAGAGTGTGCTGACAAACCCACAGGGCGGATCAGCCTTGATTACTCGATGTCTTCGTAGGGCAGGCCCACGTAGTTCTCGGCGATGTTGACCAGGCCCGCGTGGGAGTTGAAGAAATATTCACGGTCAGCCTGCTGCATCTTCTGCTCCCACGCATCCTTGTGCTCGCCGAAGTCGTGCAGCAGGTTGGTCATGAACCAGCTGAAACGCTCGCCCTTCCAGACACGCCTCAGCGCCAACTCGGAGTACTTCTCCAGCAAGTCGGTGCGGCCTTCCTGGTAGACCTTGACCAGGATGCGATACAGGTAGCAAACGTCCGAGGCGGCCAGGTTCAAGCCCTTGGCACCGGTTGGCGGCACGATGTGGGCGGCATCGCCAAGCAGGAACAACTTGCCATACTGCATCGGCTCGACCACGTAGCTGCGCAGCGGCGCGATGCTCTTCTCCAGCGAAGGGCCGGTTACCAGCTTGTTGGCCAAGTCCTGTGGCAGGCGCGCCTTGAGCTCACCCCAGAAGCGCTCATCGGACCACTCTTGGGCCTTGTCGGTCAGCGGCACTTGCAGGTAGTAGCGGCTACGGGTCAACGAACGCTGGCTGCACAAGGCGAAGCCACTGTCGTGGTGGGCATAGATCAACTCGTGATTGACCGGCGGCGTGTCAGACAGCAAGCCCAGCCACCCAAACGGGTACACACGTTCGAAGTGGGTGAGCACCTCGGCAGGGATGCTCTTGCGCGCGATGCCGTGGAAGCCATCGCAACCGGCGATGTAATCGCAGTCGATGCGGTGGGTCTGGCCATCTTTCTCGTAGGTGACGTAAGGGTTTTCGCCCTTCATCTCATGGGGTTGCACATTCACAGCCGAATAGATGATCGGCGCGTCGTTGGCAGTGCGAGCCGCCATCAGGTCGCGAGTAACTTCGGTCTGGCCATAGACCATGACGGTCTTGCCGCCGGTCAATGCCTTGAGGTCAACACGAATGCGCTTGCCACCAACCAGCAATTCGACGCCGTCATGGACCAGGCCTTCGGCATCCATGCGTTCGGACACACCGGCTTCGCGCAGCATGTCGACGGTGCCTTGCTCCAGCACACCGGCACGAATACGGCTGAGGACATAATCCGGCGTCTGACGTTCGAGGATGACGTTGGCGATGCCGGCATTATGCAGCAATTGGCCGAGCAGAAGACCGGAAGGGCCGGCGCCGATAATAGCAACCTGAGTTTTCATTATTCTGATCTCTGATGTGCACTCCAGTCGCTTGCGGACAATGACCGGATTTTGTGGTTTTATTTTTCTCCTGCATTTTTGCTGACAAAACCCGGAAAAAAAGGTGATATTTCCGTAGTAAATTGCACTTTTGCAAAATTCGTTCGTTTATCGAACAGACCACCAAGGCGGCGGTGCCCCATGAAAAGCAGTCTCTCCAGCATCCCTGTGTTCAAGCTGTATGGCGAAAACAAGGCATGGCCAACCCCGGATTTACTGCATTGCGAGTCCATCCCTGAACGCAGCAGCCTGCACCATTGGGAGATCAAGCCGCACCGTCACGCCGACCTGTTCCAGCTGCTCTATGTGCAGCGCGGCCAGGCGGTGGTCGAGATCGAGGGCAAGCGCAACAACGTGCTGGAAGCGGCGATACAGGTGGTCCCTCCGCTGACCGTGCATGGTTTCCAGTTTTCGGAAAATATCGAGGGTTATGTGCTGACTCTCGGAGCTCCGCTGGTGGCAAAGCTGGAGTCGCAACTGGGTGCGCCGCTGACAGTCCTGGCCTCCTCCGGTTGCTACCCGGTCGGGCGGGATCGGCGCTATATCAATACCCTGTTTGCCGCCCTGCTTGAGGAATACGAAGGCAGCGCACCGGCGCGGGATACGCTGATGTACTCGCTGGTCAGTGTGCTGATGGTCTGGACCAGCCGTCACCGCCAACTCAATACGCCGCCGAGCAGCCGCGGCGAACGCGACCAGCATTTGCTCAGCCATTTCATCAAGTTGGTCGAACAGCACTACCGCGAGCACTTGTCGGTCGAAACCTTCGCCCACCGCATCGGTGTTTCCAGCGTGTACCTCAACAACCTGTGCCGTGAGCTGGCCGGGCAAACGGCGCTGCAGATCATTCACCAACGCTTGCTGCTGGAAGCCAAGCGCAACCTGATCTACACGAACATGAGCATCGGCCAGTTATCCGACAGCCTGGGCTTCAGCGACCCGACCTATTTCTCACGTTTCTTTCGCCGCCTGGGCGGCCAGACGCCGAACGCCTTCCGTCAAAGCGTCGGGCAGGGCGGTGTTTGAGCCGCCACGAACTTTGCGCAGTCGGTCGAATTTTCTTAACAAGAACCGCCACGCGCGAGCCACTCAATCTTTCAATAACTAGCAAAATTCACATATACAATTGATATATAAGGATAATTTCCAAACAACCAAACTGGCACAATAGTTGAGATGGCCAACCTTGCGCAGTCAAAAGCCGCTGCGCGCCGCTCATAACAATAAGGTTGGCCTCTCATGCATCACAAATTCGCTCACTGCACTCCACTCTCGCTCAGCGTTGCCCTGTTGCTGGCCGGCAGCGCTTCACAGGCCTTGGCAACAGAAGGCGGTGTGTCGTCCTGGCCGATGGGCATCGAAATCTACGGCATGGGCATCCTGCCGCCACCGGGCACCTACGGTCAGGTTTTCGTCGGCAACTACCTGGCCGATACCCTGCGCGATAACGCTGGCGACAAGGTGGCCGAGATCGACCTGCGCGTCACCACCATCGTGCCTCGGTTCGTCTGGGTCACCGAACAGCAAGTCCTGGGCGGTAGCCTGGGCTTCCATGCCCTACTGCCGCTCAACGACATGCGACTGAACATCGACAATGGCCCACACGATCACAAGCGCGGCATCGGTGACGCTCACCTGGGCCCGGTGGTCGGTTTCCACCACAGCGACAAATTCCACACGGCCGTGGGCATCGACTTTGTCCTGCCTACAGGCGCCGACTATGACAAGGATGACTTGATCAACCTCGGCACCCACTACTACACCGTGCAAGCGGTGTATGCCATGACCTACATGGACCCCAGCGGTTTCAACGCCGACATGCGCCTGATGTACGACTACAACTTCGAGAACCGGGATACTGACTATAAATCCGGTCGCGAGCTGCATGCCGACTACACCCTTGGCTGGGGGCTGGGCAATGGCTGGGTACTGGGCGTCGGCGGCCACGCCTACAAGCAGGTCAGCGACGATGAATGCAGCCCTTCCGATTGTGCAGCGGCAGCCCAGGTGGCAGCCGCCGACGGCAACCGGGGCAGCTCCTTTTCCATTGGCCCGGCCGTGCAGTACACCAGCAAGAACGGCTGGTTTTTCAGCGCCAAGTGGCAGGATGAATCCGGAGTGCGCAACCGTGCCGAGGGGCAGGCTTATTGGTTGAAGTTCACCACCGCATTCTGAAACTGTTCCGGGCGATTTTTGAAGGGCCAGAAAAGCGACGCAGCCTGGCGGCAGCTGCTACAGATAATTCGTAGCAGCTGCCGCCAGGCTGCGTCCCGAGATCACCCTGTACTTTCAATTCCCCTTCAGGCGGTAACTGACCTGCGCACGGCTCATGCCAAGCATCTGCGCCGCAGCCGTTATGTTGCCCCCGGAGCGCTCCATTGCCAGGCGCACCAGACGCAACTCGATTTCCTCAAGGGATGTACTTAATACCTTTTGCCGTCCGGAAACGAACTCCTGCAGACTTTCCAGCGCCGGTTCGCCAAGCCCACCCATGGCACTGTCACTCGCGGTCGATGCTGTCGGTACCTGTGGGGCGTCCGTGGTCTTCTCATGCCGTTGAGTCGCCGACAAGCGCCCTTCCGGAGTCAGGCCGATGGCAGTTTCCATCAACGGCGCGCCGGCCTCGGCCAGGTGCACCACATCCATCACCTCACCGTCACCGGCGGCAATCACGCCTCGCTCGATCAGGTTCTGCAGCTCGCGGATATTGCCGGGGAAGCGGTACGTCAGCAGCGCGTTGACCAGCCGCGTGCTGAAGCCGGCCAGCTTGCGCCCATGGCGCAGGCTGAACATGCGCAAAAAGTAGCTCATCAGCAACGGGATATCTTCGCGACGCTCACGCAGCGGCGGCAGATGAATGGGAAAGACATTGAGGCGGTAAAACAAATCTTCGCGAAAGCGCCCGGCTTCAACCTCGCGACGCAGGTCCAGGTTAGTCGCCGCGATCACCCGCACATTCACCTTGATCGGTGCCGTGCCGCCGACCCGCTCGATCTCGCCCTCCTGCAAGGCGCGCAGAATCTTGCTCTGGGCACTGAGGCCGAGGGTGGCGATCTCGTCCAGGAACAAGGTCCCCCCATGGGCCCGCTCGAAGCGCCCCGGGCGCGAGCGATCGGCGCCGGTGAAGGCACCGCGTTCCACGCCAAACAACTCGGCCTCCACCAGGTTCTCCGGCAAGGTCGCGCAGTTCAGCGCCACCAACGGCATGTTTCGACAAGCACTGGCCTGATGCAGCGTGCGCGCGAACAGCTCTTTACCCACACCCGATTCACCGGTCAACAACACGGTGGCCTGAGTCGGCGCCACCCGTTGCAGCAACTGGCTGGCAGCGACGAACGCGGCAGAAATGCCCACCAACTGCTTGCTGTCGGCCGGCTCTTCCAGCTCGGCAACGGTGGTTTCAGTGCCCGTGGCGTAGGTGCTGCGGCTGAGGAAGTCACTCGGGTCCAGATAGGCCAGGTCGACATCGATATCATCCCACTGGTCGGCAGGCTTGCCGACAATGCGGCAGGCCTGATGGCCCATTGCACGGCACTCCTGTTCGCGGAACACCACCAGGCGGCCGAGCAGCGACGAGGCGTAGCCGCTGGCATAACCGATCTCCATCCAGCAGGCCGGCTCGCCGCCCAGACCATAGGCCGCGATGTGTTCATCGTCTTCCAGGGAGTTGTGCCAAAGGAACTCGGAATAGAAGTGGCCGACACCAGAGTCGATCTCGAAGCGCACCACCTCGACATTGACCATGCCTTCGAGCATGTGCAGACGCGGGCCGGCGCTGTACAGGCTGGCGTGATCGCCTTGCGGCCATTGCTCGCTGACCTGGGCGGCGTCCCGCGCACCGGCCTGCCAGCCGATGCGTGTCAGCAGGCCACGGGCCTTGTCCAACCCCAACGCCTCGATCAGCTCGCGGCGGATGGCTCCGAATGCAGAACCTTGCAGCAGCATCACACGCTGGCCACACAACCAGATGCTGCCGTCTTGCGGGGCGAAAGCCACGGTCTCGGCCAACTGCTCGGCTGTCGGCAGGCCACTGGTGCCGAACTGGCTGGCCCGGTCGACGAGCAAACGCTTCTGCCGGCCCAGCATTTGCTTGAGGAACTCCTCATCAGCAGGGCGACCGGGCTTGCTGGACGAAGTACGAGTCATAGGCAATCTACAATACAAGAGGCAGGTAGGTAGCCTTGCAGTATGCCCACTCACCCCATGGGGTCAATCCACCTGTGGGTGGCTCGGTGCTCCTGCCCGGCTATTCGCTCGATAATCGCACAGATTCTGGCCGTCCAGACGAGATGCAAAGCTTTCAACACACGCGCGACTTCTTCTGCATAAATTTCTGCACACCGGAAGCCTTGTGGCTTTTCCGCAATAGCCACCCCTCTCAAAAAACAACATAACTACATGTTTTTAAAAGAAATTATTTAATACTCGCCGCTTGGCACAGTAATTGTTAACCAATGTTCATGTGCAAACACCTATAAGAGAGAAAACGCCATGACCGCTACTCGTCTTGCCTATCAGAACCTTGAACTGCAACCGCTCGCCGGACAATGGCGTGTCGGCGGTGCAGGCCGCTCGCTGGATGTGTTCGATCCCTTCACGCAATCGCGCTTGCTGCAAATCACCCTGGCCAACCGCGAAGACCTCGATGCCGCCTATCACAAGGCACGCGAAACCCAAGCCGATTGGGCGGCGAAAGGACCGGCCGCACGTGGCCAGGTGCTGCTCAACGCCGTGAAGATTTTCGACGAGCGCCGTGAAGAAATCATCGACTGGATCATCCGCGAATCCGGCAGTACACGTATCAAGGCGCAGATCGAATGGGGCGCCGCACGCGCCATCACCCTGGAGTCGGCCAGCCTGCCCAGCCGTGTGCATGGCCGCATCCTTGCTTCCAACGTCCCGGGCAAGGAAAGCCGCGTTTACCGCACCCCCCTGGGCGTGATCGGTGTGATCAGCCCATGGAACTTCCCCCTGCACCTGACCGCCCGCTCCCTGGCACCGGCCCTGGCGCTAGGCAATGCCGTGGTGGTCAAGCCGGCCAGCGACACTCCCGTGACCGGTGGCCTGTTGTTGGCACGCATCTTCGAGGAAGCCGGCCTGCCAGCGGGCGTGCTCAGTGTGGTGGTGGGCTCGGGCGCCGAGATTGGCGACGCCTTCGTCGAGCATCCGGTGCCGGCCTTCATTTCCTTCACCGGTTCGACCCAGGTGGGGCGCAACATCGGCCGCATCGCCAGCGGTGGCGAGCATCTCAAACACGTGGCCCTTGAGTTGGGTGGCAACAGCCCGTTCGTGGTCCTGGCCGACGCCGACGTCGACCAGGCAGTCGATGCCGCCGTGGTCGGCAAGTTTCTCCATCAGGGCCAGATCTGCATGGCGATCAACCGCATCATCGTTGAGCAACCACTGTTGGAAAGTTTCACCCAGCGCTTCGTCGAACGCGTCAAAGCCCTGCCTTATGGCGACCCGAGCAAGCCCGAAACCGTGATCGGCCCGGTGATCAACAGCAAGCAACTGGCGGGCCTGCAAGAGAAGATCGCCACGGCTGTGGCCGAAGGTGCTGTGCAACTGGTGGGCGGGCAAGCCTTGGGCAACGTGCTGCCACCGCACGTGTTCGGCGAAGTCACGGCCGACATGGAAATCGCCCGTGAAGAAATTTTCGGCCCCCTGGTTGGCATCCAGTCAGCGCGTGACGCCGAGCATGCCCTGGAGCTGGCCAACCGCAGCGAATACGGCCTTTCCAGCGCCGTGTTCACGTCCAGCCTTGAACGCGGCGTGCAGTTCGCCCAACGCATCCATGCCGGCATGACCCACGTAAACGACATCCCGGTCAACGACGAACCCAACGCGCCGTTCGGTGGCGAGAAGAACTCGGGCCTGGGCCGCTTCAACGGCGACTGGGCGATCGACGAGTTCACTACCGACCACTGGATCACCGTGCAGCACGTCCCACGGCAGTACCCATTCTGACCCGATCCCAGCCGCTCACGAAACCAACTACCAATAAGAACATGGAGTACGAGATGTCCTCACTGCTCAACAGCCCGGCTGTGAAACGGACCTTCGCTGCTTGCTTTGCCCTGCCATTTATCCTGCTGGCCGGTAACGCTGTCGCCGATGGCGATGGCGTCTGGAAAGGCGGAGAAAACGTTTATGCCAAGGTCTGCGGCCACTGCCACGAAAAACAGGTCGGCCCGCAAATTACCGGCCGCCAACTGCCCGCGCAGTACATCACTGCCATCGTGCGCAACGGCTTTCGCGCCATGCCGGCCTTCCCGGCCTCGTTCATCGACGACAACTCGCTGCAACAGGTGGCCGAGTACATTTCCAAAACCCCTGCCCCGGCAGCCAAGCCTTGAGGAGCCAGCCATGAACGTTGAACGTCGTGTTCTGCTCAAGGGCATGGCCCTGGGCAGCCTGGCCGGTGTGGCCATGAGCAGCTCCGGCCTGGCCATGGCCAATTCCGTATTGGGCGGCCAGCCTCGGACGCCGCTGCCGACCCTGGCCCTGGTCAGCGGCGAAGTCGCCGCATCGGCCTTTCTCGAAGGCGTGACTGCCAGCCCGGCGGCCAGGCAGGTGAAGGTGCAGCGCACTGACCTGAGCCTGGATTTCATCCTCGGCCTGGAAAAACGCCTGAGCAGCGGTCAACCGCAACGCATCATCGGCCTGGTCGACGATGCCAGTGCCGCGCTGATCATTGACCTGGCACGCAGTGCCGGCGCCCGCGTGCAATGGCTCGGCCAGCACCGCGCCACGGCGACCGCCTCGGCGCACCACCTGCTCAGTGCCGAAGCCGCCAGCGGCTGCGCCTCGCAACTGGGCCTGCACCTCAATGCCTGTGGCACCGGCTTCAGCCTGAGCGAACAACGCATAGGCGGCCAACGAGCACCGCTGCAACTTGCTGCAGCCGCGCGCAGCAATGCCGGTTCCGAACAATGGGCGGCCACGCTGGGTTACAGCCTCGCCACCCTGGGCACCGCCCACACCGGGCAAGCACCGCTGGTCGCCAGCCGCCAATCGCCGCTGACCGGCAATTTCGTTTCGTTCTCGATCGAGGCTTGAAGGAGCTAACCAGATGACTGAGCAAACCAACAAGAACCTGCTCCCGCGCGGCGTCAACAGCGCCAACTTCGAGCAAGCCATCGCCAAGTTCCGCGCCCTGCTGGGCGAAGAAAACGTGCTGATCAAGGACGATCAACTGATCCCCTACAACAAGATCATGATGGCCGTGGACAACGCCGAGCACACCCCGTCCGCCGCCGTCACCGCCACCACCGTCGAACAGGTGCAAGGGGTGGTGAAGATCTGCAACGAACACAAGATCCCGGTGTGGACCATCTCCACCGGCCGCAACTTCGGCTACGGCTCGGCAGCACCTGGCCAGCGTGGCCAGGTGATCCTCGACCTGAAGAAGATGAACAAGATCCTGCATGTCGACCCCGAGCTGTGCACCGCCCTGGTCGAGCCGGGCGTAACCTACCAGCAGCTGTACGACTACCTGCAGGAAAACAAGCTGCCGCTGATGCTGTCGTTCTCCGCGCCGTCGGCCATCGCCGGCCCGCTGGGCAACACCATGGACCGGGGTGTTGGCTACACCCCTTACGGCGAGCACTTCCTGATGCAGTGCGGCATGGAAGTGGTGCTGGCCAACGGCGACGTCTACCGCACCGGCATGGGCGGGGTCAAAGGCGACAACGCCTGGCAGGTGTTCAAATGGGGCTACGGCCCGACCCTGGACGGGATGTTCACCCAGGCCAACTACGGCATCTGCACCAAGATGGGCTTCTGGCTGATGCCCAAGCCGCCGGTGTTCAAACCTTTCGAGATCAAGTTCGAGAACGAGTCGGACATTGCCGAGATCGTCGAATTCATCCGCCCGCTGCGCATCGCCCAGGTCATTCCCAACTCGGTGGTCATCGCCGGCGTGCTCTGGGAGGCATCCACCTGCAACACCCGCCGCTCGGACTACACCACTGAGCCGGGCGCGACTTCCGATGCGATCCTCAAGCAGATCCAGAAAGACAAGAACCTCGGCGCCTGGAACGTCTACGCCGCGCTGTACGGTACCCAGGAGCAGGTCGACGTCAACTGGAACATCGTCACCGGCGCCCTCAAGCAACTGGGCAAGGGCCGCATCGTCACCCAGGAAGAAGCCGGTGATACCCAGCCGTTCAAGTACCGCGCCCAGCTGATGTCCGGGGTGCCGAACCTGCAGGAATTCGGCCTGTACAACTGGCGTGGCGGCGGTGGCTCGATGTGGTTCGCACCAGTGAGCCAGGCGCGTGGCAGCGAGTGCGACAAGCAGCAGGCGCTGGCCAAGAAGACCCTCAACAAATACGGCCTGGACTATGTCGGCGAGTTCATCGTCGGCTGGCGCGACATGCACCACGTCATCGACGTGCTGTATGACCGCACCAACCCGCAAGAGACCAAGCGTGCCAATGCCTGCTTTGCCGAACTATTGGATGTGTTCGAGAAGGAAGGCTACGCCGTGTACCGCGTCAACACCGCCTTCCAGGAGCGCGTGGCGCAAAGCTATGGCCCGGTCAAACGCAAGCTTGAGCATGCCCTCAAGCGCGCCCTGGACCCGAACAATATCCTGGCACCCGGCAAGTCGGGCATCGACCTCGCCAACCCGTTCTGATTGCTGCTGATGCGCCTCGCCAACCGTGTTCTGGTGGGGCTTTTTTATCTTTAGGAAGTGCAATGAATTACACGCAACTGCTTGCTGCCGGCGCCCTGTTGCTGGCCGCCACAACAGCCCTGGCCGAGGGCGATGCTACCCAGGGCAAGGCTATGTTTACCGCTCAATGTGGTTTCTGTCACAGCACCGAAGCGGGCAAGAACCTGATGGGGCCGAGCCTGCACGGCGTCTTCGGCCGCACCAGCGCCCAGGCGCCGGGCTTTACCTATTCCGCCGCACTGCTAAGCGCCAAACTGCAGTGGAATGACGCCAATCTGGACAAGTGGCTGGCAAGCCCCGCCACCCTGCTGCCCGGCAACATGATGATGTTTCCCGGGCAGGCCGATGGGCAGAGCCGCCAGAACCTGATCGCTTACCTCAAGACATTGAAGTAATGAAGGTCCTGCGGACGTTGAACGCTGGCACAGTGGTAATCCTTGTGGGAGCTGCTGTGGCGGCTTCATCGCCCCTGAACAACTACCAGGAGCGCAATGGCATGCCAGAACACTGATCGGGTATGGAGAGCCCTGCTCACGTTCCCAGACCCTCGGTACGGCTGACAGCTACCTGCCGCCCACGCTCAAGGTCGACGCCGGCCAGGATCAGCAGACCGACAACGAAATAGCTGCCGGTGATCAGCATTGCCAGACGGTGATCGCCGCCGGACAGCCAACTGGTCAGGCCGTACGTCATTGGGCCGAGGATTGATGAGAGTTTGACCGCCAGCCCCCAAAGGCCGAAAAACTCCGCCACGCGCGTCGGCGGCGCCAGCAGACCGACTATCGCGCGGCCAGCCGATTGGCTGGCGCCCATGCACAGACCGGCGAGGTTGGCCGCCAGCCAGAACAACCCGGGGCCCTGCGCGCCCCAGACCAGACCGACCATGCCAAGCCAGCCCAGCAGGGTCAGCGCCAGCGTGGCACGATGGCCGAGGCGATCCTGCAACCAACCGAACAGCACGGCGCCCATGGAGGCCGTGATGTTCACCACGAAAATCAGCAGCAGCGTGTCCTGAGTACTGAAGCCCATGACCTGATTGGCATAGATGGCAGCCAAGGTGATCACTGCCGAGATACCGGCCTGGTAGCAGACAGTACAGGCAAGGAAGCGCAGCAGGTCGCGAAAGCGTTCGGCTTCGCGCAGCGTCTGCGTAAAGCGCGCGAGCACCGCTTGCGCGATAGAAGTGTCGCCGCGCCCTGGCTGAGGCTGGCTGCGCTCACGCAGGAACAGGAAGGTCGGTACACTGGCTACGGCAAACAAGGCCGCGGTGATCAGCATGCACACTGGCACGAACTGCGCCGCGGTCTGGCCCTGCGCCTGGGCCCAACTGACGAAAGCCAGGCAGGCGCCCAGGCTGACCAGACCGCCGATGTAACCGAACCCCCAGCCCCAGCCGGACACCTTGCCCAAGGCATCCGCTCGGGCGAGTTCGGGCAGGAAGGCGGCGATCAGGTTCTCGCCACTGCCGAAGCAGAAATTGGACAGCACAATGAAAAGGATCGCCACGCCGAGCTCCCCCGGCCCTGCCAGCGCGAGGCCAGAAGTGAAGGCAACGCAACCGACGGTGCTGAACAGCAACAGGCGCTTCTTGCAGGCGAAGGTGTCGGCGTAGGCGCCGACCAGCGGCGCGGTCAGGATGATCAGGGCGTAGGAGAGAGCGATGGCGCTGGTCCAGGCCAACGTACCCCAGGCTTTGCCCTCGGCGACCACAGCGACGAAGTAGGCATTGAACACGGCGGTAATCACCACCGTCGTGTAGCCGGAGTTGGCGAAATCGAACATCGCCCAGGCCCAGATTTCTCGGCGTGTCACTCCGGGGGCAAGGCTGGTTGGCATGGCGGTCTCTCTGTGTGGCGCTGCCTCCTTAGGAGCCTAGCCTCAAACCGTAGCAGCTGCCGGACGCAGGCTTCGCCAGCTGCTATGTAGTCTCGCTGCAGTCCATGATGACTTCCCAGCCGCCGCTATCGGCGCATAATGGAATTTGGCAAGGATCTATACACAGAGTGTCCTCTCGTGAGGGGCCGCCGATGTCTCGTCCATTTCCAGAAACCCGCGCCGCTCCCGGCTCCGATGGCGACGCGCAAAAGTTGCTCGAAATTGTCCAGCGTACCGTGGTCGAGTTGCGCCCACAGGCGGCAGAAGGTCTGCAAGTCACTTTGCACAGCGTGCTGGACCGGGACCTGGGCATAGACAGCCTGGCCCGGGTCGAACTCTGGTCACGCATCGAGCACCAATTCTGTGTGCACTTACCGGAAAACCTGTTCGCCTCGGCAGAAACTCCCGCCGACGTACTGCGCGTATTGCACAGCCGATCTGGCGCCGAAGCGGCGCGTCCGTTATCTCCAAGCGAGGCCCCGGTAGCATCGGGGCAGACACCGGACACCGCCCGAACCTTGATCGAGGTGTTGGAGTGGCAAGTGCGCCATCAGCCGCAGCAGCCCCACGTGCGCCTGCTGGGCGACAGTGACCAGACGCAAGACATCAGCTATGGCGCCTTGCACCAGAGCGCCCTGGCCGTTGCCGCCGGGTTGCAACGCAGTGGCTTGCAAGCCGGCCAGACCGTAGCCCTGATGCTGCCCACGGGCAGCGACTTCCTCCATGGCTTTTTTGGCATTCTGTTGGCCGGTGGAATTCCGGTGCCCATCTACCCACCGCTGCGCCTTTCGCAGATCGAGGACCACCTGCGCCGCCAGGCCGGCATCCTGGGCAACGCCGAGGCCAAAGTGCTGATTACCGTGCCCCAGGCCAAACTGCTTGCCCGACTGATCCAGCCGCAGGTCCCGAGCCTGACCCGCATCGTCAGCGTAGCCGAGCTGATGGGCGAGGGCGGCGAGAGCCTCACACCCTCGAGGCAACCGGATGACATCGCCTTCCTGCAGTACACCTCGGGCAGCACTGGCCAGCCCAAGGGCGTGATGGTCAGCCACGTCAATCTGCTGGCCAACCTGCGCGCCATGGGCCGGGCCTTGAAGGTGGGGCCGCAGGATGTATTCGTCAGCTGGCTGCCCATGTATCACGACATGGGCCTGATCGGTGCCTGGCTGGGCAGCCTGTATTACGGCTATAGCCTGGTGTTGATGTCGCCACTGGCTTTCCTGGCACGGCCGGCGCGTTGGCTTTGGGCCATCGACCGTTTCCGCGGCACGATGTCGGCGGCACCTAACTTCGCCTACGAGCTGTGCCTGGGCAAACTCGCTGACGACGACCTCGCAGGCCTGGACCTGAGCAGTTGGCGCCTGGCCTTCAACGGTGCCGAGCCGGTCAGCCCGGATACCTTGCAGCGCTTCGCTGAACGTTTCGCTCGCTACGGCTTGCCCGCCACTGCGCTGGCGCCGGTCTACGGTTTGGCCGAAGCCACGCTGGGCGTGGCCTTTCCTCCCCTGGGCCGAGGGCCGCGGATCGACCGGGTGCAGCGCGACGCGTTCCAGGCCCGTGGCAATGCACTACCGGCTCAAGGGGATGCCAGCGCAACGCTGCGCTTCGTCTCCAGCGGTCGGCCACTGCCGGGCCATCAGATTCGTATTGTCGATGGCAACGGGGTCGAACTGCCCGAGCGTAGCGAAGGTCATCTGCAACTTCGCGGGCCGTCCACCACCGCAGGCTACTACCGCAACCCTGAAGAGACTCGCCGGGTACTGCGCGATGGCTGGTTCGACTCCCTCGACTTCGCCTACATGGCCGGCGGTGAGGTCTACCTGACTGGCCGCGCCAAGGACCTGATCATCCGTGCCGGGCGCAACATCTACCCCTACGATGTCGAAGCGGCGGTCGGCAATCTGCCCGGTCTGCGCAAAGGCTGCATCGCGGTTTTCGGCAGTCCGGACCCGGCCACCGGCACTGAGCGCCTGGTGGTGTTGGCAGAAACCCACGAGAAGGACGCTGGCGCGCGGCACCAGCTGCAGCAGGAGGTCAATCGCATCGTGTTCGACCTCACCGGTGTGGCGCCCGACGATATCGTGCTGGCGCCCCCACACAGCGTGCTGAAGACCTCCAGCGGGAAGCTTCGCCGTGGTGCCAGCCGTGAACTGTACGAGCGTGGTGAAGTGGGTCGGCCACACCTCACCGTGTGGCGCCAGCTATTGCGCCTGGTGCTGCAGGCCTTACGTGGGCATGTGCGCCGCAGCTGGCGAACCTGCCGCGCGGCGCTATATGCCGCTTACATCTGGCTGCTGTTCTGGCTGGTCACACCGCTGACCTGGTTGGGCGTCGCAATTTTGCCGCGCCAGCGTTGGTGCCGCAGTTTTACCCGCGCGGCCTCACGGTTGTTTTTGCGCTTGGCGGGTGTACCGTTCAGCGTCACGGGGCTGGAGCAGCTGCCTGAGCGTGGGGTGAGCGTGCTGGCCGCAAACCATGCCAGCTACCTCGACGGCGTCATTCTCTGCGCAGCCCTGCCACCGCAGTTCAGCTTCGTTGCCAAGCGTGAACTGGCTGGCCAGTGGATCGCCGGCCTGTTCCTGCACAAGCTTGGCACCCGCTTCGTCGAACGCTCCGACCTGCAGCGCAGCACCGCAGACACCGAGCGCCTGGCCGAGGTGCTGCTGGCTGGCCAGCCCCTGGTGTTCTTCCCCGAGGGGACTTTTACCCGCGAACCAGGCTTGCGTACTTTCCACATGGGCGCCTTCGTGCTCGCCGCGCGTGCTGGCGTGCCGCTGCTGCCGGTAACAATCAGTGGCACGCGCAAGGTGCTGCGCGACGGTCAGTGGTTCCCGCGCCACGGTGCAATCCACGTCAACGTCGGCCCCCCGCTGCTGGCGCAGGGGCCGGGTTGGATAGAGGCAATCAAGCTTCGGGATGCAACGATAGCGGTGCTGCTGGAACACCTGGATGAATCGGAACGGGCCCAGTGCTCCGGATAGGCGCCACACCGTTACTAGATCGACCCGTGTTCATGGTACGGTTCGAGGATGTGGAGCCGTGGAGCCTGGCTGGCTCATCGTCTTCAGCAGCTCCTTGATGGCGCCACTTCCCCCCCATTCAGGCACCTTCCCACTGCGCAAGCAGGATTTTGAGTCCCGACGGGCGTCGTGATATGCAGTCAGTGTTGGCGCGAAGGCTGCTGGGCGCATAGTCCATCTGCCATTACTTAAAAAAGCCTTAAAGCCCAGAGATATCGAAGCTTTACGGCTTTTTTGCTACCTACGGTTTTCTACTGGAGCCCGGCTTCTTCAACCGAGATCAAGCATTAACGCGCCGCCCAGGCATTGAAGCGCTCCTCCAGCTCTTCACCATGATCGACCCAGAACTCCGCATCCACTGCCTGGGCCTGGGCCAGGTTGGCCTCTGCGGTTGGCAACTGTTGCTGCACCTGCGCCGGCAACAATGACAACGCCTCACGATGCACCGGCCCATACGGAATGTTCTCCGAGAACACTTTCTGCGTCTGCGGCTGGCTGGCAAAGGCGATGAAGCGTTCGGCCAGGGCCTTGTTCGGCGAGCCTTTGACCACGGCCCAGTATTCCGGGTCGTAGAGGCTCTGCGGCCAGACGATACTGAGGTTCATGCCCTCCTTTTGCGCAGAAGCAATGCGCCCGTTGTAGGCCGCGCTCATCACCACATCGCCGGCCACCAGCCACTGCGCCGGTTGCGCGCCGGCTTCCCACCACTGGATATTGCCCTTGATCTTGTCGAGTTTAGCGAAGGCCCGGGCCACTCCTTGTGGCGTCTTCAACTCCTTGTAGACCTGATCCGGCTTGACGCCATCGGCGAGCAAGGCGATCTCAAGGGTGTACTTGGCCCCCTTGCGCAAGCCGCGCTTGCCGGGAAAGTCGGCGACGTTCCAGAAGTCCGCCCAGGAGGTCGGCGCCTTGGCCAGCTTGTCCTGGTCGAAGGCCATGACCATGGACCAGACATACGTCGCCACGCCGCACTCGGTCAAAGTACCCGGCACGTATTGCGCCTGGTCACCGAACAGGGCCGGGTCGAGGCGTTCGAACAGGCCGGCGTCACAGCCGCGCAACAACTCGGGACTTTCGACTTCGACCACATCCCAGCTGGCATGACCGACATCGACCATGGCCTTGATCTTCGACAGCTCGCCATTGTATTCGCCGGCCACCACGCGGCCTGCGCCACTGGCATTGAACGGCTGGAAGTAAGCCTTGTCCTGGGCCTGCTTGGTGGCGCCCCCGAACGAGATGACGGTCAGGCTCTGGGGCTCGGCGAACACGCCGGTGCACAGCAGGGCCAGGGAAAAAGGTACACAGGTACGCAAGGAAATGGACATGGAACGCTCCCACAGCTCAATGGTGTATTCGTTGGGTATTGCCGGGCAGTCGTGGTCAAAGACCAATAGGGTTCCATCGTGCCGACCTCTGGGGTCGGCAGCGTTGTTGAGGGGAAGGCTTTCGTCCTGGAAAGCCTGACCGGCGGGGTGCCGGTCAGTACTACGAGGTCAACTCAGATCAGAGCCGGCCGTACTCGCGTGCGGTGCGGTCCACGGCGATGCGGGTCTTGTCGACCAGTTCGTCGATCTGCGCACGCCCGGCCACCAGGGCCGGCGCCATGATCATCCGGCCCAGGGTGGAGCGAATGATCAGGCCTTCTTCGAAGCCAATGGTGCGGCAGCGCCAGGCCATGTCGTTTTCATTGGCGAAGCGTTTGCGCGTGGCCTTGTCCTCGGCGAACTGCAAGGCCGCCACCAGGCCAGTGCCCTGTACTTCACCAATCAGCGGGTGATTGCCAAACACCTCACGCAGGCAGTTCTGCAGGTAAGGGCCGGTGTCCTGCTTGACCTGGGTGACAACACCTTCGTCGCGCAGCGCCTTGAGGTTGGCGATGGCCACGGCAGCGGCCACCGGGTGCCCGGAGTAGGTCAGGCCGTGGGCAAACACGCCGCCCTGCTCCACCAATACCTCGGCCATCTTGCGCGACAACACCAGGCCACCCATGGGGATGTAGCCGGAGGTCAGGCCCTTGGCGATCGACAGGGTGTCGGGCTCGAAACCGAAGTGCTGGTGGGCGAACCACTCGCCGGTACGGCCAAAGCCACCGATCACCTCGTCGGCGCATAACAGCACGTCGTACTGACGGCAGATGCGCTGGATTTGGGGCCAGTAGCTTTCCGGCGGGAAGATCATCCCACCCGCGCCCTGGAAGGGTTCGGCCACGAAGGCTGCGACGTTCTCGGCGCCCAGTTCGAGGATTTTCTCTTCCAGTTGGCGAGCGGCACGCAAGCCGAACTCGGCCGGGGTCAGGTCACCTTCGTGGGCGAACCAGTAGGGCTCGTCGATGTGCGCCACATCAGGAATCACGCCGCCCATATCGTGCATGAACTTCATGCCACCCAGCGCCGTCGCGCCCAGGGTCGAGCCGTGGTAGCCGTTCCAGCGGCCGATCATGATTTTTTTCTGCGGCTTGCCGAGGATCTGCCAGTAGCGGCGCACGGTGCGGATCAACACCTCGTTGGCCTCGGAGCCGGAGTTGGTGTAGATCGCGTGGCTGTAGTGCTTGGGCAGCAGGCTGAACAGCAGTTCGGACAACTCCACCACCGCCGGGTGGGTGGTGTGGAAGAACATGTTGTAGTACGGCAGTTGCTCCAACTGGCGGCTCGCAGCCGCGGCCAGGTCCTTGCGGCCATAGCCCAGGTTGGTGCACCACAGGCCCGACATGCCGTCCAGGTAGCGGTTGCCGTCGTTGTCCCAGAGGGCCAGGCCCTCGCCGCGGACGATCACGCGGGGCCCTTCTTCGTTCAGGGCTTTCTGGTCCAGGAAGGCGTGAATGTGGTGAGCCGCATCCAGCGCCTGATAATCAGCGGTTTCACGGCTTTTTTCGAATGGTGCGGTCATTTTCAAATCTCTCTTTGGGTCTTGGTGTTGTCAGCAGCAGTGCCAAGCACGCTTGCAAGCGGCTCCGGCCTGAACAGGGGTTTTTTCATGACGCATTTGATCCAGACCACGGCGATCACCGAGACGATTGCCAGGACCAGGCCTGCGTAGCTGAAGATCGATGCGGTCATTTCCGGTGCCGGTGAGACATGCCAGATTGCAAAGAGCATTCCAGCGATGCCGAAAATCTGGGGCAACGGGTAAAACGGTGTACGGAACGGGCGCTTGGCCTGCGGGTAGCGACGGCGCAAGGCAATCACGTTGACGTGGGTGATGATGTAGGCCAGCAGCCAGGCCAGCGCGGCGGCCAGCAACAGCAGGTTGATGGCATCGGGATGCTCGTGCATCAGCAGCAACGGCAAACCGGTGACGGCCGAGACGAACAGCACCGCTACCCAAGGTGCGCCAGTGCGACGGCCCTGGCGTTTGAGAATGCCGAACGCCTGGCCGTTGCGGGCCATACCAAACAGCATCCGTGGAATGGCCGCCAACGAACTGTTCAGGGTGCTGCAGGTTGCGGTAATGGCCGCGGTCACCAGGAACACTTTACCGGCTTCGCCGAACACCGTGGTGGCGAACAGGTAATGCGGCAGGCCATTGCTGAGCAGGTCGGCCTGGGGCACGGTGAGCAAGGCGCCCAGGCAGTACAGGGCGATGATCACGAAAATGATGGTCAGGCCCAGCATCATCGAGGCCGGAATATTGCGCTCCGGGCGCTTGGTCTCTTCCACCAGCGGGCAGACGAACTCGGCACCGACAAAGCCCCACACGGCCATGGCCGTCAGCGCGATCACGCCCAGGCCCATGGGGTTCCAGGTGGCCCCTGCAAACAGGCTGGCACTGGGCACCGCGCCATCGCTGGCTACAGCGCTCAAACCCATCACCAGTAATACCACGGTCATCACCACCGCCAACACCGTCTGCAAACGGGCAAAGATGTCGATGTTGAACAGGTTCAGCACGGTGAACAGCGACAGCACACCCAAGGCCACACTAAGTGGCGGCAATGCGTGCGGGTAGACCTTGTCGATGATGAATTCCATCAACAGCAGCTCGGCCGACAGGGCGAACATCGCCACCACCACATAGCCGGAGAAGGTCGCCAGGATCGCCGGGAACTGCCCGATGGCAACTTCCGTATAGGTGCTCAGGCTGCCGGCCCGGGGAATCATCAACGACAGTTCGGAGAACGAGCAGGCGTAACTCAAGGCCAGTACCCAGGCCAGGGTCAACGGCACGATGAAACCGATACCGGCCATGCCGGCACCCTGCAGCATCAATACCATCACGCCCTGGGACACGACCAGGCCGATCGCCACCGACAGCAACGCCCCCAACCCCAGCCGGGGTTTGCTGACCGAACCTGGGGCGATCACTGCCGCCCCCACGCTTGCATTTGTGTTCATGGTTGTTCCGTCTTGTTGTTATAGGGAGACACTCACCGCAACCTGCTGCCCCATGGCGTCAGCGCAGCTGAAACCAGGTGGTTTTCAGTTGGGTGTACTTGTCGAATGCATGCAGCGACAGATCGCGGCCGAAGCCCGATTGCTTGCCCCCGCCAAACGGCACCGTGACATCCAGTGCATCAACCGTGTTCACCGATACCGTGCCGGCATTCAGGCGCGCCGCCACACGGTGGGCGCGGTTGAGGTCATCGCTCCACAGCGATGCGGCGAGGCCGTAGATGTGATCGTTGGCCAGGGCGATCGCTTCTTCTTCGGTATCGAAGACACTGATGGCCAATACCGGGCCGAAGATTTCTTCGCGGGCCAGCGGCATGTCGGCGGTGACACCGGTAAACAGGGTCGGCTCGATGTAGTTGCTGGAACCATCGATGGTCAGCTGTTTGCCGCCGCACACCAGGGTGGCGCCACTTTCGCGGGCCTGACGGATGTAGCCCATCACGCTTTCGGTTTGCCGCACATCAACGATCGCACCGCTTTTGCTGGCCGGGTCCAGCGGGTTGCCCGGCAGCCATTGGCGCGCCTTGGCCATCAACCGTTCAACGAACTCATCGTGAATCGAGCGTTGCACCAGCAGCCGCGAGTTGGCGGAACAGACTTCACCCTGGTTGAAGAAAATCCCGAAGGCCGCTTTCTCTGCCGCCAGGTCCAGGTCCTGGCAGTCTTCAAAGACCAGGTTCGGGCTCTTGCCGCCGCACTCCAGCCAGACCTGCTTGAGGTTGGATTGTGCCGAGTACTGCATGAAGTACTTGCCCACTTCGGTGGAGCCGGTGAACGCCAGTGCGTCCACGTCCATGTGCAGGCCCAGGGCGCGCCCGGCACTCTCTCCCAGCCCCGGCACCACGTTGAACACCCCGGCCGGAACACCGGCTTCCAGCGCCAGCTCGGCCAGGCGCAGCGCCGAGAACGGTGATTGTTCGGCAGGCTTGAGCACCACGCTGTTACCGGCAGCCAATGCCGGTGCGACTTTCCAGGCCGCCATGTCCAGCGGGAAGTTCCACGGCACTACAGCAGCGATTACGCCAAGGGGCACGCGGGTGATGGTTGCCAATGCATTGGGACCGGTAGGCGCCACCTGATCATAGAGTTTGTCGAGGCTTTCGCCGTACCAGGCAAACACATGTGCCGCACCCGGCACGTCAATGTTCCAGGCATCCATCACTGGCTTGCCCATGCTCAGCGAATCGAGCAGGGCCAGCTCTTCGCGGTTGACCAGCATGAGCTCAGACAGGCGCAGCAGCACCTTCTTGCGCTCGCCTGGCGCCATGCGCGCCCAGGCCCCCTGCTCGAACGCCTCACGTGCACTGCGCACCGCCAGGTCGACCTCGACCTCGCCACAGGCACTCACCTCTGCCAGCACCTGGTTGGTCGCTGGGTTGATCACGTCGAAGGTGCTGCCGGAAGTGGCCGCCACCTGGATGCCGTCGATCAGCGCCTTGTCGATAAACACCTGGCGGGTGGCCCGCTGTTGCCAGTCGTTGAGATCTAACACGCTGTACTCCTTTGTCGACCACTGCTGCGGTCGTGTCTTGTTCTGTTGAAGTCGATAGTGCGACATACCCAGGCATAGGAAAATTATTAAAAATATGCTTGGGGGCTATAAAAAAGATGGGTAGAGGGGGCACTGGGTTGCGCGGCCGCTCCCCTCACCCCAGCCCTCTCCCCAACGGGGAGAGGGCGCCGATTTGTGTGAGTCGCTGCAATTTCACTCACGCCATAGAACCGCTCCCTCTCCCCTGTGGGGCGGTCCGGCGTTCCGGGAGGGCTGGGGTGAGGGGTGGCCCTCCTCGCAACCACTCAACCAACCGCCCCAACATCGCATCACAACCCTCAAGCTGCTCCCGGCTGACAAACTCATCCGGCTTGTGTCCCTGGTCCATGCTGCCCGGCCCGCAAACCACTGTGGGAATGCCCGCCTGGTTGAACAAACCACCCTCTGTACCAAAGGCCACGGTGCCAAAATCACGGCTGCCGCTGATGAGCGCGAGCAATTGAGCCACCTGGCTGTGCGGGTCGGTGGCCAGCCCCGGGTAGGCGGACAAGGGTTGAAACTTGATGTCACTGGCGCTGCTGCGCGCACGCATCGAGGGCAACAGCTGGCTTTGCGCATAGTCACTCAGTTGCTCGACCACCTGGCTCGCATCGAAGTCCGGCAACGCACGCACTTCGAAATCGAACTGGCATTCGGCAGGCACGATGTTCAGTGCCCTGCCGCCCTGAATCACACCCGTTTGCACAGTCGAGAACGGAGGGTCGAAACGTGGGTCGTGTAGCTGCGGCTCTGCCAGTTGCTCGCCGATTTCGCCCAGCTTGCCAATCAAGCGCGCCGCATATTCGATGGCGTTCACCCCTTGCGGAGCGTAAGCCGAGTGGCATGCCGCGCCCTGCACCTGGCAGCGCATGGCCAACTTGCCCTTGTGCCCTAGCACCGGCTTGAGCTCGGTCGGCTCACCGATGATGCAGGCGATAGGTTTGTGCGGCCGCTGTGCAAGCTCGGCCAACAAGGAGCGCACGCCCAGGCAGCCGACTTCCTCGTCATAGGAGAACGCCAGGTGCACGGGCACCTTCAGCGGCTCGGCGAGAAAGTGCGGTACGGCTGCCAGCACTGCGGCGATGTACCCTTTCATGTCGGCGCTGCCACGCCCGTACAACTTACCGTCGCGCTCTGTCAGCTGAAAGGGGTCGACTGTCCAGTCCTGGCCTGCCACCGGTACCACGTCGGTATGGCCTGACAGCACCACACCACCCCGATCGCTCGGGCCTATCGTGGCGAACAGATTGGCCTTGGTCCCTTCGGCGTTGTAATCGAGTTCGCACGCCACCCCCAGTCCATCGAGGTACTGGCGAATGAATTCGATCAGGGCCAGGTTGGACTCACGGCTGACCGTGTTGAAGGCAATCAGCTGGGCCAGCAGGTCACGGCTGGTGGGCATGGACAGAACTCCAGGAAGCGGTTGATAGGCAGCGCAGCATGTCACTCGTTACCCGGCACGCCGTAGCTTGGGGCTGCGGTCGGGTCGAGGGCGCGGGTCAGGTAGTCCTGCATCTGCGGGCGATACGCCTGCCAGAGCTGGTCGAGTTGCCCGATCGGGTCTTCGTCGGCCCAGTCCACCCGCAGGTCGACGATTGGCCAGGTCAGCTCACCCACCACCGAAAGCGCCGCCGAATGCACCGGCCCGGCTTCGCCTCCGGCGGCAACGGCGGCATGCATGGCTGCCAGCAAGCGGTCGGGCAAACTGCCGCCGGCCTGCTCGAAGGCAGCCACCATGGCAGTGATCACTTCAGTGCTGGCCAGCAGGTTGCCGGCAGCAACGCATTGGTCACCTTCCACGGCGTTGTAGTTGCCCAGTGCCTGGGCGCCGCTGAATACAGCGGTGCGCCCTTGGCTGTCGACCACCGCGACTTGGCGGTACTGGCTATAGCCATTACTGCTCAGGGCCTGGTCCAGGGCAGCGGCGGGCTCCAGCCCGGCATCGAGCAAGTCCAGGACCTGCGGGCCTAGCGCCGGCAGGGTAATGTTCTGCGTGGACACCGCACCGACACCCGCACGCAACCAAGGGCAACGCGCGCCCACGGCAATGCTCGAGGAGCTGATGGCGATACCCAGCTGGCCGGTTTCGGCGCAACGGCCGACGATGGAAAAAGTCATGAAGCCTCCTTGAACAAAGTTGTTGTGAGCGAACGCTGGGGGTCAGTCAGGGATTACAGCGATCACATCGATTTCCATCAGCCACTGGGGCTGCCCCAGGGCACTGACCACAAGGCCGGTGGAGATCGGGAACACACCCTTGAGCCATTTACCGACTTCCTGGTACACCGGCTCGCGGTAGCGCGGGTCGATCAGGTAGGTAGTGGTCTTGACGATATGGCTGAGGTCGCTGCCCGCCTCTTCCAGCAGCTGCTTGACGTTGCGCATGGCCTGCTCGGCCTGTGCGCGTGGGTCACCCAGGCCAACCAGCTGGCCGTCGAAGTCGGTGCCGACCTGGCCACGCACATATACGGTATTGCCGGCACGCACGGCCTGGCACAGGTCGTTGTCCAGGGTCTGGTTGGGGTAAGTATCTTTGGTGTTGAACATGCGGATACGGGTATGAGTAGGCATCAACGAGCTCCCATGAGGCTGACGGGTTTGAAGTTCGAATCGAGTGCTGCGGCCTCGCGCTCGGCATCTGCCTGGCGCTGCGAAGCATCGCGGTAAGTGAAGTAGGTACGCTGTTTCACAATGTGGTCGGCGATATGCTTGGCGTCGTGCCAAACACCCCAGATAAAGGCCGAGCCACGGCGCGACAACCACGGCAGGCCGACAAAGTAGACCCCGGGTTCGCTCGACACACCGCGCTGATGCTGCGGTTTGCCGTTGTCCTTGAAGGCGTTGACCTTCAGCCAGCTGTAGTCGACCGAATAACCAGTGGCCCAGATGATCGAAGTAATGCCCGCCTTGGCCAGGTCCAGTTCAAGAATCGGCTGGGTCAGGCACTGCGAATCAGGCAGCATCACCCGCGCTTCGGGTTCTTCCGGCAGGTCCAGGCCATTGCGGGCGATGTAGGCATCGGCAGCATCGAGCAGCGCCAGGTAGTTTTCATCGCCACGGGCAATGTTGTCGGCAAGGTTTGCCTCGAAGCTCACCACCCCGTTATTGATGGTTTTGGTCAGGCCGACCAGGGTCATGCCCTGCTGGGCCAGCTTGCGAAAATCGACGGTATGGCCGCCACGGGCACCGCTGACCGCGATGGTGACGTGTTCCTTGCCCGGTTGAACCGCCTCGGCATCCCACTCACCGAGCACACCCAACCACCAGCAGAAGTCTCGGTTGCGGTAGGCACGCGGCGGACGATCATGGGCACCCACCGAGAGGTAGACCTGCTTGCCGGCACGCTGCAGTTCATCGGCGATCTGCACCCCGGAGGAACCTGCACCCACAACCAACACAGCGCCTTCGGGCATCTGCTGCGGGTTGCGGTACTGGGCCGAGTGGATCTGTGTGATCGTTTCGAGTTGAGGCGCGATTGGCGGAATAACCGGCTTCTGGAACGGCCCGGTTGCTACCACCACCTGGTTGGCCTGGATCACGCCAATGGAGGTTTCAACGGTAAAGCCCGCACGGTCGCTGTTGCGCTCGACCTTGGTCACTTCCACACCGGTGCGCACCGGTGCATTGAATTTTTTCGCGTAGGCTTCGAAGTAATCGGCAACCTGATCTTTGGCTGCAAAGGCATCGGGGTCCAGGCCGTCGAAGGTCAGGCCCGGGAAGCGATCGTGCCAGGCCGGGCCGTTGGCCACCAGCGAATCCCAGCGCCCGGTGCGCCAGGCTTCAGCAATACGGTTTTTCTCCAGGACCAGGTGCGGCACACCGAGCCGGCTCAAGTGTTCACTCATGGCCACGCCGGCCTGACCGGCGCCGACAACAAGCGTGTCTATTTGTATTTTTTCCACTGTCATGTCCGTGCACTTCCGATAGGCGTGGGAGGGTGTTGGCCGCATTCTGTTCGCAGACATGGATTAGCGAAATTATGATTTTTGTAGTCGCAGGCTAGGAAAAAGCTGCATGCCTGCATCAAACACGACCGGAGCGGATGGGCCTGACGGCCAACGCAGCCTTGCGGCAGCTGCTACAGGTGCGTGGCTTGCCTCAATCCCGTAGCAGCTGCCGCAGGTTGCGTCCGGGGCCATTGCAGCCACCAGACCTGTTAAATTGACGGCAGTGTTTTATAGGCGATCGACCATGGAAGACCTCAACGACCTCTACTACTTTGCCCAAGTCGTCGAACACGGCGGGTTCGCGCCCGCCGGGCGAGCACTCAACATTCCCAAGTCAACGTTGAGCAGACGCATCGCCGAACTCGAGGAGCGCCTGGGCGTACGTCTGCTGCAACGCTCGACCCGGCATTTCTCCGTCACCGAAATCGGCCAGGAGTACTACCGCCATTGCGTGGCCATGCAGGTGGAAGCCGAAGCGGCCAGAGAAGTGATCGAACGCAGCCGCTCGCAACCCCAGGGCATCGTGCGCATGAGCTGCCCGACCACCCTGTTGCACTACCGGATCAGCGACCTGCTCGCCCGGTTCATGGTGGAGTACCCCAGGGTCACGGTGCATCTTGAAGCCACCAACCGCCCGGTGGACGTCATCAGTGAAGGCCTGGACCTGGCATTACGGGTACGCTTCCCGCCGCTGGAAGACAGCGAGTTGGTCATGCGCGTACTGGTCGAAAGCCCCCAGCGCCTGGTCGCCAGCCCTAGCGTGCTCGAAGGCCTCGCCCTGCCCTTGGTGCCGGCCGACCTGGGCAACCTGCCCAGCCTGGACTGGGGGCCGGCGCGCGATCATCGCTGGTGCCTGGAGGGCCCGGACGGGGCCACCGCCGAGGTCCATCACACGCCCCGGTATGTCACCGATGACATGACCGCACTGCGCCAGGCAGCCCTGCACGGCCTGGGCATCGTGCAGCTACCGCACATGGTGGTCGATCAGGACCTGAAGGCCGGCACGCTGGTGGATATCATCCCGCAGTGGGCACCGCGGGCCGGGCTCATACATGCCGTCTTTCCCTCACGCCGCGGCCTGCTTCCCTCGGTGCGCACGCTGATCGATTTTCTCGCAGAGCACATCGACGTGTGAAGTAGCCGCGGGCATAGCCACTCTACCGGCTCAAAACGCCCACTTGGTCGTGAACATCAGATTACGGGGCTCGCCGTAGAAGGTCGTGTCGAAGTTGCCCAGGCCGCTGAGGTAACGTTTGTCGAACACGTTGTTGGCGTTGACCGTGAAGGTCAGGTGTTCGTCGTACTCATAGCGGGTCATCAGGTCGACCAGGGTATAGCCACCCTGCTTGATGCGGGTGTAGTCGCCAACCGTCGGGCTGTAGATGTTGCCGTAGAACTCGCTCTGCCAGTTCACGCCACCGCCGACGGTGACTTTATCCAGCTCGCCGGGCAGGCGATAAGTGGTGAACAGCCGCACCAGGTGTTCCGGCTTGGTGGTGGCCATGGGGAAGCCGAATACCCGTTGCTCGTCGGAGTCACGGGTACGGGCGTAGGTGTAGCCGGCCGACAGGTTCCAGCCCGGTTGTAGCTCGCCGGCCACTTCCAGCTCCAGCCCCTTGGTGGTGGTGCCTTCAATGGCTTTGTAGATGCCTTCGTTGGTGAACGGGTTGGTGTCTACCCACTCGGCCACATTGTCCTGTTCGATGCGGAAGAAGGCCAGGCTGGCGTTCAACTTGCCTTCAAAGTAGGCAGCCTTCAAACCGGCTTCATAACTGTCGCCTTCCACCGGATCAAGCGTTGCGCCATTGACGTCCTTGTTGACTTGCGGCTGGTAGATCTTTGTGTAGCTGGTGTACACCGAGTAAGTGTCGTCGAGGTCGTAGACCACGCCCGCGTAAGGGGTAACCACGCCGTGTTGCTCGTAGTTGGGGCTGCTGTCGACAAAGTTCGGGTTGTTGCCGTCGTAGTCATAATCCTCGTCGTACTTGAAGGTACTGACACGGGTACCGAGGATCAGCGAAAGCGCATCGGTGGGACGCAAGCGCGTGGCGATGTAGGCGCCGCTCTGGCGCTGGTTGGTTTCATAGTCGCCATTCTTCGGGAAGTCCGGTTTGGCTATATGACCACGCCAGTCGAAGATGTTGCCCGGCACCAGGGCAAACTCGCTGGTGTCCCAGGTATCGCCGGTCTGCCGCGAGGCCGAATTCATGTAGCCCACGACCAGGTCGTGTTCGCGGCCGAACAGGCTGAATGGGCCGGACACGTTGATATCGGCGGTGTTCTGCACCCGGTGGCCTTCCCAGCGGCCCCAATAGAAGAACATGCCTTCACCGGTGACCGGGTCCGGGTTGCCACCACTGGCCGAAGCCAGCCGGGTGTCATGATCGGTGCGCATCTGGTTGACGCTGAGCTTGAGCGCCCAGTCGTTGGCCAGTGCCTGGTCGAGGGTGGCGAAATAGGTCTGGCTTTCGAAATCCCGACGACTCCAGTCGGCACCCGGATTGAAGGAACGGGAAAAGTCGGTGCGCGTGCCATCGGAAAAATACACGGGATTACCGGTCCAGGACGTGCCTCGGGGCGTGGTGGTCTGGCTGTCGATACCGAACGTCAGCTGCGTGCCAGGGGTCAGGTCGGCTTCGAGGATGCCGTACAGCACATCTTTCTTCTGGCTGTAGTGGTCCAGGTAGGAGTGCTTGTCCTGATAGGCCCCGACAAATCGCCCGCGCAACGAGGCGTCATCATTCAAGGCACCAGAGATATCGCCTTCGGTACGGTAATTGTCCCAGGAGCCAGCGCTGCCGGTGATCGAAGCCTGGAAATCGCGGGTCGGTTTCTTGCGCACCAGGTTGACTGTGGCCGACGGGTCGCCTGAACCGGTCATCAGCCCGGAAGCGCCCTTGATGATTTCGACACGGTCATAGGTGGCCATGTCGACCAACGTGGTGCCTTCGTCATAGACACCGCTGTAGACCGTATTGACCCCATCGAACTGGTAGTTGGTGATGACACTGCCGCGGGCGGAATATTCGGTACGTTCGCTGTCGTAGGTCTGTGCCGAGATACCGGGCGTATTGCGCAGTACATCGCCGATGTTCTGGTCGCCACGATCGTCCATCAGTTGCCGCGTCACCACGGTCACCGACTGCGGCGTTTCGCGAATGGACAACGGCAGCTTGGTCGCCGTGCTGGTGACACCGGTGGTGTATGAATCGGTATTTTCCGTGGTCTGGCCCAAGCCCTGGCCGTTGATGCTGGTGAGCCCCAGCTCCACCGCCGAGCCGTTCGACACGCTAATCAGTACATAACCGCCGTTGGACTGGCGCTGGGCTTGCAGGCCGGTCCCCGAGAGCAATCGGGCCAGCCCCTCTTCCACCGTGTAGTTGCCGCTAAGCCCCGGCGAGCGCTGGCCCTGGGTTTGCTCGGCGTTGAACGAGAGGGTGATATTCGCCGAAGTGGCGAACAGGCTGAGCACAGTACCCAGTGGCCCCGGCGCGATCTGGTAGGTGACGTTCGCACTTTGCGCCATGGCCTGGTTCGGCAACATGGCAAGCATTGGCAACGGCGACAAGGTCAAGCCGAACAGCGCCAGATGGACAGCGCGAACAAGCGACCGAGGCGCTCGCGGGGACAATCGGGTCATGCGTTTTTCCTTCGAATGGCTGGCAAGAATGGCGGCTGTGTTCGCCGCTACAGATGCTTGGCCGAATGAGAATGAAAATCAGCAACCCGATTTGTGATTATCTCCAAAATAAATTGCGTCACGCCGATTCGACACTGACCCAGTAGCGCGTCAGGTAACGCACCTTGACCGGCAAGGACGCACTGAGGTTTTCCAGCACGGTATCGGTGTCGTCGATGCGAAACCCCCCCGACAGGCGCAGGCCGGCAACGGCCGAAGCGCAGCGCAGAAAGCCTGGTCGGTAGCGGTTGAGTTCAGTGATGAAATCGCCGAGCCGCCATTCGATGACCGTGAGCATGCCTTGCGCCCACGCGCCCGCTCCCGGCGGCATGGGCGCGGGAGCATCGATACGGTCGCTGTCGAATGCGATTCGCTGACCGGCTTCCAAACGTATGGCCTGCTCGGGGTTGTGCAGCGAACGCACTTCCACCGCGTGCTCCATCACACAAACCTCGGTACGGTCACCCTCGCTGCGCACGCTGAAGCGCGTACCCAACGCGCGCACGCTACCTTGCGGCGTGTGCACGACATAAGGTCGGCCACGGGGATCCTTGGCGGTCTGGATCAAGGCTTCGCCTTGATGCAACGTCAGCAGGCGCATTTGCCCATTGAAGTCCACGTCCAGAGCACTGTTGGTGTTGAGGTCGACCTGGCTGCCATCAGCCAGCTGTAGGTGCCGGCGCTTGCCTTTGCCCGTGGTGTATTGAGCCATCCATGCCTGGGTGGGGACCAACTCGCCCACGGTCCAAGTCGTGGCCCCGGCAGCGAGCAACACGCCGAGGGTCTTGAGCACGGCTCGGCGTCGCGCACGTACACCGGCCAGCGTTGGCAAGGCCACGTCCTGGGGCAACATGCCCAATTGCCGTTGCACTTTTTCCACCCGCGCCCACGCCTGGGCATGGCTTTCACTTTGCGCCAGCCAGTCACGCCATGCCTCACGCTCGGTTTCGCTCGGGGGGGCGGCATTGAGTTGCACATACCAGGTGGCCGCCGCTTCAAGGGTCTGGCGAGTCAGGGGCGCGACCATTCAATCCTCCGCCAGCAGCAGGCACTGGGTCATGGCTATGATCATGTGTTTTTTCACCGTGGTCACCGAAACGCCCATGCGCTCGGCAGTGGCGCTGTAGCTGAGCCCTTCAAGCTGAACGGCGAGGAAGATATTCCGGGTGCGCGCGCTGAGGCCATCGAGCATCGTGTCGACGGCCACCAGGGTTTCCAGGATCAGCAAGCGGGTTTCCGGTGACACATCCAGCGGTTCGGGCAGCAGGGCCAAGGTGGCCAGGTACGCCTGCTCCACCGCCTTGCGCCGGAACTTGTCGATCATCAACGCGCGGGCGATGGAACTCAGGTAGGTACGCGGCTGGCGAATGGTTTCGACATTGCGCGAGGTCAACACGCGCACAAAGGTGTCCTGGGCCAGGTCCGCGGCATCGCTGGCGTTGCCCAGCCGCGCGCGCAACCAGCCTTTGAGCCAGCCGTTGTGTTCGCTGTAGAGCGCGTGGATAGAAGAATGATCCGGTGCAGGCACGGAGATACAACCAGCAACAAATGATAATGAATCCCATTATCTGTCAGACAGAAAGCTGCGCGCAAGAGAAAAGGCTTACAACTCTGAAGATGTTTTCGCAGGCTTGGATCAAAGCCAAGAGCGACGCAGCCTGACGGCAGCTGCTACGAGGGTGGTGTGGAGTGCTTCGTGTAGCAGCTGCCGCAAGGCTCCGTCCGCGATAGTTTGGTCCTCCAAAACAAAGAAAGCCCGCATAAATGCGGGCTTTCGGGGAGGTTAGTGTAGGCGGCCGGTGCTGGTCTCCGGCTTACAAGGTTTATCAGGCTTCTGACTAGAAGAATACATGTTCTTCTGCTTCGCACGGCGTTCGGGGCCTGAGTCAATCTACCGTGCACCCTAAGGAACGTGCCCCTCGTCTCCTTGCTATCCTTTTTGCGCATCAGTCTGCGTATTCGCCTACATGTATTACCTTAGCAAATACACAATGTGACGTTAGATCGTTTTCATCTGCGCCGAACTCCGCTGATAAGCAAGGCTTCTTACCAACTGGCCGGCAACCAGCCCAGTGCGCTGGAGATGGCGTAGGCCATGCTGCACAGGTAAAGAATCACCACCGTGACCTGAATCGCAGGATGCGCAATCCAGCCGCATTGCCAGGCCGGGGTGATGTCGCCGTGCTTGCGTGCCGAGCGCAGCATCAGGATGGGCATGATCGACAGGATCACGCCACTGAACACACCGGCAAAATACAGCGCGCTGACGAAACCAACCATCCCGCTGTAGGCCAGGATAAACGGCGGCACACAAACAATCGCCAGCACCAGCAGGCGATTTTTCGGGTTGCTCTCGGAGCCCAGGCTTTGGAACTTGTCGAAAATGTTGGTCAGGAAACTGCCGCCCAATCCCCAGTAGGACGTCATCATCGCGCACAGGGCAAAGGTGTTGGCGGTATAGAACGCCCACTGGCCCAATGCCTGGCCCCAGGCCAGCGTCGCCACTTCAGATTGGTTTTCCAGCCCGTTCAGCGAGATGACCGACATCGGCACGATCGCCAGCAGGATGAAAGTGATGACCATCCCGGTAATCACCGCCACCGGCAACCGCTTGGGCGCATGGCTGAAACCGCGCGCCATTTCCGGCACCACATACTGCGCCGAGAAGCAGAACACCGCGATGTTGAACACCGGAATCATATAGATCCAGCTGCCATCGAGCAGGTTGGCAAAGTTAGTGTGCTCGTTGATCATAGTGGCAGCGACCAGTACCAGGGTCATCGAGACCATGCCGATGCTGATGAACTTCTCGCCCTTGCCAATGGCTTTCAAGCCCAGGTAGAGCACCAATGCCGCTGGCATGAAGAACAACAGGCTGCCGAGTGCGGGGCTGATGCCGAAGAACTCACTGAGGATCTTGCCGCTGCCGCTCATGTAGGCGATCAGCGCGCCAATGCTGTTGACCGCCACCGACAGGAAGATCGCCCACGCCCCGATCGAACCGACATAGCGCTGGGCCAGGCCACTCAATTGATGGTGGCTGCGAGTGCGCAATGCCGTTTCGGAAACGTAGAGCATGGAAATGGTGGTAAAAATGCCCGCCACTGCCAGCCAGAGCAACAGCGGCATGTAGCCGGCCTTGCGGCTGGCATAGGCCATCGACAGCACGCCGGCACCGATGTTGGTACCCACGATCATTGCAACAGCCTCGACGAATGTCAGCCGCTTGACCTCAAGGCCCGAGGAATGCGCCGTCTCGGCCGGGGATGTGCCAGTCACGGCAACATGGGGGGTCTCACTCATGAACACTTCTCGCTGTTTGTATTTATCTCAGGATGCAGCCGTACGCGCGAGGCCCTCCCCTTTTTTCATCAGGCAGCACCTCGAAAAAGCCCGATTCAGAGCCATCGGCTTTTGAGCGGCGCGCAAAATATCACACGGAGTGTTCAAAATAATATGCAAAGTTTGTAAGTAGGAGTTTTCCCACAACCCTTGATTTAGAGCCGACGGAGCCTGTAGACCTGTCAAGTACGACCTAGGTCTACCCCGACCTGATGGGGCGTAGTCCAAACAGCCGATGCCCTGAGGCCCGGCTGCGGTTATTCAAGCAAGACTCCAACAAGAACACTTGCGAGGCTTCGATGCGTGCTCCATTTTTACTTGCCCTGCCGTTGCTGGGCCTGCTCAGTGGCTGTTCCGAGCCCGACGTGCCGACGGCACTGACAAGCGCCGGCACCAGCAATGCCAGCGCAATCATCGGCGCAGCCACTGCGGCCCAGCCGCTGGCCGGTGCCGTGCCCGCCAACCCGTACATGGCGGGCAACGGCAACAGCTACATGCATTCGGATGGCTACAGCTCCGACACCCACCCGGGCCCGGGGCCGCTGGGCCAGAACGTTCAGGTGAACAGCCGCGACGGCAGCCGCAAACCGGGTGGCATGTGCCCGATCCACACCTTCGACCAACAGGGCCGCCTGGTGGTGCTGTGCGCCAACCTGCTGCAGTTCGAGCTGCAACTGCTTGAGCCACGTACCCTCAAGCTGCTGGCACGCTACCCACTGCCACCGCGACCCTCCACCTTCCATGCCCTGATCACCCTGGACCCGGACAAGATCATGGCCGACACCTCCGGTGCCTACTTCTATGTCGATGACCAGGACCGCGTGGTCATCGCCGACGCCGAGCAACGCATCCAGCGCGTGGTGCACCGTCAGGACAGTTCTGGCAACTGGCTGTTCGAACAGGTCGACAGTTGGGATCTCAGCGGCAAGGTCCCCCATGACTGCGTACGCCCGACTTCGTGGTTTCCCAAGGGCGAGTGCGACCCGATTACCGGGGTCATGCCCGATCATCAGGGCCTGATCTGGTGGATCACCCGGCGCGGTCGCCTCGGTACGCTGAACCCGCAAAACGGCCAGGTCCAGGGTATTCAGTTGGCCTCGGAAGAAATCCAGAACGGCATGTCAATGGCTGCTGACGGCGTCTATATTGTGTCTGACCACGCCATGTACCGTTTCACCACCGATGCTACGGGCAAGCCGGTGCAAGGTTGGCGCGAGGCCTATGACCGTGGTACCGGGCGCAAGGTCGGCGCCATCAACCAAGGCAGCGGCACCACGCCGACCCTCATGGGTGACCGTTACGTCACCGTCACCGACAATGCCGACGGGCGCATTAACCTGTTGGTCTACCGCCGCGAGCAGGACTTTGCCGGTAATCGTCTGATCTGCAAGTTGCCCGTGTTCGCCAAGGGTGCCTCGGCGACCGACAACTCCGCCATCGGCTGGGGCCGCTCAATCATCCTCGAAAACAACGCGGGCTACACCAGCGCCTTTGCCCAGAAGGACTGGCAAGCGGTCAGTGGTGGCATCAGCCGTATCGATATCCGCGAAGACGAATCGGGTTGCGACCTGGTCTGGGAATCGAAGGAGCGTTCGCCTTCGGTGGTGCCCAAGCTCTCCGTAGGCAATGGCTTGCTGTACTTCTACACCTATGAGCCACAAGCCGATGGCGAGAACGCCTGGTACCTGATGGCGCTGGACTTCCATAGCGGCAAAACGAAGTTCAAGGCGCTGACCGGTGTTGGCCAGGCATTCGATAACAATTGGTCACCTATTACCTTGGCACCGGATGGCACGGCGTATGTCGGTACGTTTGGTGGTTTGGTGGCGTTGTGGGATGCGGGGCAGCAGCCGCAGGTAAGCGTCAAGTAGCAGCGTCCCAGGAAGGCCGCTCCCCCTCACCCCAACCCTCTCCCCAAGGGGGAGAGGGAGCCCTATCCAGGGTGTACTTGATACTTATGTACGACATCAATCAGCTCCCTCTCCCCTCTGGGGAGAGGGCTGGGGTGAGGGGAAAGTCCTCCACAAAACCAAAAAAACCGCGCAACCCTCACAGGCAACGCGGCTCGCCACAACGGCAATACTCGCTCAATCAGGTGCCATAGACTTTCTGCGCAGGCACGGCCCGAGCCAACAATTGCTCCACGGCCCCGCCCACTTCATTCACCGCCCAACGCCCGTTGTTGTCCACTTCAGGCCCACGGCGCCAGCCATCGGCAATCGACAGCTTGCCACCCTCGACCTCGAACATTTGCCCGTTGACCGCCTGGGAGGCTTCGCTGCCCAGCCAGACCACCAACGGTGCGACGTTCTCCGGGGCGAAGTAATCGAAGCCCTCTTCCGGCTTTTTCATGACATCGGCAAACACCTGCTCGGTCATGCCGGTGCGCGCCGCCGGGGCCAGTGCGTTGACGGTGATCCCGTAGCGCCCCAGTTCAGCTGCCTGCACCAGGGTCAGGGCGCCAATGCCGCCCTTGGCGGCGGCATAGTTGGACTGGCCAATGGAACCCTGAAGGCCGGCACCTGAGCTGGTGTTGATGATCCGTGCGCTCAGTTTTGCCCCGCCCTTGGCTTGTTCGCGCCAGTAACGCGCGGCATGGCTGGCGATGCAGAAATGGCCCTTGAGGTGCACGGCCATCACTGCGTCCCAATCACTCTCGGTGAGGCTGGCAAACATACGGTCGCGGCAGATGCCGGCGTTATTGACCACTACGTTCAGGTCACCGTAGGTTTCGATGGCCTGGCGTACGATCAGCGCGGCCTCGTCGTAGCGGGTGATGTCGTTGCAGTTGGCAACCGCCACACCGCCTTGCTGTTCGATCTCGTCCACCACGGCTTGGGCCGCTTCACGGTTGATATCGTTGACCACGACCTTGGCGCCTTCGGCCGCGAAGGCCTGCGCGTAAGCACGGCCCAGGCCACCACCGGCTCCGGTGATGATCACTACGCGGTTCTCGCAGATCTGCATTGTCGTTCTCCTGCTGCTTGTTCTGGTGGCTTGTCTGTTCGCCCTTTGGCGAACTTACAAGCGCTCGATGATGGTCACGTTGGCCTGGCCGCCGCCTTCGCACATGGTCTGCAAGCCATAGCGCCCGCCGCTGCGCTCCAGTTCATGGAGCAGGCTGCACATCAGCCGCGTACCGGTCGCTCCGAGCGGGTGGCCCAGGGCGATGGCGCCACCGTTGACATTGGTTTGCTCGTGCGGATAGCCGGTTTCCTTGAGCCAGGCCATGGCCACCGAAGCGAAGGCTTCGTTGATTTCCACCCGGTCGATGTCTTCGAGTTTCATACCGGCGCGCTTGAGCGCGTAGGCGGTGGCCGGGATGGGTGCGGTAAGCATCCAGATCGGATCTTCGGCGCGTACGCTCAGGTGATGAATGCGTGCGCGCGGGGTCAGGCCGTAACGCTTGATCGCAGCCTCGGAGACGATCAGCATGGCGCTGGCGGCATCGCAGGTCTGGCTGGATACAGCAGCGGTGACCCGGTCGCAGCCGAACAGGAATTCAAGCTCGGCCATCTTGGCCAGGCTGGTCTGGCGCGGCGTTTCGTCATGTTCGACGCCTGCCAATGGCACGATCTCGCGGGCGAAGCGGCCCTGCTCGATGGCACGCAAGGCACGCTGGTGGGATTCCAGCGAATAGGCTTCGAGGTCGGCACGCGACAACCCCCACTTCTCGGCGATCATCTGTGCCGAACGAAACTGGGTCGGCGGCTGTGCACCGTAACGCTGCACCCAACCCTGCGAACCGCTGAACGGGTCGCTAAAGCCCAGGGGCTCGGCGGCAGTCATGGCCGAGGAAATCGGAATCTGGGTCATGGTCTGCACGCCACCGGCAACCACCACGTCCTGGGTGCCGCTCATCACCGCCTGGGCGGCAAAGTGCACCGCCTGCTGGGACGAACCGCACTGGCGGTCGATGGTGGTGCCCGGTACCGACTGCGACAGGCCGGCGGCCAGCCAGCTGGTACGGGCGATGTCACCGGCCAGCGGGCCGATGGTGTCGACGCAACCGAAGATGACGTCGTCGTAGTCTTCATCGGGAATGCCGTTGCGCTCCACCAGCGCGTGCAACACGTGCGCACCCAGGTCGGCCGCGTGGATCTGGCTCAGGCCACCCTTGCGCCGCCCGGTGGGCGTGCGCAGGGCGTCAACGATATAAGCTTCTGGCATGGTCTACCTCGGGAAATGAATGCGTCAGAACGTAGCGCCGGCGCCAAGGGCCGGATTGCCTTCGAACAGGGCTGTACGGATGCGCGACTTGTGCAGGCCGCGATCGCCCCAAGCCTTGTCCAGCGCCCAGGCGCGTTTCATGAACAGGTGCAGGTCGACTTCCCAGGTGTACCCCATGGCACCATGGGCCTGGATGGCATTCTTGGCGGCCAGCAATGCCGCTTCGGCACTGGCCAACTTGGCGTGGGAAACCTGCATCGCCTGATTTGCCAGGTTCTCGGCCACGGCATGGGCAGCGCGGTACAGCGGCCCCTTGGCGAATTCAATCTGTACTGCGACGTTGGCCATCAAGTGCTTGACCGCCTGGAACGAGCCGACCGGCTTGCCGAATTGCTTGCGCTCAAAGGTGTAGTCGACAGCCAGATCGACCATGCGTTTAGCCAAACCCAGCAGCTGTGCGGCGCTGCCCAGGGCACCCCGATTAAACGATGCGGCCCACAAGCGCCGGCCGTGTTCGCCGCTGGCCACACAGGTGGCTGCACTCGGGGTCCACTCGACCTGGAACAACTGGCGGCTAGGGTCCACCGAGACGTTGCGGGTCAGGCGTACGGCGCTGCGCTCAAGTGCATGCACCTCATCGCCGTGAGCCAGCAGCAGCAGGTCGGCCACATGGGCATCGCTGACCAGCGGGTTGCCCGGTTCGGCGACCGCCAGCCGGGCACGGCCTTCTGCCACCCGCGCCAGCCAGGTTTGCTTGAGTGTTGTGTGCTGCTCTTCGAGACCGGCGAGCATTGGCACGCCAACCAGCATGGTTTCCACCAGCGGCTCGGGCAGGCCGGCATAGCCGCATTCCTGGGCCAGAAGGATGAAATCCAGCTCATTCATGCCCATACCACCCTCGTCCTCGGGCACGGTGA
Source organism: uncultured Pseudomonas sp. (assembly GCA_964453495.1). Taxonomy (GTDB): domain Bacteria; phylum Pseudomonadota; class Gammaproteobacteria; order Pseudomonadales; family Pseudomonadaceae; genus Aquipseudomonas. Next base: position 34,908 of record CAYVPI010000003.1, on the reverse strand, counting down.
TCGCGCTCAAGCCCAACTCCACCAGCTGGGCCCACAGGTTGTCACAGCGTCCGGTGTCGCTGAGCCACATTTCGCGAATGCGCTCGGGGGTGACTTCGTTGATCAGGAAACTGCGCACGTTGTCCTGGAACAGCAATTGGTCGCGGCTGAAACTAAAGTCCATGGTCTGTTCCTCAGGCGCGCGGCATGCCGAGCATGCGTTCGGCGATAATGTTGCGCTGGATCTCGTTGGTGCCGGCGTAGATCGGCCCGGCCTGGGCAAACAGGAAACCGTCCAGCCATTGGCCGACATCGCCGGCGGCCGGTGCCTCGGGCAACAGCTCGCCGCGCAGGCCGAGAATGCTCAGGGCGGTGTCGTGCATGCGCTGGTCCAGCTCCGACCAGAAGATCTTGTTGGTCGAGGATTCCGGCCCGATCTTGCCGCCCTGCACCAATTGCGAGGCGGTCATGTAGGTGGCCAGGGTGTAGGCCTCGGCGTCCAGCCAGGCGCGCATCACCGCCTCGCCAATAGCCGGATCCTGATCCGCCTGCTCGCGGTTATCCTGATACAGCTGCACCAGGCGCCGTGCGGTCTCCTGGAAGCGCGCCGGCGAACGCAGCAACAGCCCACGCTCAAAACCGGCCGTGGACATCGCCACGTGCCAACCCATGCCTTCGCCGCCCAAGACGTTCTCCACCGGGACTTTCACGTCGTCGAAGAAGATCTCGGCAAAGCCGGGTAGGCCATTGAGCTGGGGAATCGGCCGTACCGTGATACCCGGGCTGTCCAGCGGCACCAGGATGAAGGTCAGGCCATGATGGCGCTGGGAATTGGGGTCGGTACGGAAGATGCCGAATACCCAATCAGCCCAGACGGCGCGGGTCGACCAGGTCTTCTGGCCGTTGATCACATAGTGATCGCCCACCCGCTCGGCCTTGGAGCGAATGGCCGCCATGTCGGAACCGGCGCCCGGCTCGGACCAGCCCTGGGCCCAGACATCGGCGCCAGTGGCCATGCGTGGCAAAAAGCGCGCTTTTTGCTCTTCGGTACCGTATTCCATCAGGGTCGGGCCGAGCAGGAAGATGCCGTTCTGGTTGACCCGCGCCGGGGCGCCGGCACGGTAGTACTCTTCCTCGAAAATCAGCCACTCGATCAGGTCGCAGCCGCGCCCACCGAGTTCAGTCGGCCAGGTGACCATGCCCCAACGGCCTTCGTTGAGCTTGGCCTCCCAGGCACGGTGTTCGGCAAAGCCCTGTTCGGTGTCGAACGATTGCAGCGGTTGCGCCGGTACATTGGCCGCCAGCCAGGCCCGCGCTTCAGCGCGCAGGGCCTGCTGGGCCGGGGTATAAGTCAGGTCCATAGGGGTGCCTTCAGCCGTTGAAGTTGGCATCGCGCTTCTCGACGAACGAGTCGCGTGCTTCCTGAGAGTCCAGCGAGCGGTAGGCTTCAAGGGTGAAGCCCTGCTCCCAGCGGTATTTGTCTTCCAGATTGCCGTCTTCGATACCGGTCAGGGCTTCCTTGGCCAGAACGATCATGGCCGAGCTCTTGGAGGCGATCTTGTGGGCGATCTGCATGGCCGCATCGCGCAGCTCTTCACGCTTGACCACACGCTCGACCGCACCCAGGCGATAGGCCTCGGCGGCGTCGATCATGTCGCCGGTGAAATACATGTGGCGAACTTTCTGCACCGGGAACAAGCGCTGCAGATGCGCGCCGCCGCCCATGGCGCCCCGGTCCACTTCCGGCACACCGAAGCTGGCGCACTCAGAGGCGACGATGATATCGGCCGCGCCGCAGATACCAATGCCGCCACCCAGGACGAAACCGTGCACGGCAACGATCACAGGCTTAGGGTTGCGGTGAATGGCTTTGAAGCTGTCGTAGTTGCCCTTGTTCACCGCGACGATCAGGTTGCCGTCGGCGGCCAGTTCCTTGATGTCGACGCCGGCGCAGAAACCGCGCCCTTCGGCGCGGATCACGATGACCTTGACTGAGGCATCGCGGCCCAATTGCTCGATGCAGCTGGCGATATCGGCCCAGCCCTGGCAGTCGAAGGCGTTGACCGGCGGGCGGTTGAACACCAGCTCCGCGACGCCGCTGTCGATATTGACGCTAAATGGTTTCATGGTATTCCCCTTCACGATACACGGCGGCACAGCTCGCCCAGGCGCCCTTCGGCGTCACGGACAATCTGGGCAATCAATTCGGCGCAGGTGGGCAGGCTGTCGATGCTCGCGGCAACTTGCCCGGCGGGCAGCACACCCTCTGCCGGGCGGCCATCGACCATGGCCTTCTGGATGACCATCGGCGCGTTGGCAGCCATGATGCTTTGCGCAGCCGTCAGCTCGCCGCTGCCGCGCATCTTCAGCGCGCTGCCCAGCATTTGTGCCAGGCTCATGCCGCTGTGGCGGCGGTAGGCCAGGCCGCTCTTGAGCGCCAGCAGCAGGCGCTTGAGGCCGCCGCTGGCTTCCAGTTGGTTGAGCAGTTCGTTACGGATCATGCGTTGCGGCATGCCGTCGATGGCGCGGCTGACGATAATCGCAGCCGGATCCTTGACCGCCAGATACCGTTCCAGCGTGGCCAGCGGTACCGGGCTGTCGGCGCACATAAGAAAACGCGTGCCCATGGCAATGCCTTCGGCACCATAGGCCAGGGCCGAGACCAGGCCGCTGCCGTCCTTGAAGCCACCGGCTGCGACCACGGGAACCGAAACCGATTTGACCACTTGATCGAGCAGTAGCGAGGTGGGCACTGACCCCGTGTGGCCTCCACCCTCGCCACCTTGTACGGTGACCGCGTCGGCGCCCATTTCCACGGCCTTTTGCGCGTGCTTGAGCGCGCCCACGGTCGGAATGCAGACCACCCCGGCGTCCTTGAGGCGCGCGATCATCTGCTTGCCCGGTGAGCGGCTGTAGCTGACCGCCCGAACCTTGTGGCGCAGGACCATCTCGACGATCTCGCCGGCGTTGGCCTGATACATATGGAAATTGACGCCGAAGGGTTGCTCGGTCAGGCGTTTGGTTTCCAGGATGGCGGCTTCCATCTTGTGCGGCTCGATGGTTGCACCGGCGAGAAAGCCGAAACCACCAGCATTACCGGTCGCCGCCACCAGCTTCGGATCAGCAACCCAACCCATGGCAGTCTGGATGATCGGGTAGCGGCAGCCCAGCAGTTCGGTCAGTCGGGTATTGAGAGAGACACTCATGCTTATGCCTCACCCTGCTTGCGCTGGGAACTAGCCATGGCCTTGGCGTCGTAGCCGCCCAGGCGGTCACCGGAAATCAGTTCGTTGTGGGCATGGGCGAAGTGATGCAGGCCGAACACCATGTCCATGGTGGCGCGCTTGCCCATCAGGTCTTCGGCATTGTTGACCGCTTGCTTGCTCAGTTGCAGGCCAAGACGTGGCATTTGCGCGATGCGTCCGGCGATGGCCAGGGTTTCTTCTTCCAGCGTTTCACGGGGTACGACACGGTTGAGCATGCCCATCTGGTAGGCCCGAGGTGCCGGCATGCGCTCACCGAGGAAGAGAAATTCCTTGGCAATGCGTGGGTTCAGTTCGTGCACATGGGCGAAGTACTCAACGCCGGGAATGCCCATGCGCACCACCGGGTCGGCGAAGTAAGCGTCCTCGCTGGCGATGATCAGGTCGCAGACCCAGGCCAGCATCAGGCCGCCGGCAATGCAGGCGCCCTGGACCATGGCAATGGTCGGCTTGGGCATTTCCCGCCAGCGCCGGCACATGCCCAGGTAGACTTCCTGCTCACGGGCATAAAGGAACTCGCCACCGGGCTTGTTGACGTGGTCGTACCACAGGCTGGCGCGGTCGAAGGTCTGGTCGACATCACGCCCGGGTGTACCGATGTCATGCCCTGCGGAGAAGTGCTTGCCAGCGCCGCGCAAGACGATGACCTTGATCGCGTCATCATCGCAGGCACGGCGAAAGGCCGCATCCAGGGCGTAGGTCATCCGCGAGTTCTGCGCGTTATGGAAGCCTGGGCGGTTCATGGTGACGAGAGCGATCTCGCCACGCACTTCGTACAGCACCACCTCTGCCTCGTCGTTATTGTTCTGCTCACTCATCGCTTGTTTCTCCGGCAAGGCGGGACTGCCCGGGCAAGTCTTAGCGCGCGCTGCGCTGGCCCGGTGGGTTGTCTTTGAGCTGGCTGGCGCGCAGGTTGTGCGGGTCCAGGCGCTGGATCAGTTTCAGTTGTTCTTCGGTCGGGGCTGCGGTGGTCGGGCAATCCGCCGGTACGTGCAAGGCAAAGCCGGTGTTGTCCTGGACTTCAGCCACGCTGACACCCGGGTGCAGCGAGCGAATCCGCATCTGCCGGTCAGGGCCCTGGAAATCCAGGACGCACAGGTCGGTGACGATCAGGCGGATATCGATGTCGTCCAGCGACCAGCCGCGCGCCAGGCGCTCCGGGTTGTAGCCGACCGAGGCGACCATATCGACCTCACCCTCGACGAACACCCGGCGGTTATGGCTGGGCACGCAGAACGAGTTGGCATGGCTGATGGAGTTGCCAGGAAAGCCGCGCACACCGAGCATCTGCGCCTTGGGCTTGGCGTAATCACCGATGCAGGAAATGTTGGCCTGGCCAAAACGGTCGATCTGGGTCGGGCCGACCAGGGCGTGGCGCTTGCCGCTCCAGACGTTGTCGAAGATGCGCGAGAAACCCATCCAGCTGTCACGCTTGGGCTGGTAACCGTTGCGCGCGCCGACCGGCACCGGCTCGGCGACCATGTAGGCTTCGGAATCGGTCATCAAAAGCTTCGGGTTGCTGCTGAGCATGCTCAGCGAAGCAGCCAGGCGCGGGATCACGCCGATACCAGTGGCAAGCACTTCGCCATCGTCGCGCCAGGCCTCGGAGGCGGCGCAGATCATCAGTTCGGCGAGGCTGTAAGTCGTTGCAGGCGTCGTCATATCAAAACTCGCTTAGAAAACCGGCAGGGGAAGCTGGCGGATGGCAACCAGGCCGCCGACCTTTTCCAGGTACTGCTCGTGTGTGCAGTCGACGTACTGCGCGACATAGGCCGCCCAGCCGTCTTGGGCCTGGGCTGAGGCGTTGTACGTCTTGAAGTGCGGCACATCGAAGCCATACAGCGGCGCGCAGGAAGACGGGTGCGCCCCGCCCGGCACGTGGGCCACGGCGGTGGTCAGGTTGCGTTCCCAATACACTTGGCGCGCACGCTCGGGGGCGCTGTGGAAGTAGTCGCTGTCGACCAGTTCGTCGCAGGTCACATAGCTGTGCTCGGCGGCGCGGACGAACAGGTCGTCCATGTAGTGGTCAGGCCCGGCGATCTGGCACACGCCGCGAACATCGGCACGGTCCACGTGGATCAGTGCGGCGTCGAGCTTGAGCGCCGGCATGGCAACCCAATCCTTGCCATCGGCGTAAGGCGAGGCGACCAACTTGATCTGTGGGTTGTGGCGCAGCACATCAGTACCCAGGCCCACCGCCGTTGGAATGAACGGCACGCCCATGGCGGCGGCGCGCAGGCCGAGCAGGAGCATGCCTTCGTCGATCTCCATCACCTCGATCGCAGCGTCCTGCCGAGCCTTGCGGAAATACGGCTCCAACGGAATGAAGTCGAGGGAAACGAAGGCAAACACCAGCTTCTTCACCTTGCCTGCGGCGCAGAGCATGCCGACATCGGCACCGCCGTAGGCAACGATGGTCAGGTCCTTGAGGTCCGAGCGCAGGATCTCGCGGATCAGTGCCATAGGCTTGCGCCGCGGGCCCCAACCACCGATACCGACGGTCATGCCGTCACGCAGTTGGCCGACCATCTCGGCCGTGGTCATTCGCTTGTCCATCGTCATTGCCCTCATTGGCGGCCGACACTGAAGTCATGGCCCCAATGGCTGACCACGGTGCTCTCGAAAGGGGTGTGCTGGTTCCAGTCGACCACCAGGCCGTCGCAGCCGTATTCCAGGTCGAACCCGGACGGGGTTTTCATGTAGAACGAAACCATCTGGTCGTTGGTGTGCTGGCCCAGGGTGGCCGACAGCTTCACGCCGTTGGCATGCATGCGGTCCAGCGCGCGGCCGACCTCGTCCAGCGCGTTGACCTCGACCATCATGTGCACGCAGCCGTGGGGCATCGGGCACTCGAAGATCGCCAGGGAATGGTGCCGGCCGTTATTGCAGTGCAGGAAATGGATGCGCTTTTCCGGCTCTGCCGGGTCCGGCGTAAATTTGACTTTCATCAGGTCCGACAGGCCGAAGCCCAGCACCTGCTCGTAGAAATCGCGGCAACGCTCGAAGCTCGGCGCCGGCAGCACCACATGGCCCATGCCAAGGTCATTGGTGACAAAACCCTTGACCCCAACTGGCGAGACGAAGCGGGTGAAATCCTGCTGCGGGCCCCAGAACAACTCGTGGCGGTTGCCATCCGGGTCGCTGAAGTGCGCCAGCTCCTGGACCTTGCGCTGCCCGGCCTGGGCGGCAGTGCCGCGCTCGACCTGTACATCGGCGTACTGCAGATCGGCAATCGCCTCCTCGAAAGCGGCCTTGCCGGCCACTTCCCAACCGCAGGAACCAAAGCCGTTGTGCTCGCTCTTCTGCACCAGGATGCGGTAGGCACGGTCGTCCATTTTCAGGAACAACTGCTCTTCTTCATCGGCGCCGGCAACGACCATCATGCCCAGCACCTGGCTGGCGTAATGGCGCCACTGCGCCAGGTCGCTGGATAACAGGGTGACGTAACCCAAACCACGGATATCCATGGATGCACTCCTCGCTGTGAACAGGCCGAGCCACCCCGTGGCAAATGCCGGGGAGGCCTTATGGAGAAGGATTTAAACGGGTTTGGGCAGGGGCAACATCGTCCAATGGGACTAGCGGGAACGGGGGGCCTGGAGAATGCAAAAACGGGCCTTGAAGGCCCGTTTTTTTTTGCGAGCGCTTTGCGCTCGATCGCGGCCAGGACCGCTCCCACAAAGACCAGCTATCACAAGTCTTGTGGGAGCGGCCCCGGCCGCGATAAGGCCCAAAGGGCCTTCAATGATTATTTCTGTTGATTACGGAAGTACGGAATCACCTTCTCACCAATGTTCTTCAGGGTCTCCAACTGCGCCCACTGCGGCACGGTGCCCATCTGGCAGATGAACAGGATTTCGTCAGCGCCGGCATCGACCAGGCGTTGCACGTAGCCGATGCAGTCCTCGACCGTACCGTAGGCATGGTTGGGGTTCATCATGGCCATGGTCGGGTCGGAGAAGTCGACGCTGACTTCTTCGGAGGCGAAGCGCGACTTGATCACCGCCTGGCCGTTGCCGTCGACGAAGGTGTCATCTTTCCACTTCTCCGGGTCCGGACGCTCGCCACCGCCGTACCAGTAGCCCAGCGATTCCATGAAGTAGCGCTGGCCACGGATACCGATGCGGCGCGCCTGTTCGTTGTCGTCCAGCACGATGGCCGGGCACAGGGCCGCGATGTGACGGTTAGGGCGGAAACCCACTTGCTTCTTCTCGTCACGGTTATCCCACGCTTCGTGGTAGACCTCGACCTTCTTGACGATTTCTTCCGGGCCACCGAAGCCCAGCACCAGAGCGCCCATGCCGCGACCACCGGCATTTTTCAGCGATTCGGTGTTGGTGCACGCCAGGTACATCGGCGGGTGCGGGTCCTGGTAAGGCTTTGGATGGATCGGGCGCTTGGGAATCTGCACGAAGTCGCCGTGGTGTTCGATCTCGTCTTGCACGAACATTTTCGGGATCAGGTACATCATTTCGTCAATTTGTGGCTGCAGGGTCGCCAGGTCGTAACCGAAGGTACCGGCTTCCTGCTGGGTGCCGCCCTTACCCACGCCGAAGTGCACACGGCCCTTGGACAGCAGGTCGAGGGTGGCGATGCGCTCGGCCACCTTGACCGGATGGTTCATCGCTGGTGGCAGGCAAACTACACCGTGGCCAATGCCGATGCGCTCGGTCTTGCCGGCGACGAAGGCCAGCATGGTTTCCGGCGCGGACATGTGCGAGTAGTTGCTCAGGGCGGTGTGTTCCACGCACCAGAAGGTGTCGAAACCCAGCTTGTCAGCCAGGATGGCTTGTTCGACGGTGTCCTCGAAAATCTTGCGGTCGCCTTCACGGCTGGAGTCGACCGTCTGGGCTTCGTAAATCAAAGAGAATTTCATGGTTGATCCTTGTTCTGTATTGAATGCGCAGTCGGCGCCTGAGACCTACGCCTTGCCACCATCCTCGGGGATCGTCGGGGCTCACGAATCACGCAAATGGACTAGCTGGTTTTGGTGGCAACGCCGCAACATCGCAGCGCTGCACCGGCCTGGATAAAAAGGCTTAAAGGAAAAAGTCGCTGCTGTCCCCACCCATGCTCACGCCGCCCAGGTTCCAGGCGTATTTGGCCGGGTTGTTGGCGACGTGGCCGCGGCCGGTGTGGATGTCGCGGAAGGCGCGGTTGATCGCGTGGCTGCGGAAGATGGTCGAGGCACCACTGTTGAACATCAGGTCGGCAGCGGCCTTGGCGCACCTGTCGACAACCAGTGACGAGTCGTAACGCATCTTCACGCGCTCCTGCATGCTCAACGGCTCGCCCTGTTGTGCGCGTTGCAGCATCAGGGCGAAATTGCGATGCAATACGGTCTTGCACTCATCGACGCAGACCATGGCGTTGGCCAGTGCCGTCTGTGCAGCCGGGTCCTGGAGCATTTTGCGGCCATCGTTGACGCCCACGCGCGCGCGGTTATGTTCGACGAACTGATCGACCGCGCCTTGCAGGGCGCCGATGGCCGAGGACGACACGGCCCGCACGAAAATCTGGCCAAATGGCAGGCGAAACAACGGCGCGGTGTTCACCGCATTGCCCGGGCTGTTCTGCATGAAGCCGTCCAGCGAGCGGTGCGTGCGGTATTCGGGCACAAACGCGTTTTCGACGAGGATGTCATGGGAGCCGGTGGCTTCCAGCCCCATCACATTCCAGTTATCGAGAATCTGGTAATCACTGCGAGGCAACAGGAAGGTCCGGTAATCCGGTGCTCCGCCCGCCTCTTGCGGCGGCACCATGGCGCCGAGGAAAACCCAGTCACAATGTTTGCTGCCGGATGAAAAGCCCCAGCGCCCGCTCAGTTTGAAACCGCCGTCAACGCGCTCGACCTTGCCGACCGGCATATAGGAAGAAGAAATCAGCACGCTGGAATCGTCGCCCCAGACATCCTGGGCCGCGCGATCGTCGAACAGTGCCAGTTGCCAGTTGTGGATCGCGACCACGCCCAACACCCAAGCCGACGACATGCAGCCTTCGGCCAGGGTCATCTGGACGTCAAAGAAGTCCTTGGGCTCCAGCTCATAGCCTTCCCAGCGCGACGGCTGGAGGATGCGGAAGAAACCGGCTTCCTGGAAATCACGGATGGTCTCTGGCGATAGCTGGCCAAGCTGGGCGGCGTGCGGGGCGCGTTCACGCAAGATCGGCACCAGCTCGCGAGCCCGTTGGCTCAGACGCTGGCGAATCAGGTCCTGGTTGAGCATATTGTTGTTCTCCTCTGTTCACCCCGTCCGCCGGGGCGCGCGTGCAGCGGGGGCGGCGCTCGCCTCCACTGCAGCATTCAAGCAATGCACGGGCGCGCGAACATCCCTCAAACGGACCATGCGGCTATAGACGCTGACGACTAGTCCCCTCGGACGATGTTGTGTATGGACGTCGTTGCAAGAATTCATCGCACTCCAAGCACAACGAGAGGGCCGTGCGATGAACGACAACAATAATCTGCAAGCCGACATGCTCCAGGCCATGCGCCGCCTGGCCAAGTCGGTCACCATAATCAGCACCAGCAACGGCACCGAGCGTTTCGCAATGGCGGCCACGGCCGTCGACTCGCTGAGCACCGAACCACCGTCGCTGCTGATCTGCGTAAACAAGACCGCTTCGCCCCATGCAGCTTTGGAAGCCGGCGCAGACTTCTGCGTGAACATCCTGGGCCTTGAGCAGCAGCACCTGGCGCGCCTGTGCAGCGGCGCAATCAAGGGCGAAGCGCGTTTCGGCCAAGGCAATTGGCTGACCAGCGCCGAAGGCATTCCTTATCTGGGCGACGCCCAGTCGGCGATTCTCTGCCGCCAGGACGGGCAGTTCAGCTACGGCACCCACACCGTGTTCATCGGGCGCATCCTGCAAATCCACACCAGCGAGACAATCACGCCGCTTGTCTACCTCGATGGCAGCTACACCACCACCGCAGCGCCCGCTGCTTCCCTCGCAGCAGCCGGCTGAGGCCTGCCCCATGGACGGCCTTCAGGCGTTGACGCCATTGCGGGTGCACAGCGCCGAGCAGACGCGCTGGAATGATCGCTGTGATTTGCTGATCGTCGGTTTCGGTGGCGCCGGTGCTTGCGCGGCCATCGAGGCCGCCAGCCGGGGGCTCAAGGTCACGGCACTGGACCGTTTCGAAGGTGGTGGTGCCACGGCACTGAGTGGTGGCGTGATCTATGCCGGTGGCGGTACGCCCTACCAGCGCCAGGCCGGCTACGACGACAGCAGCGAAGCCATGTTCAATTACCTGCGCCAGGAAGTCGGCGACGCAGTCAGCAACCCGACCCTGCATGACTTCTGCGAGCGCAGCTGCGAACAACTGGCCTGGCTGGAACGCCAGGGCGTGGCGTTCGAAGCGAGCGTACCGACGCACAAGACGTCCTACCCCAGCGACAAGTACTACCTCTATTACTCCGGTAACGAGGCCGTGCCGGCCTATGCCCGGCACGCCAAGCCAGCGCCGCGCGGGCACCGGACCAAAGGCCCGGGCATGTCCGGCGCCAGCCTGTACGCCCCACTCAAGGCCAGCGCCTTGCGCCAGGGTGTGCGCTTGCGTAGCCAGTGCGAGGCCCGCCGCCTGGTGCTCGATGCCAACGACCGGGTCGTGGGGGTCGAAGCCTGGCAACTGCCCACCGGCAGCAAGGCCGCATTGCGCCATGCTCGCCTGGCGCGCTGGGCTAGCGCCATCCATATGTACGCCCCGGCCCTGGCTGATCGACTGCGCGCACGCCTGCGCAAGATCGAACAGCAATACGCCGAGCGCACCTTGATCCGTGGCGAACACGGGGTGCTGCTGAGCAGTGGCGGCTTCATCTTCAATCGGGCAATGGTCGCCCAGCATGCGCCGCAATACCTGGCGGGCCTGCCGTTGGGAGCCACCGGTTGCGATGGCAGCGGCATTGCCCTGGGCCAGAGCGCCGGGGGCAATGCCACGCGGATGGAGAAGGTCAGTGCCTGGCGCTTCATCAATCCACCACTCGCCTGGGCCTGTGGCCTGATCGTCAATGCCCGTGGTGAGCGTTACTGCAACGAAGAGGTCTACGGCGCCACCCTCGGCCACGCCATGGTCGAAGAACAGGACGGCCGCGCCATTCTGATTCTCAACCGTTCGTTGGTGCGCGAAGCGGTCAAGCAGGTCGGCCCGGGCAAGGTGTGGCAGTTCCAACGCTTGCCGGTTTTGCTCAACTTGCTGTTCAACGCTAAACGCAGCGCCAGCCTGAGTGGGCTGGCGAAACGCTGCGGCGTGCCGACCGAGGCGCTGCAACAAAACATCGAGGCCTACAGCCGTGCCGCACGCGGTGAGTCTGCCGATGCCTTCGGCAAATCCGCAGCCATGCTGGCCGATCTGGACCAAGGCCCCTGGTACGCCCTGGACCTGTCCTATGACAGCCGCCTGTTCCCCTGCCCGGCCATCACCCTCGGCGGCCTGAAGGTCTGCGAGCGCAGCGGCCAGGTTCTGGCCAGCAGCGGCGAGCCCATCCCAGGGCTCTACAGCGCCGGGCGCAATGCCGTGGGCGTCGCCTCCAATCTCTATGTCTCCGGCCTGTCCCTGGCCGACTGCATCTATTCCGGTCGCCGCGCCGCTGCCCACGTGGTCGACCAAGCCAAGTTTCAAATAGCACGATCAGGAGAACAACAATGCAACGTGTAGAAGGTAAAGTTTGTATCGTCACTGGCGCCGCCAGCGGCATCGGCCGTGAAGACGCCCTGCTGCTGGCCCGTGAAGGCGCCAAGGTAGTGCTCACCGATCTCAACGAAGAAGCCGGCCGCCAGGTTGCTGCCGAAATCGGCGAAAACGCCCTGTTCATTCGTCACGACATTGCCAGCGAAAGCGACTGGCAACAGGTTATCAAGACCACCGTGCAGCACTTCGGCCGCCTCGATGTACTGGTCAACAACGCCGCCATCCTGGCCATGGCCAGCATCGAAGACACCACCCTGGAACTGTGGCAACGGGTGCAGAAGATCAACGGCGACGGTTACTTCCTCGGCTGCAAGTACGCCATCGAAGCCATGAAGGAAACCGGTGGCGGCTCGATCATCAACATGTCCTCGGTGGCTGCACTGGGCGCCATGCCGCTGTTCTGCGCCTACTCCGCCTCCAAGGGCGCAGTGGCGGCGATGACGCGCTCCATTGCCTTGCACTGCAAGCAACAGGGTTATCGCATCCGTTGCAACAGCGTGCACCCGGACGGCGTCAACACGCCGATGACCCAAGCCCTTGCAGGTGGCCAGCCGATCCCTCAGGAACTACTGGATAAGGACCCCATGAACCGCATGTGCGCGCCACTGGATATCGCCAACGTGGTGCTGTTCCTGGCCGCTGATGAATCGCGCTTCGTCAACGGCGCCGAAATCCGCGTCGACAATGCGCAACTGATCAGCGGGATCTGAGGTAGAGGTGGATATGGGCACGCAACAGCTGAACCTGAACCCGGTTGAACAATCAGCCAGCGGCAGTTACCGCCTGCAAGTCAGCGCGGTAATCGATGAAACGGCCGATGCCCGCTCGCTGGTGTTCGACATTCCGGAGCCACTCAAGGGCCGGTTTGCCTATAAGCCGGGCCAGTTCTTGAGCTTTCGCGTGCCCTGCGACGGCAAGCTGTTGACCCGTTGTTACTCCATGGCCAGCTCGCCAATCTGCGATGCCCGGCCCAAGGTGACGATCAAGCGGGTCGACGGTGGCCGGGTTTCCAACTGGATGAACCAACAGGTGCAGGTCGGCGACTGGCTGGAAGTGCTGCCGCCGGCCGGGCACTTCTGCCTGGATGAACGCCAGGCCCACAACGACCGCCCTTTGGTGCTGTTCGGTGGTGGTTCGGGTATTACACCTGTTTTTTCCATTCTCAAATCATCGCTGCACAACGGTAGCCGACCGATCAAGTTGATCTACGCCAACCGCGACGAAGCCTCGGTGATTTTCCGCGACGAACTGCGCGAACTGGCCAAGGCCCACCCCGAGCGCCTGGAAGTCGCGCACGTACTCGATTCGGTGCAGGGCTTCCTTACCGATGCCCAGGTACGTCAACTGGTTCGCGGCCACAGCGCTGGCGACTATTTCATTTGCGGCCCCGGCCCGTTCATGGATACCGTGGAGCGCACGCTGTTGGCATTGGGCGAGGCGGCGGAGCGCATCCATGTCGAGCGCTTCGTCTCCCCGCCCGACCCTGACGAGGTCCTGGCCCAGGAAGCCCAGGCGCGTGCGGCAGCGGCCGATTCGGTGTGCGAGGCGCTGATCGTCGAGCTCGATGGGCAAACCCATGAAATCGCCTGCCACCCAGGCGATACGTTGCTGCAAAGCTGCAAGGCCGCCGGCCTGGATGTACCGTCGTCCTGCGAAGAAGGCTTCTGCGGTGCGTGCATGTGCACAATCAAGGAAGGTGAAACCCAATTGGCACGCAACGATGTACTGAGCGCCAAGGAACTGGCCGAAGGCTGGACCCTGGCCTGCCAGAGCCGCCCGACCGGTGCCCGGGTGCGGCTGAAGTTCCCGGACTGAAGCCTTCGCGCCAATAGTCTCAACGGACGATCACTCAAGGCCTGCCTGCGGTTAGACTCGGCAACAGGAACTTGGCCCACAACAACAATAGAGGTGCAGTTATGGCTCGTTTGCAGAACAAGGTCGCGGTCGTCACTGGCGGCGCTTCGGGTATCGGCCTTGCGTGTGTACGCCGCTTCGTCGCTGAAGGCGCGCAGGTTGTGGGGCTGGACATCGGCCAGGTGCCGGCGGACTTCCCCGGCCTGTTCATGACCCTGGATGTGCGCGACGAGTCGCAGGTCCAGCAGGTGATGACCGAAGTCATCAGCCGCTTCGGCCGCATCGATGTGCTGGTGAACGCCGCAGGCGTCGCCGACCAGGGCAGCGTCACCCAGACCACCACCGCCAACTGGCAGCGCGTGCTGGACATCAACCTGACCGGCAGCATGCTCACCAGCAAATACGTGCTGGCGCAGATGGAATCCCAGCGCAGCGGTTCGATCATCAACATCGGCTCGATCTTCGGCCTGCAGGGCTGCGACGGCAACGTCGCCTACAACGTTTCCAAGGGCGGCATCAACCAGCTGACCCGCTCCATGGCCATCGACTACGGCTACGCCAACATCCGCGTCAACGGCCTGTGCCCAGGGCTGATCGAAACGCCGATGACCAACATGGTGCGTGAACAAGCCGCCTTCCATGCCTTCTTCGCTTCGCAACACATGCTGGGCCGCTCCGGGCAACCGGACGAAGTGGCCAACGTCGCACTGTTCCTGGCTTCGGATGAGTCGTCCTTCGTCAGCGGGCAGATGATCGCCGTCGATGGCGGCTTCTCTGCCGGGCGCCGCTTCGCGCCACCGGCCGCTTAAGCGCCCACCCGGCCGGGCCTTTGCCCGGCCTTTTTCTTTCCGTATTGATCCTCAGCTGAGGAGGCCCCATGCCGTCCGTGGAAAATGCTCTGACCATCGCGCAACTGTTCGCCAACGCAGCCCTGACCTATGGCGAAAGCCTGGCCATCGACGATGCGGGCCGGCGCATCAGCTACCGGCAACTCGACCAGTTGCGCCAGCAAGCCGCCCGCGCCCTGCTGGCGCTGGATGTGCAAGTCGGCGACCGCGTTGCCGTCTGGGCGCCGAACATCTGGGAGTGGATCGTTGCCGCCGGCGCGTTGCAAAGCGTGGGCGCTGCACTCATCCCTCTCAACACCCGCATGAAAGGCACCGAGGCTGGCTACATCCTGCGCGAGAGCGAGGCCAGCGTGCTGTTCGTTATCGGTGAATTTCTCGGTATCGACTACCCTGGCATGCTGGCAAGCGAAGACCTGCCAGCACTGCGCCAAGTGATCAGCCTGCGTGATGACAAACCGGGCACCCAGGCCTGGGACGATTTCCTCGCCCTTGCCGCCGATGTGCCTGAAAGCGCATTGCACACCCGCGAGCAAGCGGTAGGGCCACAAGCACTGTGCGACTTGCTGTTTACCTCGGGCACCACTGGCAAGCCCAAGGGCGTGATGACCCAGCACGGGCAAAACCTGCGCATTGTGCGCGACTGGAGCGAGGTGGTCGGCCTGCGCGAGGGCGACCGCTACCTGATCGTCAATCCGTTCTTCCACTCTTTCGGCTACAAGGCCGGCTGGATGGCCGCCTTGATGCGTGGCTGCACCATCATTCCGCAGCAGGTGTTCGATGTGCAGGCCGTGCTCGAATGCGTCCAGCGCGAGCGCATCACCGTATTGCCCGGGCCACCGACCCTGTATCAATCCTTGCTGGCCCATCCACAACGGGGCGAGTACGACCTGTCCTCCCTGCGCGTTGCCGTGACCGGTGCTGCGGCAATCCCGGTGGAAATGGTCTGGCGCATGCGTGACGAACTGGGCTTTGCCACCATCGTCACCGCCTATGGCCTGACTGAAGTCTGCGGCTTTGCCACCATCTGCCGCCCGGGCGACTCGCCGGAGCGCGTGGCCACCACCAGCGGCCGCGCCATGCCGGGTGTAGAAGTGCGTTGCGTGAACAGCGCCGGCCGCAGTCAGCCGGCCAACATCCCGGGTGAGGTGGTGATCCGCGGCTACAACCTGATGCAGGGGTACCTCAACGACCCGCAAGCCAGCCAGGAAATTCTCGATGCCGACGGTTGGCTGCACACCGGTGACATCGGCGTGCTCGATGAAGACGGCTACCTGCGCATCACCGACCGCCTCAAGGACATGTTCATCACCGGCGGCTTCAACGTTTACCCTGCGGAAATCGAACAAAGCCTGTTGCGCTATCCAGGCGTGGCCCAGGCGGCGGTGATCGGCATTCCTGATGAGCGCATGGGCGAAGTGGCCATGGCCTTCCTGCTGCCCGCACCGGGCCAGGTGATCGACCCGGTGCAATTCATCGCCTGGTGCCGGGAACACATGGCCAACTACAAGGTGCCGCGTCGGGTGCAGGTGGTCGAAGCCATGCCGCTGAATGCGGCGGGCAAAGTGACCAAGAATGTGTTGCGGGAGATGGTGTAGAGAGACATTGCTGTGTTTGTGCGGCCCTGGCCGCGAATACTCATCTCACAACCAAACAGCATCCCACAACGGATAATCACCAATCCGCTCCACCAGATTGGCCCGCAGCGGGTTGGCGATGATATAGCGAGCAATGTGTTTCAACTCCTCATCCGTGCGCACACCTCGATCATGGAAACCGCTTTGCCAAAGCTTTCCAGCACTCTGCCGCTGGGCGTTGACAGCTCGCGCGCTGCACGCCTTGACCCTGGCCACCAAGTCGGAAAGTGATCCGGATTGCAGCTGTATCAACCAGTGGAAGTGATCAGGCATGACCACCCAGGCCTTCGACAGTGCGCGTGACTGTTCGTGGGCCAATCTGAACTGGGTAACCAGAAGACGACCAGCTCGCAAGTCGGAGAAAACGGGTGCGCGGTTAGCGACAATAGCTGTCACAAGGTAGTAATGGCCGGGCTCGCTATAGCGACCTTTGCGCAGATGAGAAGAAGGCATGAGCTGAAATCCAGTACCTAAGGCCCGCTTAACGGTAGGACAAGCTGGGCTATGGATCTCCGGATTTGCTTGACTCAATGTTTCCACACATAACTCTGTGAGCGCATCGCGCTCATTCGCGGCCAGGGCCGCTCCCACGGGAACTGTGCTGATCTTTGTGGGAGCGGCCCTGGCCGCGAAGGGCTGCAAAGCAGTCCCAGGTCTACACTTGCAATCACACCACCCGAGCAGGATGCTGCTTGCGCGGATCCCCCAACATCGCGCGATGCGAAGGCGGTTGCCGCCCGTGGTCTTCGCTGATGCCATAGCCGGGTGCAATTTCGGCCGTGATCAAGGTCTGCCCGGAATACGTCATCAACTGCGGGTCACTGAGCAGCGCATGTATCACCCGCCCATTGAACTCCGGTGTCTCCGCCTGGGCCAGGAACGCCTTGTACTGCTCGCCATGCTGCTCGCCAGCAATACGCGTACGTTCGGTCAACTGCGGGCCGAGCCAGAGTGACAGCGCGGCTACGCCAGTGCCCTCGAAATCGATTGCCATGTCTGCCGCCAGCTTGTCGACCCCGGCCTTCTGCGCGCCGTAGGCCGGCCCGTGCATGTAGCAGCCAGCGCCGAACGACGAAGTGAAGCAAACCACAGCCCGCTCACTACGCAGCAACAACGGAGCAGCATGGTAGCTGGCGATGTAGGCCGAGCGCAGGCCCACATCGATGATGCGCACCAGCTCCAGGGGCTTTTCCCAGAATGGCCCCGGCTCGATCAACTGGTCATGAATAAAGGCCGCATTATTCACCAACAGATCCAGGTGCCCACACTCGCGTTCCACCTGGGCGAACAGCGCCTGGACCTGGGCATCGTCGGCGTGATCGCAAACCACGGCAATGCCATGGCCACCGGCGGCGGTAATCGCCGCGGCGGTTTCTTGTAGCGAGCCCTGCAGCGCGTGCCCGTACAGGTTCGAACCCCCCTGCTGCGGGGCACGCCCGGTCACGTATACGGTCATGCCAGCGGCGCCCAATGCCAGGGCAATGCCCTGTCCAACGCCCCGGCTGGCGCCCGTGACCACTGCAACCTGATTGCGTTCTTTGCTCATTCCATGCTCCTCGACAAGGCCTTGGCCGGCTGGCCCTGGCACTGATGCTTGATGTGGTTGGCCGCCAGGTAACCGAAGGTCATCGCCGGGCCGATGGTGGAGCCGGCACCGGGATAGGTACGCCCCATCATCGAAGCGGCGCTGTTGCCGATTGCATACAGACCGGCAATCGGCTCCCCATCTTCATGCAGCACACGGGCATGCACATCGGTCAGCAGGCCACCTTTGGTGCCGATGTCGCCGGCATCGATACGCACGGCGTAGAACGGTCCCTTGAGCAGCGGCGCAAGGCAAGGGTTGGGTTGCACGCTGGGGTCACCGTAGTAGCGGTCGAACAGCGAATCGCCCTTGTGGAAATCGGCATCGATACCCTGCTCGGCCATACTGTTGAAGCGCTGTACGCTACGTAACAGACCGGTTGGATCGACGCCGATCTTCGCCGCCAATGCCGGCAGGCTCGGGGCCTTCTGGAAGTAGTCGCGCAAGTGCCTTGGCAATTGCCAGTCGCGCTGGGCATACCCGGGCAACAATGCGCCACAGGGATACTTGCGACGGAACTCGGCGTCGAAGACCATCCAGCACGGCACACTGACCGCACCTTCACGATTGTTGGCATACATCGCGTAGACGATGTCGGTGTAGGGCGCCGCTTCGTTGACGAAGCGCTCGCCTGCCGAGTTGACCATGATGCAGCCGGGCAAGGTGCGCTCGACAAACAAGGCGCGCTGCTTTTCTTCACCCGCCACATGGGTGGTGGGCGCCCACCAGCTGTGACTCATCAATGCCGTGCGCGCACCGATGGCCTGGCCTGCGCGGATGCCGTCGCCGGTATTGTTCGGCGGCGTGGCACTCCAGCTGGCCTGGGAAGGCTGTGGATGGTGTTGCGCCCGCATGGCCTGATTGCGCTCGAAACCACCGGCGGCGACGATCACGCCGTGGCGTGCCTTGATGTTGAATACCTGGCCGTCGCGCATTACCCGGGCGCCGCCGACCCGTTCGCCGACAATGATCAGTTCCTGCAGCGAACAGTTGAGCCACAACGGCACGCCACGGTCGAGCATCGAGGTTCGCAGCGCCGCGACCAGGGCATTGCCCAGGGTCAGGAAGCGATCGCGGCGCGACAGCTTGCGCCCCTCGCGGTCACGCCAGTAGCGCCACATCACCCGCAAGGTAAGGCCCAGCCAACCCTTGCCGCGGCAGAGCAGCACCTGCGCTTCCTTCATGGTCATCGCCATGCGCCCCATCATCAGGGTGCCAGGCGAGGGTGCGCGCATGCGCAAGAATTCCTCACCTAAGGCGGCGGCATTGAACGGCTGCGGGTCCATGGAGCGGTAGCCCGGTTTGCCACCGGGAACCTCAGGGTAGTAATCGGCATACTTGGGTTGCGCCTCGAAACGCACCCGCGTGTGCTGCTCCAGGTACTCGACCATCTCACGGCCATGCTCGACATAGGCTTCGATGCGCCCGTCGGCAACCTCGCCGTGGGTCACGGCCTTGATATAAGCAATCGCCTCTGCGGCCGAGTCACTGCCGCCAAGGGCCTTGATGCGATGGTTATTGGGGATCCAGATACCCCCACCCGACACCGCCGAGGTGCCGCCATACTCGGCGCTTTTTTCGATCACCAGGGCGTTGAGGCCAAGATCAAAAGCGCGCAATGCAGCGGTCATCCCGCCCGCCCCCGAGCCGATCACCAAAACATCGCAGCACTCATCCCACTTGATCTCGGCATCATTCATGCGATCACCTCCCGACGGGCCCACTGGCAGAAAGCCGCAACTGACAGAAAGCCTGCTGCGGTCGTTCTCGGGATTGTTCGCCTCACCCGCTTGAGTGGTCATCGTCCAATGAGACTACGACGCCGCCGCGCCCCTCTCACAAAAATCGCTTAGTCCGGTTGGACGATGTTGTGTTGCAAGCGTGACTCCATAGTCGCCCCAGCTTCACTTCCCAACCCTGAACTGCAGGTCGGGCTGGCCTGACCGCGGCATGAGGACGACATGATAAAAACAACAATCGCCCCACAACCACTTAACACTTGCATACGTTTGGCCGTGCTGTTGATGGCCGGGGGGCTGGGCAGCAACGCCAGCGCGATGAGCTTTCAACCGAGCGAAGACCTGAAGGTCGACTGGGACACCACCCTGACCTACAGCGCCGCCTGGCGTACCGAAGACCGCGATAACAAGCTGGTCGCCAATGCCAACGGCAACGACGGCGACAACGCCTTCGACAAAGGCAGCATGATCAACAACCGTGCCGGTTTCGTCACCGAGGCCAACTTCAACTGGCGTACCGACTACGGTGTATTCCTGCGCGCCTCGGGCTTCTACGACAGCGTGTACGACCAGGGCAACGATAACGACACCGGCACTTCCAACTGCTTCGCCGGTGGTTTCTGCTCGCGCCCGGATCGCTTCTCCCAGGACACCATCGACCAGCACCGCGACGACCTGCGCATGCTCGATGCGTACGTCTATGGCACCTGGGACGTCAGCGGGCATAGCCTGAACGTACGTGCCGGTGATCAGGTAGTGAACTGGGGTGAAAGCCTGTTCTACCCGGGCATCTCTGCCGCACAGAGCCCGGTGGACGCCACCAAATCGACCACGCCAGGCGTCGAAGTCAAAGAGATCCTGCTGCCGGTTGGCCAGGTGTTCGGTCAGTTCGCCCTGACCGAGGCTCTCAACGTGCAGGCCTACTACCAGTACAAATGGGAGAAAACCGAGATTTTCGGCGTTGGCAGCTACTTCTCCAGCACCGACTTCATCGACAAGGGCGGCTACAACGACGCCACAGGCTTCGTCCAGCGCCTCAAGGACGAAGAACCCAGTGACAGCGGCCAATACGGTCTGGCTTTCACTTATGCGGCCGAGTCGCTGAACAACACCGAGTTCGGTGTGTACTACTCGCGCTTCCACGACAAAACGCCATCGCTGGACTTCCAAAGCCAGCTGGGTCGCTACCGTGCAGTCTACTTCGACAACATCGACCTGTACGGCGCCAGCTTCTCGACCGTGCTGGGCGACACCAGCATCGCCGGTGAAGTCAGCTACCGCGACGGCTCGCCAGTGATGGTCGACAACGGGTTCTCAAGCCCCGTACGTGGCGAAACCCTGCAAGCCCAGGTCTCGATGATTCACGTAGTCGGCCCGACCTCCTTTGCCGACAACACCACGCTGGTTGGCGAGGTGGTCTATAACACCGTGCTCAACAACGACGAATCCGACCCAGTGACCCTGGCTCCCGGCTTCACCCTGCCGGGCACCGACAGCCTGGTGTACGACCGCGATGCCTGGGGTTACACCGTGCAGGCAACCTTCGATTACAACAACGTGTTCAGCGGCTGGGACATGTCGGTGCCGGTGACCTACAGCACCGCCGCGCAGCACGACAGCGCCATGGTCGGCTCCATCAACTCCGGCCAGGGTGACGACCGCGCGAGCATTGGCAGCTCGTGGCGCTACCTTGGCAACTTCACCGTGGAGGCCCGCTACAACGCCTACCTGGGCAATGCCAACAACGCCCCCCTGGCCGACCGTGACAACGTCGCCCTCAACTTCAAGTACCGGTTCTGAAGCCCCTGATGGAGGAGCACAGCATGTCTAGAATCACCCACACATGGTTGCGCACTACCCTGGCCGTGGCCCTGCTCGGCAGCAGCCTGGCCCTGCAGGCCAAAGTCAGCAACGAAGAAGCCGCCCGCCTGGGCCAGGACCTGACCCCGATGGGCGCGGAAAAAGCCGGCAACGCCGATGGCAGCATTCCGGCCTGGAGCGGCAAATGGCGTGGCCTGCCGCCTGGACTGAAATTCGGCGGTGCCGGCACCCCGTACCCGGATCCGTACGCCGATGAAAAGCCCTTGTTCACCATTACCGCGCAGAACATGGACCAGTACGCCGCCAACCTCACCGATGGCCAGAAAGCGCTGTTCAAGCGCTACCCGGACTCGTTCAAGATGCCGGTGTACCCAAGCCACCGTGATTTCCGCGTCGATGAGTTCACCGAACAGACCATCAAGAAAAACGCCGTCAACGCGGAACTCGCCAACGAGGGTAACGACGCCGTCAATGCCTTTGGCGCATCGCCCTTCCCGATTCCGAAAAACGGCAATGAACTGATCTTCAACCACACCATGCAAGGCCGCGCCAAGACCGAA
This sequence comes from uncultured Pseudomonas sp., assembly GCA_964453495.1. Lineage (GTDB taxonomy): Bacteria > Pseudomonadota > Gammaproteobacteria > Pseudomonadales > Pseudomonadaceae > Aquipseudomonas. Next base: position 12,939 of record CAYVPI010000003.1, on the reverse strand, counting down.
GAAGCGGTGTACCAGCAGGCCGTGGTCTATCCCGACAAAAACAAGGTGACGGAGAAAGTCGACTACAAGATTTTCTCGGTTTGGTCCGACCCGCAGAAAACCCTGGAAACGTCCGGCGGCATTCTCTCCAACTTCCTGCTCACCACCCTGGAGCCGGTGCGCAAGAAGGGTGAAATCGTGGTCGGCCACGAGTTCATCAAGGCCACCGCCGAGCCGCGCCAGGCCTGGCAATACACGCCGGGGCAACGCCGCGTGCGTCGCGCGCCGACCGTCGGCTACGACTCGCCAAGCGGTGCGGGCGGCTTCCGGGTGTACGACGAAGACCGTTTGTTCAACGGCGCGCCGGACCGCTACGACTGGGCCATCGTCGGTAAAAAAGAGTTCTACATTCCGTACAACAACTACAAGATCGATGAGCCGAACGTAAACGTCGATCAGATCCTGAACGCCACCGGCCACATCAACCCGGACCTGATGCGCTACGAGAAACACCGTGTGTGGGTGCTGCAGGGCACGCTCAAGCCCAATGCCCGGCATATCTACGCCAAGCGCGTGATCTACCTGGACGAGGACAGTTGGGCAGCTACCTTGGCCGACAACTATGACAGCCGTGGGCAACTGTGGCGCACCAACATGCAAACCTCGATCTATGCGTTTGACATCCAGCGCTTCCATGCCCGCCTGGGTGTGTACCACGACTTGATCGCAGGCTCTTACCTGGTTGACCGGATGCTGGTCGATCAAAAACCTGCCAAGCTCAATGCCAGCAACTTCGTCGACGACGATTTCACCGCCGGCAACCTGCGCAAGCTCGGTACCCGCTAAACCCCGCCGCCCCGTCCGACCCGTTCGGCCGGGGCGCGCCTCTTTCGGAGCTCCCCCATGAACAAACTGCTCACTGGCGTTCTCGCCGTAGCCAGTGCCGGCCTCTCCCTGCAGGCCAATGCCTTGAACATCCTTCTGACCAATGACGACGGCTGCCGTGCCCCGGGCATCAATGCGATGTATCAGGCGCTGACGGCGGCTGGTCACAACGTCACCCTGGTCGGCCCGCTCAACGACAGCAGCGGCATCAGCGCCGCCAGTGTCGTCAGCCCAGGTCAAGCCCTGGCGGTAACCGAGCTCGACGCTCATAAATTCTGTGTCGGCCCACCCGAGGGCTACACCGCACCCGCCGGCAAGACCTCCGCCATCGGCACCCCGGTGGATGCGGTCAACGTCGGCCTCGATGTACTGCTCAAGGACAACCGCCCGGACCTGGTGGTATCGGGCACCAATTTTGGCGAGAACGTCGGTCCCCTGACGCAAATGTCCGGCACCCTCAACGCCGCTGTGCGCGCCATGTTCAAGGGCGTACCGGCGGTGGCCGTTTCTACCGCCATCGACATGGACCTGATCATGCGTGATCAGAAGGCCGGCTACCGCAAGACCCTTGACGCCATGGGCGATACCGCGCAGTTCGCGGTCAAGGTCATCGAGAAAGCGGTAGCGGCCGGCGCAGCCTCCAACGGCAAGCTGAACGTACTCGGCCTGCCCGGTAGCAGCGGGCTGAATATCAACTACCCAGCGCTACCGGCAGCCGAAGTCAAAGGCGTCAGCTACGCCCCGATCGGCACCTGGGACCGCGTCAACTTCACCTCCCAGCGTGGTGCAGACGGCACTGTGCGCGCCAACCTGGTCGCGCCACCGACGCCTACCGAAGCCCAGCAGCAGGCCGATGCCTATCAGCTGTGGCAGGGGAATGCGGTGATTACGGTGATCGATGGCAGCATGACGGCGCCTGAGGGGTTGCAGGACCAAGCGCGCGATTTTCTGAAGGGCATCAAGCCTTGATATCGAAGGCGGCCGTTCTGCGGCCGCAGATCGCTAGGATTCAATCCCCGCAATCGACGCCTCTACCAACGCCATCGCCACCTCAAGCTGATGCTCCACCGAGCGGGCCAATGCCTGGTACTCGGGATGGGAGCGTTCGACCATTTCACAGGCAATGGCCACGGCGCACTGCATCCGGTCGCAGGCATGAATCAAGGCATCTTCCACTTCGATACCTTCGCGTACGGTGAAGAGCGCTTCACTGCCCAGGTATTGGCCAAAGACATGAGAACGGGTGACGGGTTTGGTGGCGTGCAGGGCGCGCGGGGGATTAGGGGTAGGTTCGATCATGGTGAAACTCCTTTTGCTGTGGAGCTACCACCGACCGCGACTAATCGAATTAGGTGGCAGCTGTACGCAGGTTAGTCGACCGGGGCAAAAGGAACCCGGCAGGGCCGAAGCCCTCCCGCGCACAGCCGCCATTGCACATTGTGCCAGGCGTCGCACTACCTGCGTTGCGGCACAATCCCCACCCGCATCCCGAACAATCTGAACACCCCATTGAGCGTCTGCAGGGTCGGATTACCGTCGTCCTGCTCCAACTGCCGCAGCGTACGCAAGGAAATCTTGCACATGCGTGCGAAGGGTTCTTGCTTGAGACCCGTGACCTCCGTGCGCAGCCGTTTGACCGCATTGCCGATGCTCAGATCCCCCGTCATCAGCCCTGCCTGAACTTCGTCGAGAATTGCTTGGCGCTGTTTGATTTCGTCGCTCATACCAGCCCCCAGCGGCGCAACGTGTCATCGAGCCGGCTCAGCGCAATGCGGGGATGAGCCATGGTTTGCTCGGGCAAGCCTAACTGAACTAGTAAGTCAGGAAGCGCACGTAAATGCTGTGCGTCTGCTCGTAACTGTTCGAATAGCAACTGTGGCTCGGCCCATCGTTCAAGCGCTTGGCAAGCTGCCAGCCAATCGACCTGCCCGGCGGTTTCGATGGGTGACGGCCATTTGGTCGTACGGGTGATCCCCTCTTCATCCATCACCATTGGGGCCAGGTCATAAATCGGTGCCAATGCCAGCCTTTGATCGCTGCGCAGGATGGCGGTATTGCGGCCGTGGTTGTCACTGTTCCCCAGGATCTGGTTAATTAAATCCCGACGTAGATAATCCCGAAGCAGACTACCAACCTCCGCCTGTTGGCCAGCGGCACTCCACACCCTTACCAATGCACTGATGGCATCGATATGCGACATGTAGCTACCGGCACGCGTAATGCCGGCCAACGAATAGATCGACTCAACGGCTAAACGGGTAACAGAAGCATTGTCGGCCTTGCGGTCAAACCTGGGCATCCACAGACTTGGTTTACGCCCCTCTTCCAGGCTCATTCCTTCATTACTGATCGTCTCCAGGCCGAGGAGGTTAAGTGCCTGGTAATAGCAATGTTCGCTGCGCAATATGGTGCAGTCTGTCTGGCTGGAGCGGTTGCGAGGAAACTTGACGAACCAGTGGCGAGTGACGCGCTCATCATCCAGAGTCGCATCGGGGTAGAGTGCACCCTGTGCATCTTCAGCCAACAGCAGTTTCGGCGCCTCGCCCCCCGCTCCAGTGGCACCGCCAATGGCGGCGCCCTGCTCATAGGCATACTCAAGAAACCGGCTATCACGGGCAATGACTTCATCTCGAGAAAAGCCTATGGCCGGTAAACCTGCCATGGCCTCGACGGACTCCTTTATCCGTAGATGCCCGATCGGTGCAGGCGTGCACTTTTCCAGCAGTAGTAGATCCGTTTGCGTGTCGTTGCCTTCCGGTACAGCCAAGCGCTGCAATAAAAAACGGCGTGCAGCGCCTGCCGGCGAGATATCCAACAGAAATGCCGGGAGTTGAGGAGTTCGATAGGTCTCCCAACCCAAGGGCAATGTAGCGCTGACCGCCTGCGCAGTCCGACTGTCAAAAGAAGACAGATGGTTTACCAGGTAGTCCGATGTATAGGCAAAATTGCAGGGGCTGGCTTGACCTGCCTGTGGCCGGTCAAACGTTAGCCGCATTGCGTCGTGCCAGACACCCTGCTGGTGCAACTGGATAGTGATTTCGCTCATAGCCGACTCGGCAATTTAATGCCTAAAGATTAGGCCACAAGCCACAAAAAGGCAATTTAATGCCTTTTATAATCATGAAACCGATAGAACCGGCATTAAAATACCTCTCCTGATTTATATCATGGCGGAATTCAACACACACCGCACCCCACCCGGCAGGCTCATACTCGCTACACACAGATTGCAGTGATCACACGCACTTTGATGCCCTGGATCGCGCTGCACCTGCACCAACAGCTGCGGGTCGTTAAGCAAAGCCCGGCCCATGGCAATGAAGTCGAAGCCCTCCTCCATTGCCCTGCGCATGCCCGCGGCACTGCTTACGCCCCCTAGATAAACCAGCGGCACGCGAGTCGCCCGGCGCATCTGCCGGGCCTGTTCGAGAAAGTACAACTCTTCGAAGGGCAGCTCCTGGAACAAGGCGCCACCGAACAGCTTCATGGCCGTGCGCTGCAATGGGTTGCGCTCCAACTTGACCATCTCATGCAACGGGCTGCCCCCACGGAACAGGTACATCGGGGAACGGGTCACCGAGCCGCCACTCATGACGATGGCGTTGATACCGGCCTGCTCGAGCATCTGCGCAGCGCGGCAAGACTCTTCCAGGGTAAAGCCACCGGCAAAGCCGTCGCTGAGGTTGACCTTGGCCAGCAAGGGGAAACTGTCACCGACCGCCGCACGTACCGCTGCCACGACTTGCAGAGGCAGACGCATGCGATTTTCCAGGGAGCCGCCGTACTCGTCGCGACGCTTGTTGGTTGCCGGCGAGATGAACTGACTGAGCAGGTAGCCATGGCCCATGTGGATCTCGATGGCATCGAAACCTGCCCGCTGCACCAGACGCGCGGCCTCGGCGTACTCATCCAGCGTGCGGGCGATGTCATCCGGGCCCATGGCCCCGGCAAAGGGAATACCGGAGAACAGACCGTACTGGTTGATGCCCGCGCTCGGCCCTCGTGGGCGAGGGATGTTGCGCGGCCGATTACGGCTGAAGAAGCCGCAATGGGAAAGCTGCGCTGACACAGCCCCACCCTCGGCATGCACGGCGGCGGCCAAGCGCTGCAGCTGCGCATACACGCCCTCGTGCATCCACATCTGGTCGGGGAAGGTCAGGCCGTCCGGCGACACGCCGCAATACGCTACCGTGGTCAGGCCGACGCCGCCACGCGCCATCGCGGCGTGATGACGAATCAGATCGTCACTCGGCACGCCCGCCGGGCACATGCCCTCGAAGGTAGCGGTTTTTATAACCCGGTTACGCAAGGTCAGGCCGGCCAGGCGTGTCGGCTCGAAAAGTTTTGCCAGGGCATCGGTCATGTGGTGCTCACTCCGGTTGGGGGTGGAACGGGACGAATTCGGCCACTTCCAGATCGAAACCCGACACGGCCTTGTACGGTACCGGCGAGCTCAGCAGGCGCATCTTGCGCACATTCAGGTCACGCAGAATCTGCGCACCGATACCCAGTGTTCGTTGGGGAAACTGCGGTGGCGTTGGCTTGCTGTTAGCGCTGCGCTGACGCAGTTGCTCAAGCACACCTTCTGGCGTTTCCTTCTGCGCCAGCAATACAACCACTCCGTTCCCGGCAGCCGCGATGCTGGCCAGGGAGCGCTCCAAGTTCCACTGCTGCGGGCCACCCTCGCTCTCGCAGCCCAAGGCATCACGCACCGTCTCGACGCTTTGCACGCGCACCAGAGTGGCCTGGGTGCTGTCGATCCGTCCCTTGACCAGCGCCAGGTGCAACTGGCCCTGATAGGTGTCCTGATAGGTCGTGACCTGGAATTCGCCGTGTCGGGTATGCAGGGGATAGACGCCTGAACGTTGGATGGTCCCTTCATGGCAGATGCGGTAGTGGATCAGGTCTGCGATGTTGCCGATACGCAACCCATGCTGCCGGGCGAAGGCCTGCAACTCGGCACCGCGCGCCAGTTCGCCCTCCTCGTTGAGGATGTTCACCAGCGTGGCCGCAGGCTGCAAGCCCGCCAGGCGGGTCAGGTCGCAGGCCGCTTCCACATGCCCGGCCCGCTGCATGACGCCGCCAGGCAGTGCCTGTACGGGGAAGATGTGCCCCGGCTGGACCAGGTCACTCGGCTTGCTGCCCGGGTCGACGGCGACCTGGATCGAGCGCGCCCGATCGGCTGCGGAAATCCCGGTCGACACACCGGTCGCCGCTTCAATCGAACGGGTGAAACCCAACCCATTGGGCGCCCTGGAATTGGGCACCATCAAATCAAGGCCGAGCACGCGACAGCGCTGCTCGGTCAAGGCCAGGCAGATCAGGCCACGCGCATGCACGGCCATGAAGGTCACGGCATCGGCATCGGCCTGCTCCGCCGCCATCAGCAAAGAGCCTTCACCATTGTGTTCGTCATCGGTGATGACCACCTTCTCGCCGGCACGCAGGGCTTCGATCAGCTGTGGCACGCTGTCGAACTGCACACTCCCCAGGCCGTTCAATTGAGAGCCCTGCGCACATCGGCAGCGGCAGCGGCCAGCGCCTGCGCGGCGCGCTCTACGAACGGTGCCATGCTGATAAAGCCATGCACCATGCCATCGCAACGCTCTACTCGGGTCGGTACGCCATCCTCCAGCAGGCATTGGGCGAAAGCCTCGCCCTCATCGCGCAACGGATCGAACTCGGCCGTTATCAGGGTCGTGGGCGGCAACCCCGCCATGGAGTCGGCAGCCAGCGGCGAAGCCAACGGGTCGTCGACCTGTGCCGGACTGGTCAGGTATTGCTGCCAGAACCACCCCATCATTGCCCGCGACAACAAGTAGCCCTCGGCGAATGCCTGGTAAGACGCGCTGTTGCAGTTACCATCGGTCACCGGGTAGAACAGGCACTGGTAGCTGACTTTCGGCCCTTGCCGTTGTACGGCCAAACGGCTCACGGCCAGGGCAAGGTTGGCCCCGGCACTGTCACCGGCCAGTGCCAGGCGGCTGCCATCGACACCCAGCTCTGCGGCATGCTCGACCAACCAGCAGGTGGCCGCATAGCAGTCGAGCGGCGCGGCCGGGAATTTCGCTTCCGGCGCCAACCTATAGGCGACCGAAACCACGACGGCACCGGTTTGTCGGGCCAGTGACCGGCAAAGGTTGTCATGGGTATCAAGCGTGCCGATGACAAAGCCACCGCCATGAAAGAACACCAACAACGGCAGGTTGTCTTCAGCCACCGGCCGGTATAGCCGTGCATCGAGCTCGCCTGCAGCACCCGCGACGCGTAAAGCGCGTACTTCGGCCATTTCTTCGCCAGGAACAGGCGGCATCATATTGTCGGCGAATTGGCGATACTGCGCGGCGTCGAGCTGGCTGTAGTCAGGCTCTGGGGCCGCGCTGAACTGCTGGAGCACGACCGCGATCTGGTTATCGAGCGGCATGGCTGTCTCCCTGAACTTCGAACATCTGGAACTGTGGGTTGGTTTCTTCAAGAATGCTGCGCACGCGCTGCTCGAGCGCTGGCTTGAAGTCGTTGTGCGGGAGGATCCAGAAGCGCTTTTCGTCAATGGCGCCGAACACCTGTACGGCCAGCTCGCGGGGCGTCATCCCCTGGCGAATGCTGCTGTCGAGCAACTGGCTGAAGGATGAGCCGGCCTCGTCCACCGTCTGGTTCGAGGCCATGATTTCGCTGGCCACCGGGCCCGGGCACAGTACCGAGACCGATACCTGAGCTGCCACCATGGCCAATTCGTAGTGCAGTGTTTCCGAGAGCGCTACGACTGCCTGCTTGGTCACGTTGTATGGCGCCATCAAGGGGCTGCTGACCAACCCGGCAAGCGAGGCGGTGTTGGTCACATGGGCCTGTTGCCCTTGCTGCAGCAACAGCGGGACGAACGCACGGATACCGTTGATGACGCCCTGCAGGTTGACATCGAGCATGCGCTGCCATTGCGGCGCGCTGATTTCCCAGCAAAAGCCGGTCTGCATCACGCCTGCGTTGTTGAACAACAGGTCGACGCGGCCCCAGTGCTCCACGGCGGTATCGCGCAAACGTTCGACCTGAGCGTAATCGCCCACATCGGTGACACAAGCAATGGCCTGCGCGCCTGCGCCAATCAACTGATCGCACAACGCTTGCAAGCCGGCAGCCTGCACATCGGCCAGTACCAGGCGCATGCCCAGGCTCGCTGCATGCTCGGCCAACCCTCGGCCAATACCGCTGGCGGCACCGGTGATCACCGCTACCTGCCCTTGTCTGTCGTTCATTGTCCACTCCTGCCTTTGGTCCAGTAGTGCCAGTAGAGCCGCCATCACTTGAGCAGCCATCGTCCGTTCAGACGATGCCCTCCCGCACAGGGGCGGCAGAATCCGCTACGTGCATAAAGAGTTGCCCACCGGCTTGCCTGAGCCGGGCCCGAGGCCACCCAACCCGAGATACCCCGGAGAACAACAAGATGAGTACCCTGCACCGCATCGAAGCGAAACTGCTGGAAGACCGCTACGCCCGTGGCTGGCATTGCCTGGGCCTGGCCGCGCAATACCGCGACGGCAAAGCCCACCGCCTGGACGTGTTCGGCACCCGCCTGGTGGCCTTCCAGGGCGATGACGGGCAGTTGAACATCCTGGATGGTTATTGCCCGCACATGGGCGCCGACCTCAGCACCGGCTGCATCGAAGGCAACTCGATCCGCTGCCCGTTTCATAGCTGGCGTTGGGGCGCAGACGGCGTTTGCGATGACATCCCCTATGCCAAGCGCATTCCGCCCCGGGCCAAGATCAAGAGCTGGCCGATCATGGAAGAGAACCAGTTGCTGTTCGTCTGGAACGACCCGGAAGGCAATCCACCCATCCCTGAACAACGCATCCCGCGCATTGATGCCTGCTTCGACGGCGAATGGGCCGCCTGGGAAGTGGCCGAGCTGAAGATCGACACCAACTGCCGCGAGTTGATCGACAATGTCGCCGACATGGCGCATTTCGGTACTGTTCACGGTGCGCCGGTGGATGAGTTCAGCAATATCTTCCAGGCCCATAAGGCCACCCAGATCATGCGCGCCCGCAGCGAACGCTTGTCCGGTGACAGCGTCTTGACCACCGAGGCCACCTACTTCGGCCCCGCGTACCAGATCACCCATATGGACGGCGCGATGAATGGCCAGGAGATCCACTCGATCCTGCTCAACTGCCACGTGCCGATCGATCTGGACAGCTTCACCCTGCGCTATGGCGTGCTGGTGAAAAAAGTCCCGGGCCTCACCGAAGAGCAAAACCAGGCCATGGCCAAGGCCTATGTGCAACAGGCCCAGGAAGCCTTCTACGAAGACGTGGCCATCTGGCACACCAAGACCCGCGTGGACAATCCACTGCTGTGCGATGGCGACGGCCCGGTGTATCAACTGCGTCGCTGGTACGAGCAGTTCTACACCGATGTTGCTGCACTGCCAGTTGACGTCGAAGAATCCAAACGCTTTGTCGTGCGTGCCGGCGAACACGCCTGACCATAGTGCCCTGGCCTGACAGGCGGGCCTGACTGCCGCCTGTCAGGCCTTGAGCCAGAGCGTTGCGCTGAGTCGACACGGCGCTTATTCTCGACCCTCGTCAACGCTAATAATAAAAATGGTTTTCCCTATGCCGCAGTCCCTTTGCCTCGAGTCATTCAGTGAGTTGGTCGGCAACCTCTATCAGGGCCCCTTGGAGAATATCCCTTGGGCAACCTTTCTCAACCAGCTCAACGTGTATCTGCAAAGCAAGTACGTGACCTTCATCCTGCGCCCGCCGAGCGCCCACGTGGACGGGCTGATGGTCAACACCACCGGCACGTCTACCGAGGCGACGGCGTCGTACAACAAGCATTTTTTCACCCTAGACCCATTTGTCGACCTGCCCAACCGTCAGGTCGTGACCCTGGCCGAGTTCGTCTCCAACGACGACTGGCAGAACTCCGAGTTCTACAAAAATTTCCTTGAACCGGTGGATGTGTTCCACATTCTCGGTGCTGACATCAATACCGCCGATGGCGCGCAGTGCCGCATCCGTATCAGCCGTGGCCGCGATGACAATGCCTTTGGCAATGAAGAAAAGGCCTTGCTGGCGCAATTCATTCCGCACCTGGAGCGCTCGATCAAGATCCACATGCAGCTCAACCGCATCGAGGCCGAGCGCAACCTGTACGCCGGCGCGGTTGATCAGATGGCGGTTGGCACCATCATCCTCGACGAAACCGGCAAGGTGCTGCAGACCAACCAGGTGGCCGATCGGCTGATCCAGGAGAAGGACGGCATCAAGTTGGTCAACGACGGCCTGCAGGTCGGCACTGCCCGTGATACCCAGGAATTCCGCCGGCTGGTGAAACAGTCGCTGCTCTCGCAAAAAAGCAGCAACCCCTCGGTAGTCGAGGCCCTGCGCGTGCAACGGCCTTCCGGCCGGGCCGACCTGGGCATCATCGTGCGCTCGGTCCCGTTGTCCGCCTGGAGCGAGGGCAAGCAATGCCCGACCGTGGTGATATTCATCAGCGACCCGGAGCAGCAATCCACCGCCCCCCAGGAAATCGTGCGGGCCCTGTTCGACTTCACCCCGGCGGAAACCCAGCTGGCCATGCTGCTGGCCAACGGCCTGACCCTGGACGAAGCCTCTGAAGAATTGGGCATCAGCCGCAACACCTCGCGGGCGCATTTACGCTCGACCTTCTCCAAGACCGGGGTGACCCGCCAGACCATGCTGGTGCGCTTGATTCTGCGCAGCGTGGCGACGCTGGGCTAAAAGAAATCTGGAGACATCTCGTTCCCACGCTCCGCGTGGGAACGAGTCTGGTGTCCTCGTCCGCTCGGACGATGGCGGCCGCCCCAACTCGGCGCACAGTACAGGCTCCCAAACCATCCCCACAGCGGGGGCCTGTCATGCGCAACTGCCCAACCATCCTCAAGACCGAACTGCTGGCCGAAAGCGGCCACTTCCAGATCGAAGCCCTGCACCTGCAATTCAGCAACGGCCAACAGCGCGTCTACGAACGCCTGCGCGGCACCGGCTACCGTTCGGTGATGCTGGTGGCGATGCCTGACCCACTGCATGTGTTGATGGTGCGCGAGTACGCCGTAGGGGTGGAGAAGACCGTGCTGGGCCTACCCAAGGGCGGTGCCGAACCGCACGAGGACTATCTGCAGGCTGCTCAACGCGAGTTAAGTGAAGAAGTCGGGTTGCAGGCCGGAAAACTCAGCGAGTTGGGTGAATTGACCCTGGCCCCCGGCCACTTGTGCCACCGCTACCGGGTGGTACTGGCCGAGCAGTTGAGCCCCTGTCAGCTGGAAGGCGATGAGCCCGAGCCGCTGGAATGCATTCGGGTGCCGCTGGCGCAGATTCCGGAGCTTGTGGCGCGCGCAGAACTGCATGAAGCCCGGGCGATCGCTGCCCTGTTCATGGCCATGGGTGCTCTGGCCCGACGTCCATGAGCCATTGATCGGTCTGTTTTGCGTCTAGTCCATTTGGACGAGGCCGTTCGCAGAGGGTGACAATAAGGTGATGACACAACAATAAAATCAGCAACGAGGCTCGCCATGCGAATCCGTTCCTATGCCTTTCTGGTCATCCTTTGCGCAGGCAGCACCGCCGGCCTGTGCGAACTCTTCAAGAACGAACCCCATCGCATTGTTGGCCTGAGCAGCTGTGCGGGGATGAACAGTGTTTGCTATTTGCCGGTGGTGCGTGGGTTGTTGCCTTGATTCGAAGGGCAGTACCGAGGCGACTTTGGGGGAGCGGCCCCGGCCGCGAAGGATCGCAAAGCGGTCCAGCTTCCAGGCTTTACAGCTTGAGATCGGGAACCGGGGCTGCTAAGCAGCCCTTCGCGGCCTGGACCGCTCCCACTAGGGCCGCCCGCGCTTACCGTCAGCCGCGAGCGCGCGACAGGGTCAATGCCAGGTCTTCAATCATATCTTCCTGTCCACCCACGGTACCGCGGCGACCCAGCTCCACCAACAGGTCACGCGCAGCAATGCCGTACTTCTGCTCGGCGCGCTTGGCGAACAGCAGGAACGAGCTGTAAACACCGGCATAGCCCAGGGTCAACGCATCGCGGTCGAGGCGAATCGGCTGGTCCATCATCGGCACCACCAGGTCTTCGGCCACGTCCATGATGCGGTACAGATCGATGCCGCTGTTTACACCCATGCGCTCCAACACCGCGACAAACACTTCCAGCGGCGTGTTGCCGGCACCGGCACCCAGCCCCGCTACCGAGCCGTCGATGCGCGCCGCACCGGCCTCAATCGCCGCCAATGAGTTGGCGATCGCCATGCCCATGTTGTGGTGACCATGGAAACCGACTTCAGTCCCAGCGTTCAGGCCTGCTCGCAGTGCACCAATTTTCTCTGTGACTTCGTCGGGCAGCATGTAGCCGGCCGAGTCGGTGCAGTAGATGCAGTTAGCGCCGTAGCTTTCCATCAGCCGCGCCTGCTCCAGCAGTTTCTCTGCGCTGACCATATGAGCCATCATCAGAAAGCCCACGGTATCCAGGCCCATTTTTGCCGACATGCCAATGTGCTGCCCGGAGACGTCCGCCTCGGTGCAGTGGGTGGCCACACGAATGGTCGAAACACCGTGTTCATGGGCCATCCTCAAATGGTCGAGGGTACCGATGCCCGGTAGCAGCAACGCAGAAACCTTGGCCTGCTTGAGCTGCGGGATGACCGCGGAGAAATACTCCTCGTCGCTGTGGGCCGGGAAGCCGTAGTTCAGCGATGCGCCACCGAGGCCGTCGCCATGGGTGATTTCAATCAACGGTACACCGGCCGCATCCAGGCCGGTGGCCACCGAAACCATCTGCTCCAGGCTGATCTGGTGCTGTTTGGCGTGCATGCCGTCGCGCAGGCTCATGTCATGCAGACGGACGCGCTTACCTTGCAAATTCATGTGCAGTTCTCCACTTAACGGGCGGGCAGTTGCAGGGCGCCCTTGTGGGCTTCTTCGGCGAACATCTCGGCGGTGCGCAGACCGGCGGCGGTCATGATGTCGAGGTTGCCGGCGGATTTGGGCAGGAAGTCGCCAAGGCCTTCGACCTCGATGAAAATCGACACCTTGCGGCCGTCGAACACCGGCCCGT
>CAYVPI010000002.1:0-105937 GCA_964453495.1 uncultured Pseudomonas sp. | reverse complement strand
TGGTGACCTTCCAGTCTGCACCGCCAAAACGGAACTGGTTGCTGTCCTGGGTACCGCCAGACACCGCAAGGCCGGTCCGGTTGCTTGATGCACGGCCGTAGGCGTGCTCGATCTGGCCTGCGGTGAAGGTCAGATTGTCGATTTCCTTGGAAGTGACAATACCGCCATCAAAGGTTTGCGGCAGCAGGCGACCGTCGTTGGATACCAGGATCGGCAGGTTGGGCGCCAGGGCGCTACCGATATGGGCTTCGGTCTTGGAGATGCGTGCCTTGGCGTTACCGCCGATACGGCTCCACTCGTGTACCGCCGACCCATCGCTATCACTCGGGAAGAAGGTGTTGTTGGCATTGGGGCGACTGCCACGGCCACCATCGAGGTGGATACCCAACAAGGCTTGAGCATCAAAACCGAAACCGACCACACCTTGAGTAAAACCGGACACATAATCCAGCTTGAAGCCTTGGGCCGACTCCTTCTGGTCGGGACCTGTCTCACGGTTGTCGGCGTTGTAATACATGGTCCGCGAACTGAGCGCGAGCTTGCTGTCTTCGATAAAACCGGCAGCGCCGGCTTGCTGGGCCAGTACCCCTACGGCCACGGCAAGCGCCAAGCTGGATTTGTACATGTTCTGCTCCTCTGGTTTCTAATTCTTGTGTTCATAGGCCGGGGTCTTGTCGCCCCTGGCCACTGCTGCGCGATTAGCACCAAACCACGACCCGACCGTCAATTGTTACTAGTCGTTTCGAGACTATGGTCTAACGCCCCAACTCACTGAACACAGGGTAAAGATGTTTCAATAAATCCAAAAAGAATTGTTTCTTCGTTTTTAAGACGATTATGGAATATTGAGAAATCGAGCTCAAGCCACGGAAGCGAAGATTCCTGACATTTTTCTGCATTTGTGTCGAAGGCTGGGCGCTACCTGAACTTCTCAAATCGTTCCTAAGCTAATTCTAAAAAGTTATTTATTTTTTGTTTTTTAGATCATTTAGTCTTTTGGTCAATCGCCTCTCAACGCCTGACCAGGAGCTTTCCGATGACCTTGCCTACCCCTTTGCGTCTGTTTGCTGCTCTCTCCCTGGCGGGTGCGAGCTTCTTTACCCAAGCCGCCGACCTGACCGTCGCCTACCAGACCACCGTTGACCCGGCGAAAGTTGCCCAGGCCAACGGCGACTACGAGAAAGCCAGCAAGGCCAGCATCGATTGGCGCAAGTTCGACGGGGGCGCCGAAGTCATCACTGCCGTTGCATCGGGTGACGTACAAATCGGTTACTTGGGTTCCAGCCCCTTGGCCGCCGCAGCCACCCGCAAGCTGCCGGTGGAAACCTTTTTGATCGCCACCCAGATTGGCGCCGCCGAAGCACTGGTGGCGCGCAACGGTTCGGGGATCAATTCGCCACAGGACCTGATCGGCAAGAAAATCGCCGTGCCGTTCGTTTCCACCGGCCACTACAGCCTGCTGGCTGCACTCAAGCAGTGGAAGATCGACCCGGCGCAAGTCACCATCCTCAACCTCGCGCCGCCAGCGATCATCGCCGCCTGGAAGCGTGGCGACATCGACGCCACCTACGTCTGGGACCCGGCCCTGGGCGTGGCCAAGGAAAACGGCAAGGTGCTGGTCACCTCCGGCGAACTGGCCAAGGCCGGCGCACCGACCTTCGACGCCTGGATCGTGCGCAAGGACTTCGCGGCCAAGCATCCGGACATCGTCAAGGCCTTTGCCAAGGTCACACTCGATGCTTACGCCGACTACCGCAACAACCCGCAAGCCTGGCTCGCCGACAAGAGCAACGTCGACAAACTGGTGAAGCTCTCCGGTGCCAAGGCCAGTGACATTCCCGTGCTGTTGCAAGGCAATGTCTATCCGCTGGCCGCCGACCAGGTGACGCAACTGGGCGCGCCGACAACCCGGGCGATCACCGACACCGCCGCCTTCCTCAAGGAGCAAGGCAAGGTCGACAGCGTGCTGGCCGACTACTCGCCTTACGTCAATGCCAGCTTCATCGGCCGCTGAACCCAGCCACTCAACCCGAGAAGCGCAGCCATGGCCTTGTTACTGCTGGAGCGCATCAGCGCACAGTACCCCGGCGCCAGCACGCAAGTGCTGGCAGATATCTCACTGACCCTGGGGCCCCGGCAATTGCTGGTAGCCCTGGGCCCTTCGGGCAGCGGCAAGACGTCGTTGCTGAACCTGATTGCCGGGTTCGTCGAGCCCAGCGCCGGAAGGATTACCCTCGATGGCAAGTCCATTGGCGGGCCGAGCGCCGAGCGCGGGGTGGTGTTCCAGGACGATGCCCTGCTGCCCTGGCAGGATGTGCTGGCCAACGTCGCCTTCGGCCTGGAGCTGGCCGGTGTGCCGCGCCAACAACGAGAGTTACGGGCGCAGGAGATGCTGGCGCTGGTCGACCTGGCTGGCTTCGGCAACCGTCGGGTTTGGCAATTGTCCGGCGGCCAGAAGCAACGCGTCGGCCTGGCCCGCGCCCTGGCTGCCGACCCACGGATTTTGCTGATGGACGAACCCTTCGGCGCCCTCGATGCTTTCACCCGCGAGCAGATGCAGGAGCTGTTACTGCAGGTCTGGCAACGCACGGCAAAGCCGGTGTTCCTGATCACCCACGACATCGAAGAAGCGGTGTTCCTGGCCACTGACCTGGTGCTGCTGGCACCCAATCCCGGGCACATCGTCGAGCGCCTGCAACTGGATTTCGGCCAGCGCTATGCCGCAGGTGAATCCGCCCGTGCGATCAAGTCTGACCCACGCTTCATAGAGACCCGCGAGCACGTCTTGGCCCGAGTATTTTCCCAACGCAGCGCCGCCCTGCGGCAGGAGCCCGCATGAGCAGCCTCGACTTTCCGGCAACCGGCAAAACCCGCGTTACCGATGTTGTTGCAGCAAGCCCGAAGCGCAGCCTGAGCACGCACTGGATCAGCACGCTGACCTTGATCACCCTGCTGCTGACCTGGTGGGGCGTCACGGCCGCTGGTTGGGTCGAGCCCTTGTTCCTGCCAGCTCCGGCCACGGTGCTGGAAAAGGGCTGGCTGCTGGTGACCCACGGCTACATGGAATCCACCCTGTGGCAGCACCTGGGCGCCAGCCTCGCACGAATCGGCCTGGCCTTGGGTTTTGCCATTCTTACGGCCATCCCGGTGGGCATTGCCATCGGCCACA
The DNA here is from genome assembly GCA_964453495.1 of uncultured Pseudomonas sp. GTDB lineage: Bacteria > Pseudomonadota > Gammaproteobacteria > Pseudomonadales > Pseudomonadaceae > Aquipseudomonas. The sequence continues at coordinate 102,768 of CAYVPI010000002.1, read as the reverse complement.
ACCGTATCGCCCGCGGCATCCTCGACCCGCTGATCGAGTTCTACCGGCCCATTCCGCCATTGGCTTACCTGCCCTTGATCGTGATCTGGTGCGGCATTGGCGAGTTGTCGAAAGTATTGCTGATTTACCTGGCGATCTTCGCCCCCATTGCCATCGCAACCGCCACCGGCGTGCGCACGGTCGACCCGGCCAAACTGCGCGCGGCGCAGTCGCTGGGCGCGACGCCGGCCCAGTTGATTCGCCATGTGATCCTGCCCAGCGCCCTGCCCGAGATCCTCACGGGTGTGCGCATTGGCCTGGGTGTCGGTTGGTCAACCCTGGTCGCTGCCGAGCTGATCGCCGCCACCAGCGGCCTGGGCTTCATGGTGCAGTCGGCTGCCCAGTTCCTGGTCACAGACGTAGTGGTGCTCGGCATCCTGGTGATCGCCTTGATCGCCTTTGCACTGGAAATGAGCCTGCGAGCACTGCAGCGAAAACTGGTGCCCTGGCATGGGCAAAGCCACTGAACCCGCACCGTAATCCGAATTGAGTGAGACCGACATGAGCCTGACCATTACCCCACTTAGCCCGGCCCTTGGTGCCCAGATCAGTGGTGTCGATTTGAGCGCCGAGCTCAGCCTTGAACATCGCGATGCCATCGAGCAGGCCCTGCTCAAGCATCAAGTGCTGTTCTTTCGCGAGCAACCGCTGAACCCACAACAGCAAGCTCGCTTTGCTGCGTACTTCGGCGACCTGCACACCCACCCGATCTACCCGAACGTGCCCCAAACGCCCCAGGTGCTGATCCTCGACACCGCCGTGACCGATGTACGCGACAACGCGGTCTGGCACACCGACGTCACCTTCCTGCCGACCCCAGCGCTCGGTGCCGTACTCAGTGCCAAGCAACTGCCGGCCTATGGTGGCGACACCTTATGGGCCAGCGGAATTGCCGCTTACGAAGCGCTGTCCGAGCCGTTGAAACAGCTGCTCGACGGACTGACCGCGACCCATGACTTCACTAAGTCCTTCCCGCTGGAGCGCTTTGGCACAACCGCCGAAGACCTGGCCCGCTGGGAACAGACCCGCCGCAACAACCCGCCGTTGTCGCACCCGGTCATACGTACGCACCCGGTGAGCGGGCGTAAATCGCTGTTCGTCAATGAAGGTTTCACAACGCGTATCAACGAGCTGAACGAGGCCGAGAGCGCGGCAATTCTGCAACTGCTGTTCAGCCACGCCACGCGCCCAGAGCTGAGCATTCGCTGGCGTTGGCAGGAGAACGATGTGGCGTTCTGGGATAATCGTGTCACCCAACACTATGCGGTGGATGATTACCGGCCGCAGCGGCGGGTGATGCACCGGGCGACGATTTCGGGGGACAAGCCCTACTGAGTTCGGCCAGGTATTTCGCGGCGCCTGCATCGCGGGCAAGCCCGCTCCTACAGGAGCCGGCTTGCCCGCGATTAGGCCAGCAGATTCAACGCACCAGGTGCAGGTACTGCAGGTGCCGCTCGTACTGGTCGAGGATGTCGTTGATGATCTGCTCCTTGCTGTAGCCGACCAGGTCGTAATTCTGGCTGCCTTCGCTCAGGTGCACCTCGGCACGATAGTAACGGCGGTTCTTCAACTCCTGAGTGCCCAGCCCGGCCAGGGCGAATGACGGCGTGAAGTAACCACGCATCTGCACCTGATAGATAAACGGCTGTTCTTCGCCATGGCCAATCTTCAAACTGACGTTGTCATGGCTCGGATCGTCCTGGGTAATGACGTTCAAGCCCTTCTCGACGAACACTTCGGTCACCTCGGCTATCGCCGGGCGTACCACGTCATCCATGAAGCGGTACACCTCATCACGCGAGGGAAAATGCACCGCGTGGCTCAAACGCTGGCGCCAGCCGCCGCGCCCACGGCGCGAATTGGCGAAGGGTGCCAGGGAATGCATCTGCGCGATCTGGCGCTGGGACTCCAGATAGAACGCCTTGTGCAGGCCCCACATCATGGCCAGGAGAATCACCGAGAACGGTAGCGAGGTGAGCACCACCGCTGATTTCAACGAATCGATACTGCCGGCAAACAACAGGCCAATGGTCACCAACGCCGTCATTGCGCCCCAGAACACTCGCAGCCAGTTCGGGCCGTCTTCGTCGGCGCTGCCACCGCGGGCGGACAGGGTCGACAGCACCACAGTGCCGGAGTCGGCCGAGGTGACGAAGAATACAAAGCTGATGAACACGGTGACGGCAATCACCGTCTTGCTCCAGGGGTAAGTCTCGAGCAGCAGGTAAAGGCTCATAGACGGATTGTCGATGGCCGATTGGCCCAACGCCGTCATGCCATGATTGAGCACCTGGTCGATGGCGCTGTTGCCGAAGATAGACATCCACGCCAAAGTGAAACCCAGCGGGATCAGCAACACGCCGAAGACGAACTCGCGAATGGTCCGACCACGGGAAATCCGCGCGATGAACAGGCCGACAAAGGGTGCCCACGCAATCCACCACGCCCAATAGAACACGGTCCAGCCGCCCAGCCAGTCGCTGGCCTCGTTGTAGGCATAGACGTCGAAACTCTTTCTCGGCAATGCACCCAGGTAATCACCCAGGTTCTGGATCAGGGTGTTGAACAGGTGCTGGGTGGGGCCGGCGAACAGCACAAACAGTAGCAATGCGCAGGCCAGGAACATGTTGATGTCGGACATCACCCGAACGCCCTTCTCCACCCCGGCCACGGCAACCGCCACTGCCGCACCCATCATCAAGGTGATCAGCGCCACTTGCACCCACTGGGTATGGGGAATGCCGAACAGGTAATCCAGGCCTGCGTTCAGGTGCAGCACACCAAAGCCCATGTCAGCACCAAGCCCGAACACCGTGGCGATGATGCCGAAGCCATCCACCGCATAGCCAATCGGCCCGTTGATGCGCTTGCCGATCAAGGGGTAAAGCGCCGAACGCAGGGCTAGCGGCAGGTTGTGGCGGTAGGCGAAGTAGGCCAGGGCCATACCGACAAAGGCGAACACGCCCCAGCCATGCAAGCCCCAGTGCAGGAACAGCAGCTCCATGGCCTGGCGCCCGGCCTCCACGGTTCCGGCTTCGCCCTGGGGCGGCTGGAGCATGTGGGTCAGGGGTTCGGATACGCAGAAGAAAAACAGGGTGATGCTGATGCCGGCGGCAAACAGCATACCGGCCCAGGACAGGTAGCTGAATTCGGGCTCGTCGTGGTCGGCACCGAGCTTGATCTTGCCGTAGCCGGACAAGGCGGTGACCACCACGAAGACCAGGTACAGCGTCATCGCCAGCATGTAGTACCAGCCAACGGTGTTGGCCGCCCAGTTCTGCGCTGCCAATAGCCACTCACCTGCTGCTTGCGGTTTGGCGATCACCACCAGGCCGAACAGCAAGATGAAACTGGCCGCGAAATAGAACACCGGGGGGTTCATGCGGATTTTGCTGGTGCTTGTTGAGTTTGAGGAGTTCATACGTTGAACACCTCGCAGAGAATGTGAAACTCCGGATAGTGCAAGGATTGCCTCCTGGCGCGTTTAACTTGAACAAGCGATCAAGTTAAACACGGATTGGCGGCTCAAGACCAATCGGAGGGACTGCCGGTCACTGTTTGAGGCTAGATTTCTGCCTCGAAATGTATCGTCACGATGCCTTCGAACTGGCTGCCCGGGTGTTCCACCATCTGGCTCACTGCAGCGCTCTGGGCCTCGAAATGCAACATCGAAGGCTCGTTGAAGGCGGCGTTGACGGTACGTATCGCCAAGGCGGAAGGCTTGCCGACTGGCAAACGCTCGCGCCGAATCGGGCGCCCGCCCGATAGCTGGACATGAGTCGGCAAGGTCGCGGCCACATTGAATGGCACCAGCACTTCAGTTTCGCCCTTCTTGCGCATGGCGCACTGGCTACCTGCCTGGTATTGGCACGAGGTGTAGAGCTTGAAGGGTCCCGAAGCCCAGACGCGAAATGGAATATCCCGTTGCAGGCTGGTGGGGCGCTGCCCCTGATGCACCCAGTTGCCCCAGCCGCCCTTGGGTTCCAGCACGGCCAGATTGGAGCCCGGCGGGAATTCGGTTTTGAGGTGGTGATTTACGGCCAATTCGAAATCCAGAGTGATGGTGTTGGTGTTCAAACCGCTGACACCATTGCCCAGATCGAATTCTCCCCCGGAGCCAACGGAAAAGGTTTGTTGCGCGGTATACATCCCATTAGGTAAATCCAGGGGTGGCGGAAGCATCAGTTCAAAGCCGATGCCGAATTCGGAGATAACAACGGTGTTACGGTAGTCAGCCGCTCCCGAGGTTGATACTGAATGGCATCCAGTGGGCGCTGCAGGGCTCCTGACGCCCCATAGGGTAGTCGCATGCTGCTGCTGCCCAGGGACGTTGAACGTCTGAAGGTATTGACAGCCACCATACACCGCAGTAGTGAAGAGAGGATGGTGATGAGCCCCTCCATTGAGCGCCGTCCCACGTTGGCTGATCTGCGTTATCCGGAACTCGACAGGGTAAGTGTTTCCAGTCGCTGTGTTGGTAATGTGAAAGTTACGCTCAGCTGGTAGCTGAATGAAAAATCGGTCCCTGATATCACTGGCGCTGCGCACGGTTTCCTTCGTGTAAGTAATGGGCAACCCTACAGAAAAGGCATTCAAGGCTCGACAATGCTGTGGCCAACGAATGCAGAAGGCAGCTTGCGGCGTGGTGTTGATGAACCGCGTGTTCAGCGGGTTCGCGGGGTCCGGCTCATAAAACGCCTTGATCGTGACCGTCTCGGCGTGAACCGGCAGCACAATCATTGCCAACAACAACGCCAGAACAAGGCAAAGCAACCCGGGTTGCGACTCACTACGGGACATGGCTATCAACTCCTGGCTCCCGGTCGTATCTCGTTAACAGCCAGGCTCGACTTCTCGCAAGACAAGTCCCCAGCCAACAGTACATCCTGTTCACGGCGGTGCTCGCCCTTGCTCAGGTCCAACAAACACAAGGTGGCATCGCGCAAGCGCACCTCCAGCGTTGGCGTTTTCTCGCTCATTTCCACGGCGAAGAAACCATCGGCCTCGGTGACACTGCGGCTGGCATGGTTGATCAGCAGGGCGCCGGGCAGCGGCTGCTCACGCCCATCGACCAGGCGGCCGATTACCGTGAGGGTTTTCATCACGCGAATCTGCTGGTAACCGATACCGCCGCGGTTGAGGTGATAACCGATCGCCGGCGGTTGGATACTAGCGGCATGGGCCTCACTTCCTGCGAAATCGAAGTGCACATTGCCTGCTCTGTAAGGATTGACCGGCACCACATTGCGCCCCGGTTTTAGCACTGCTGAATAGCCGTTCAAATCATCGGCGCGCAGTTCAATGCCGTCGTATTCGGAGTCAACATCCACGATCAAGCCAGCCTGGAAACGTTGAAATTCGCCAGTTGCCGCCACTGTTCCAGCGCCCAATGCCAAGGTGCTGTCCAGGTTGAGTCCGCCCAGCCAGGCATCATCCAGTGTCGATTGCTGCGCATAAATATCGCCGCGCAAGGTGTCGGTCTGATAGTTGGCCATCGCGCCCACGCCTGCTCCGTAGCGATCTGCCGTCAGGTTGGCAGAGAGGCTTTGCAATGCGCCCTGGGTGAACGACTGCTGATAAGTCAGCGAGGCATTCTGGTCGCGCCCGCCATCACGGGATGTGCGGCTACCGAAACTGCCGGAGATTCTGCGGCCATCGCTGCCCAACAACACGTTGAGCGACAGGTCAAAACCACGGTTGCGATGTTCACCGGTACTGACCGTACCAGGACGATCGAACAGCGATAAACGCCAGGTGGCATCCGAGCCCATGAACTTGCCGTTACGCATCCAGCTCAAGTCCACCCCGGCTCCATTCAAGGCACCATCGCTATGGGATACCCGCACTGTGGCGCTGTCCTCACGGGTCAAACGCTGTTGCAAAGAAAGCGAACTCTGCTGCACGTGTTCGACCTGACGGTTGCGGTACCCGTAGTTGTTTTCATAGCGGTTGACGTCCAACCAGCTGCGGCTGTGGCTCGCCACCAGGCTGCCATCGCCATGCCGGTAAATACCTTGCATGTCGAAACCATTGCCCAGGCTCGGCGTATGGAACACGCTGCCGTAGAACTGCAAGTCGTCGCGCACCGCCCAATCGAGCGCGGCGCCATATTGCATGGCCTCATCCACGCGCTGCGTCGAAAGCCCAAGCACTGCCCGGGGATGTGCCAGGTAACTGGCGACGATGCCACCGGTCAATTGGCCGTCTTCCTCATCGCTCCAGTTACTGAGCAAGGTGCTCTGCTGGCCAATGAAGGCGCTGTAGCGCAATGGCTTGTCGGGGTTGCTCCAGTTGTTGGGCTTGTAGATAAACTCATCGCTGCGCACGGTCACATCACCGTCTTCGATCAGGCGCACTTCGACTTCATAGATGCCGCCGGGTAAACGGCGTGTATCGACCGTTTGCAGGCCCGGCTGAACCGGCTGGCTGTTGATCAGCACACCATTGCGATAAACCTCGACCACGCCTGGGCGGCTGGGTGTGACGTAGATCGGCGTGGCACTGGGCATGCCTGTGTCGATGGCCAGGGTGTCGCTGGTGCCATACATGATGCCCACCGTGCCATCTGGGCGCGCGCCGAGCAGACGCGGCTGGCGTACGATGCCATTATCGTCCGGGGTAAAAAAGCCGACCCGCCAGAAGCGGTCTTCCACCAGGCGCTCGCCGTACAGTTGCTGGGCGTAGTAGCGGACCTTGTCCTCATCCTGGTTTTCGGCGCTGCGATGCAGCTGGCCGCCAGCGACTCCTGTCCATTGGCCCAGGCTGCCTTGCAGTTCGAAGGCATAACGCCCTGAAGTGTCCTGCCCCTGCCCCCCAGTGAGGTTCAACTGGTTGCCGATCAGCAAACCGTAGCTACCCTGGTCGGGTAAGTGGTGATAGCGCGAGGCCAATGCATCATGTTCGGCCTTGCGCGTCAAAATCGAAACCTGGGAAGTCACCAGGCTGTAGTGCAATGCCAACAAATCATTCGGGCAGGCTTTGCTGCAGGTGCCCAGCGGCCAACCATCAGCGAGAGTGTCCTGCCAGCGCTGCTGTTCGACAGGCCCATACGCACTGTCGCTCAAGTCGGTGAACTGAATAAGCTGCACGCTTTCATCTCGCCCCAGAATCACCAGGGCTTCACCCAGCGGACGACCATCCAGATCGACCCGCACGGCCAACGGCACGTCAAAAAAGTACGCCTGAAAATCAGCAGGCAGCCCTTTGGCCTGGCCCAGCACACCCGTAGGCGCGGTTTCGGCGCGGGCACCCAATGCCAGGGCGCTCAGGCACAGCAGCCCCAGGACAGCCCTGAAATATTTGGAGCTCATACAGACCAACTCGAATGCAATGCCCCTCACAACTGCCCATTGCGAGCAGTTGTAAGTGACAAAGTTATGCAGGAAAGGAGAAAGGTGTTACGGGAGGGCGGCCGTTTCGAACATCATGCCGACCATACCCTGGTAGTTGCCCGGCACAAATTCGGTGCCTGCCAGACGCTGGGCCGAGACTTCGAAGTCCACCATCTTGCCGCCCGCTGCATCATCCTTGCCGACAACCACATTGGTGCCAGTAGTCAGTTCGACGCCGTGCACCTTCACTTGCAGGTCGATCGTATTTGGCCCACTGGAAATCGCTGCTGGCGTAGTCAGGTAGGCATTGATCGGCCCGATAGTGCTCTTGACGTTGAACTGCTTGCGCAGCGTGCTCAAATTCTGGCTGACAGGGTCAAAGAATAACTCCTGCGGATTGTTGAGCCAGTCATCGCCCGCTGGCGGTACCACGTAGAAAGCACCGGAAGGCACGGTAGCGACCACTGTCACCTGGTGCGCGATGGGGTCAGCGGCCTGTGCGCCCATTGAAAAGGCGAGTGCAATGGGTGCGGCCAGAAGTATCTTTTTCACATTAAACCTCGTTGGTTGGTTGAACTATCCATGTTGGCGAGGGGAACCCGCTATTTCGACGGTTCGGCGCTTATCGCCCTCGATCAGCTCGAAGCGATAAGCGCGTCCCGTTTCTTTTTTGAACACACGCTCAGTGCCAGGACGAACGTGATGCATGCTGGGCACCTCACACTGCTTGCCGTTGGCAGCGCAGTCGTTGAAGTGGTCCAGAATCAAGGTGGCATTGCCGGTATTGGCGATCAGGAAGCGCCCGCTCTCTTCCTTGATTTCGCTGCGAAACTGCGCCTGGGCGGGGCGCACCAGAAGAATCGCGCCGTAGCCGGCCATGACATTGACGCCAGCGGACAATGCCTTGCGGTAATCGCTGGATTCGTCGACAGAAAGGCCAAAGCCATCGTTCTGCTCGGGCAGTACCGGCTCGAAACGCACGCGGAAGTAGCGCTCCTGCTCTCGCTCGCCCATGTAGAGCAAACGCAAGGCCTGCATGCCGGTGGCGGGCACGATCAGCCGGGCGGGGCTGGCGACCAGACTGCGCGCACCGGCACCTGGGCCGGCCGAGCCTTCAATGGCTATTTCCCGGCTCTGGCCATCCTGGTCATAAACGATCTCGGCAATACTGACCTTAACGAAAGCCGTGGCATCGCCGAGGTTGCGCACCCGCTTGAGCAAGGTGCTTTTTTGCCCGTCCATGTAGTCATACATGGCACCGATGTTGATGTCAGGCGCCGCCTGCAACGTCAGTGGCGCCAATAACAGAGCGAATACTAAAGATCTCATCTTTCCCGGCTCACAGAGCACTGCCCCAGTTGGCGTGTGGGGCCTAGTTTGGGAAATTCAGGGACTCAGACTCACCGGACGTATCGCAAGCAAAGCAGGGAAATTTCCCAAGCGACCACGAGAAAACGGCGAAAAAAACCGCCTGACTGGGCATCAGGCGGTTTCGTGTACAGCGCTCAAACAGAAAGGGGGATTACTTTTGCGTACCGTCATCATGCTGCAGGTTGGCCTGGGTCAGGTTGCTGCCCGGTGCCACGCTACGGGTCAGCCAGACATTACCGCCGATGGTCGAGCCCTTGCCGATGGTGATCCGCCCCAGGATGGTGGCGCCGGCATAGATCACCACATCGTCTTCGACGATAGGGTGGCGTGGCTGGCCTTTTTGTAGCTGGCCATCTTCGTCGGCCGGGAAACGCTTGGCGCCCAGGGTCACGGCCTGGTAAATGCGCACCCGCTCACCGATGATTGCTGTCTCGCCGATCACCACGCCCGTGCCGTGGTCGATGAAGAAGCTTGGGCCGATCTGTGCGCCCGGGTGGATGTCGATACCGGTAGCCGAGTGGGCAATCTCGGAACTGATGCGTGCCAACAGCGGCAAGCCGGCGCGGTACAGATGATGGGCCAGGCGATGATGGATCACTGCCAGGATGCCCGGGTAGCACAACAGCACTTCATCGACGCTGCGCGCTGCCGGGTCGCCGTGATAGGCCGCCAGCACGTCGGTGTCGAGTATGCTGCGCAAGCCCGGCAAGGCGCTGGCAAAGTCCTGCACCAGGCGTACAGCGTGGGCGTCGATCTCGGTGTCGTCGGCCTTGCCGCGGCGAGCGACATAACGCAGTTCCAGGCGTGCCTGAGCCAAGAGGGCATTTAGGGCAACATCGAGCGTGTGCCCTACATAGAAGTCTTCACTTTCTTCACGCAGGTCAACCGGCCCCAGGCGCATGGGGAACAAGGCGCCGCACAGTTGTTCCAGAATCGTGCGTACAGCCTCGCGCGATGGCAGTTCGCGCCCGCCCTGCTGGCCACAACTACGCCCGTTCTGGCTGCGCCATTGGCCTCGAGCCGTACGCAGTTGCCCCACAATCGTCTGCAACTGCCAACGGCCTGAACAGCCCTCGCCCGGTGCTTGCGCAATCTCGCTCACGGTTCTCACTCCTGCATGCTCGATGGTCGGCGGCGCGGAATAATGGCCGCCCTTTCGGCGCCCACTTTACGGCAAAAGCGGCCCAGGCAAAAAATAACGGATTCAACATCCCACCCGACTTCAAGACATAAACCGAGATGCCCAAGGATATTGCCCGGTGCTCGTTGGCTGCCTATAGTCGAGACTTTTCCTACAGTTGAAATCCCATGATCAAACGACAGCTCGCTCGTTTCAATCGCCTGGATTTACTGGGTAACCCGACCGCACTGGAGAAACTCGAACGCCTGTCCGCATGGGCCGGGCGCGACATCTACGTCAAGCGCGACGACACCACGCCACTGGCCATGGGCGGCAACAAATTGCGCAAGCTCGAGTACCTGGCGGCCGATGCCTTGGCCCAAGGTGCCGATACCCTGATCACTGCCGGCGCCATCCAGTCCAACCATGTACGCCAGACCGCCGCCCTGGCCGCCAAGCTCGGCCTTGGCTGTGTCGCCCTGCTGGAAAACCCCACCGGCACTACCCAAAGCAATTACCTGCACAATGGCAATCGCCTGCTGCTTGACCTGTTCGACGCCAAGGTCGAACTGGTGGCCAACCTGGATAACGCCGACGATCAATTGCAAGCCCTCGCCACACGCCTGCGCGCCAGCGGCAAGAAACCGTACCTGGTGCCCATCGGCGGCTCCAATGCACTGGGAGCCTTGGGTTACGTGCGCGCCGGCATCGAACTGGCCGCGCAAATCAAACAGACCGGCCTGGACTTCGCTGCCGTGATCCTGCCCTCGGGCAGCGCCGGCACCCACAGCGGTCTGGCCTTGGCCTTGAGCGAAGCGCTGCCCAGACTGCCGGTAATCGGTGTGACGGTATCGCGCAGCGAGGCCGACCAGCGCCCGAAAGTCGAAGGCCTGGCGCAAAGCACCGCCGATTTGCTTGGCGTAACCCTGCCCACGCATTTCAAGATCGAGCTGTGGGATGAGTATTTCGGTCCGCGCTACGGCGAGCCCAATGCAGGGACCCTGGCCGCCATCAGGTTGCTCGCCAGCCAGGAAGGCTTGTTGCTCGACCCGGTATACACCGGCAAAGCCATGGCGGGCCTGCTCGATGGTATCGGCCGACAGCGCTTTGACGATGGCCCACTGATTTTTCTGCACACCGGTGGGGCCCCGGCATTATTCGCCTACCCTGATGTCTGGGTGGAGTGATACTGGCGCAGTTTTTAAGCGCCGAAGGATATATGGAAAGTAATTTTTATTATTTTCCACTATATGAAGCCATCGATACTCTTGCCGCCTGACCTTCAACAACAACACTGGGGCATTTCATGAGAATTTCCGCATTCGGTAAACACCTCCTCTCTGCCAGCCTGGGTCTGATGCTCGGCGCCAGCCTGCTCGGTCAGGCCGTCGCCGGTGAACAACTCCAGCAGATCAAGGACAAGGGCGTCATCAACGTCGGCCTGGAAGGCACCTACCCGCCATTCAGTTTCGTCGATGCCGACGGCAAGCTATCGGGTTTCGAAGTGGACTTTTCCGAAGCGCTGGCAAAGGAACTGGGCGTCAAGGCCAAGCTGCAACCAACCAAATGGGATGGCATCCTCGCTGCGCTGGAATCCAAGCGCCTGGATGTAGTGATCAACCAGGTGACCATCTCCGAGGAGCGCAAGAAGAAATATGACTTCTCCACGCCCTACACCATTTCCGGCATCCAGGCCCTGACCCTGAAAAAGAACGAAGGCACCATCAAGACCGCTGCCGACCTGGCCGGCAAGAAGGTCGGCGTAGGCCTGGGCACCAACTACGAGCAGTGGCTCAAGGACAACGTGCCGCAAGCCATCATCAAGACTTATGACGATGACCCGACCAAGTACCAGGACCTGCGCGTCGGCCGCATCGACGCCATCCTGGTCGACCGCCTGGCCGCCCTCGAACTGGTTGCCAAGGCCAAGGACACCGCCGTTTCCGGCGAAGCCTTCTCCCGCCAGGAAGCCGGCATCGCCTTGCGCAAGGGCGAACCCGAGCTGCTGGCTGCGATCAACCAGGCCATCGAGAAACTGCGCGCCGACGGTACCTTGAAGAAGCTTTCTGAAAAGTACTTCAACGCTGACGTCACGCAATGATCGAAGAAAGCCTGCAGCTTGCGCTGGACTCCGCGCCCTTTCTACTCAAGGGCGCGTATTACACGGTCATCCTCAGCCTCGGGGGCATGTTCTTCGGCTTGCTGATGGGTTTCGGGCTGGCGCTGATGCGCCTGTCGCGTTTTTGGCTGCTGCGTTCGATTGCACGGGTCTACGTGTCGTTCTTTCGCGGCACGCCGTTGCTGGTCCAATTGTTCGTGATCTACTACGGCTTGCCGCAATTGGGCCTTGAGCTCGACCCACTGCCCGCGGCCTTGATCGGCTTCTCGCTGAACATGGCGGCCTATGCCTGTGAAATCCTGCGCGCCGCCATCAGCTCGATCGATCGTGGCCAATGGGAAGCCGCCGCCAGTATCGGCATGACCCGGGCCCAGACCCTGCGCCGGGCGATCTTGCCCCAGGCCGCACGTACGGCCCTGCCGCCCCTGGGCAACAGTTTCATTTCGCTGGTCAAAGACACGGCATTGGCTGCCACCATCCAGGTGCCCGAGCTGTTCCGCCAGGCGCAATTGATCACGGCCCGGACCTTCGAGATTTTCACCATGTACCTTGCCGCCGCCTTGATCTACTGGGTACTGGCCAGTGTGCTCGCGCATTTGCAAAACCGCCTGGAAGCGCGGGTCAACCGGCACGACGTGGAGTTGTGACAGCATGATCGTGGTAGAAAAGCTCACCAAGGAATTCAATGGCCAGACGGTCCTCAGCGGCATCGACTTACGTGTGGAGGCCGGCGAAGTGATTGCGATCATCGGCCCCAGTGGCTCGGGCAAGACGACCTTTTTGCGTTGCCTGAACTTCCTTGAAATCCCCACCAGTGGCCGGATCCGCATGGGTGACATCGAAATCGATGGCAGCCGCCCACTGAGTCAGCAACAAGGGTTGGTCCGACGATTGCGCCAGCAGGTCGGCTTCGTGTTCCAGAACTTCAACCTGTTCCCTCATCGCACCGCCCTGGAGAATGTCATCGAAGGCCCGCTGGTGGTGAAAAAGACACCCCGCAACGATGCCTTGGCCCTGGGACGCAAACTCCTGGCCAAGGTTGGCCTGGCGGGCAAGGAAGATGCCTATCCGCGCCGGTTGTCCGGTGGCCAGCAACAGCGCGTGGCGATCGCCAGGGCGCTGGCCATGGAGCCGCAAGTGATTCTCTTCGACGAACCGACCTCGGCGCTTGACCCCGAACTGGTCGGCGAAGTGTTGGCGACTATCCGCAGCCTCGCCGAGGAGCATCGCACCATGGTCATCGTGACCCATGAAATGAGCTTTGCTCGCGATGTGGCCAACCGGGTGATTTTTTTCGACAAGGGCGTGATCGTGGAACAGGGCGAAGCCAAGGCGCTTTTCGCCAACCCACAGCACGAACGTACCCGGCAATTCCTCAGCAAGTTCATTAACTCGAACAACTGAAACATTAATGCTGTCTCCGCACCTTTAACAGCGTCATCACTGTCGACATTTGCGCTACAACAATCAACGAGGAATAATTACCTACCACCCCAACTACAAACATCACGTCAATACCCATCATATATTGATGCCGCCCATACCTATATATTGTTAATTTTGCCGCTACAAAGTTACCACCAGCGGTGTGCCACCACCGCTCGAACCTGAATCTGACCTGAACGCCAGAGCACAGGCAGAACAGCATCTCCAGAGCATCCAAGCGCGCATCAGTACTCACGATTTTGGTATTAACTGGAACTTCCAAATCATCCAATCGAACAATTGACGTAGGATCATTCCGAACAGGCCATAATTATAAAAAACTCACCCCTCTTCTCTTGACAGACTTCCCCGCAAAATCTATCTAACTCAACCGAGACAACTTACACACACAACCGGCCAGCTTTCAGTTATCGGTACGCGATTAATTCAATGGCGCTGCGAGTGACTGTAACCAGCGGCTTCGGGGAAACAGCATCGACTAGCCAAGAGAGAAAGAAGATGACACATGCGCACAAGGACTACGTACTGCCGCCACCCTCGCTTGCCCATAACATGCACCGAGGCATTGGCCTTCATGCCGCCGCCAACCTGCTCATTCGGATCGACCCCGTACCGGGCATGGCGGCAGGCGACCTGCTGGAATTGTTCTGGAACGATTGCTACGTCACTTCACACCCGCTTGCACCAGCAGAATTGGGCCACCCGGTATTTCTCAGCGTTCCGGAAAGCTTCCCCGACAACAATCGCGCGCGCATCCACTACCGCTGGCTGCAAACCGGCCACAGCCCTCGTCGCTCCGGTGCTTTGCCGGTGCGGATAAAACTCGACTGCCCCGGCGGTCCACCCCTGCTTTGCGATGAAGAGGAAAACCAGGCGCTTGCCCCAGTCATCCTGCCCCGAAAATTGCTTGAACACGGCATCTGCGCTCGGCAAATCAGCAGCGGCATTCCCTTCACCATCGAGCCCTACCTGAACATGGCCCCTGAGGACGAAATAACCCTGCGCTGGGGTGACGTGCGCCTGGACTTGCCTGTGGTGAAGGCAGCAAACATCGGCAAACCCATCCAAGGCAGGGTCCCGGCCACGGCCATTGTCGAGGCCGGCGAGGATGATCACCTGGAGATCAGCTACTGCATCATCGACTGTGTTGGTAACAGCTCGCGATGGTCGCCGCCGCTCAACCTCAGGGTTTTCGGGCTCGATCGACATCCTGCTTGAGCGCTTCTATTTATATTCCTAAAAGTTAGTTTATAAATTTTTTAAGTAAGTTTAGGGTATATAGACCGGACCACCGGACCACCGCATTTGTCATCGCTGCCAGTAAGCAGCGCTCCATTAGTCGTGAGGAAGGTATGGTCAGGAACACTATCCCCCCAGTGCATAACGCCAGGGCATCGAGTGCAGCCAAGGAGCGGTACTGATGTCCAATCTCGCAGATTCCAAATTCCAGAGTGATCTGGACCAAGCCCCCTTGCTGTTGCCTGCCAAGGTCTTGCGCGACGATGCCCAAGCCCTGCAGGCAGCTGTCGAGTTGGCCGAAGTCGCGCGGCTACAAGCGGCGCGCCGGGACTGCCAACGCAAATTGCCGTGGGCCGAAATAGAGTTGTTTACACGCAGCGGCCTGGGCAGCATTACCATTCCAAGGCGCTACGGCGGCCCGCAGGTTTCATTCGCAACCCTGGCTGAAGTATTCCGCATCATCTCGACTGCCGACCCTGCCCTGGGGCAAATCCCACAGAACCAGTTCGGCATCCTGCAATTGCTCCAGGACGTCGCCAGCGAGCAGCAGAAGGAGCAACTGTTCGCTTCTGTCCTGGCGGGCTGGCGCATTGGCAATGCCGGCCCCGAACGCGGCAGCAAAGACACCCTGACCCTCAAGGCGCGCATTACCCAAACAGCCGATGGCCTGGTCATCAACGGGCAGAAGTTCTACTCCACCGGTGCACTGTTCGCTCATTGGGTAGCGGTCAAGGCCATCAACGACGAAGGCCGGCAAGTCATGGCCTTCGTACGCCGGGGCAGCCCGGGCTTGCGCATCGTCGATGACTGGTCCGGCTTTGGCCAGCGCACCACTGCCAGCGGCACTGTGCTGCTGGACAACGTCCATGTCGATACAAGCCTGGTGGTCGATAACTGGCGGCAAGCTGAATCACCGAATATCCAGGGCGCCGTCTCACAACTGATCCAGGCGGCCATTGACGCCGGTATTGCCGAGGCTGCCATCGACGATTGCATCGAATTCGTACGGCAGCGTTCCCGGCCCTGGATCGATGCCAAGGTCGAGCGCAATAGCGACGACCCCTATGTGATCGCCGACATCGGCCGCCTCAAGCTTGAGCTGCACGCCGCCCAAGCCTTGTTGCGCAAAGCCGGGCAGGTGCTGGACGAAGTCAGTGCCGCACCGGTCGATGACAGCGCCGCAGCTCGTGCCTCCATCGCCGTGGCCGAAGCCAAAGTGCTCACCACCGAAATCTCGTTGCTGGCTGGCGAGAAGCTTTTCGAGTTGGCCGGCAGCCGCGCCAGCCTTGCCGAGTTCAACCTGGATCGGCATTGGCGCAACGCACGCGTGCACACCCTGCATGACCCGGTGCGCTGGAAGTACCACGCGGTTGGCGCCTACCACCTCAACGGTACCTTGCCTGCCCGGCATTCCTGGATTTGACCAGACCTCTGGAGCCCCCTATGAGCTTTTTGCCGCAACCGCACGATCCCGTGACGGTCATCGAGAGTGATGCCCACGCTTTGACCGTGGCCAGCGAACTGGCCGCAATCCTGCGCAACGACAGCGCCCTGCGCGACCGCGAACGGCGCTTGCCCCATGCCGAACTGGCGCTGTTCTCGCGCTCGGGCCTCTGGGGTATCAGCGTGCCGAAAGCCTTCGGTGGCGCTGGCGTTTCCAACGTCACCCTGGCCCGTGTCATCAGCCTGATCGCCCAGGCCGATGCCTCCCTGGGGCAGATCCCGCAGAACCATTTCTATGCACTGGAAGTGCTGCGCGTCAACGGCAGCGAGCAACAACAACGCCGCCTGTACGCTGAAGTGCTGGCAGGCCGTCGCTTCGGCAACGCCCTGGCGGAGTTGGGCACCAAGACCGCTCAGGACCGCACCACTTCATTGACCCGCGACGGCGAAGGCTTTCGCATCAACGGTCGTAAGTTCTACGCAACCGGCGCGCTGTACGCGCAACGCATCCCCACCTCAGTCATCGACGAGCAAGGCGTGCAACAGCTGGCCTTCGTCAACGCTGCAACCCCGGGCCTGAATGTCATCGACGACTGGAGCGGCTTCGGCCAACGCACCACGGGCAGCGGCTCGGTTGAATTCGATAACGTCGCCGTTGCCGCCGACGATGTGGTGCCCTTCCAATCGGCCTTCGAGCGCCCCACCACGGTCGGCCCGCTCGCACAGATCCTGCACGCGGCCATCGACACCGGCATTGCCCGTGCAGCCTATGAAGATGCCCTGCAGTTCGTGCGTACGCGAACACGCCCATGGATCGATTCTGGTGTCGAAAAGGCAGTCGATGATCCGTTGTCACTCAAGACCTTCGGCCAGCTCGCCATTCGCCTGCATGCCGCCGAAGCTCTGCTTGAGCGCGCAGGCGAGCTCCTTGACCAGGCGCAAGCGCAGCCCACCGCCGAAACCGTTGCAGCGGCCTCCATTGCCGTAGCCGAAGCCCGCGCCATCAGCACCGAGATGTCCCTCGCCGCCGGCAGCACCCTGTTCGAACTGGCAGGCAGCCAGGCCACCCTGGCCGAGCACGGCCTGGACCGGCATTGGCGCAATGCGCGTACTCACACCTTGCATGACCCGGTGCGCTGGAAGTACCACGCCATCGGCAACTACTACCTCAACGATGAAAACCCACCATTGCGGGGGACCATCTGATGGCGAAGAAACAGATCCTGCTCAATGCCTTCAACATGAACTGCGTCGGGCACATCAACCACGGACTGTGGACACACCCACGCGACACCTCGACCCAGTACAAGACCCTCGAATACTGGACCGACCTGGCCCGCCTGCTCGAGCGCGGGCTGTTCGACGGGCTGTTTATCGCCGACATCGTCGGGGTCTACGACGTTTACCAAAACTCGGTGGAAGTACCGCTCAAGGAGTCGATCCAGCTGCCGGTCAACGACCCGCTGTTGCTGGTTTCGGCCATGGCCGCAGCAACCCGGCACCTGGGCTTCGGCCTCACCGCCAACCTGACCTACGAGCCGCCTTACCTGTTCGCCCGACGCATGTCGACCCTCGACCACCTGAGCCGCGGCCGGGTCGGCTGGAACATT
The DNA here is from genome assembly GCA_964453495.1 of uncultured Pseudomonas sp. Lineage (GTDB taxonomy): Bacteria > Pseudomonadota > Gammaproteobacteria > Pseudomonadales > Pseudomonadaceae > Aquipseudomonas. Next base: position 85,050 of record CAYVPI010000002.1, on the reverse strand, counting down.
GTCACCGGTTACCTGGACAGCGCCGCCAAGGCCATGGGCCTTGCGGAGCAACCCGAGCATGACCGTCGCTACGACCAGGCTGACGAATACCTGCAAGTGCTCTACAAACTCTGGGAAGGCAGCTGGGAAAACGACGCCGTGGTCAACGACCCGCAGCAACGGATCTATGCCCGGCCGGACAAGGTGCACAAAGTCAGGCACCAGGGCGAGTTCTACCAGGTCGAAGGCTATCACCTGTGCGAGCCTTCGCCGCAACGTACGCCGGTACTGTTCCAGGCTGGCAGTTCCGAGCGGGGGCTGGTGTTCGCAGGCGAGCATGCCGAGTGTGTGTTCATCAGCGGCCAGAGCAAGGCTGCAACCCGCGCCCAGGTCGACAAGGTTCGCGCCAGCGCTGTGGCGGCTGGTCGAGACGCAGACGCCATCAAGGTGTTCATGGGCATCAGTGTGATCGTCGCCGAGACCGAACAACTGGCCCGGGAAAAACATGCCGAGTACCTGCGTTACGCCAGCGCTGAAGCCGGGGTCGCCCACTTCTCCAGCTCCACCGGCATCGACTTCGCCGAATACGGCCTGGACGAGCCGATCCAGTACGTGAACGGCAATGCCATTCAGTCGGCGACCAAGGCCCTGCAGAACAACGACTGGACCCGGCGCAAGTTGCTCGACCAGCACGCCCTTGGCGGGCGCTACATCACCCTGGTCGGCTCACCCGTGCAAGTGGCCGACGAGCTGGAAGCCTGGATAGCCGAAACCGGGCTGGACGGTTTCAACCTGACCCGCACCGTTACACCGGAAAGCTATGTGGACTTTATCGACCTGGTGATTCCCGAGTTGCAGCGGCGCGGCTCGTACAAGACCGAATACGCCGGTGGGAGCCTGCGCGAAAAGCTGTTCCAAGGGGAAGCGCATTTGCCCGACGAGCATGTCGGCGCGCGTTATCGACGACGCAGCCTGACGGCACCTGCGACGGCAGAACTTTCGTAGCAGCTGCCGAAGGCTGCGTCCGACCGCACAGCGGTCGTAACACCCAACATCCCATACCGACTGGAGTACACCCAATGCTCAAACAAAGCCTTCTTACCCTGGCCATCGGCCTGTTCGCCATCGGTGCACACGCAGCAGATGCCCTGAAAATCGGCACCACCTCCGCCTTCGCCATCCCCCTTGAAGCCGCTGTCGCCGAGGCTGACAAGCAAGGCCTGAAGGTGGAACTGATCGAGTTCAGCGACTGGATCGCCCCCAACGTCAGCCTCGCCAGCGGCGATATCGACGTGAACTACTTCCAGCACATTCCCTTCCTGGAAAACGCCATGGCCGCCGCCGGTTTCGACCTGGTGCCCTATGCGCCAGGCATCATCAACAACGTCGGCCTCTATTCCAAAAAATACAAAAGCGTTGAGCAACTGCCCAATGGCGCCAGCGTCGCCATTGCCAACGACCCGATCAACAGCGGGCGTGGCCTGCAACTGCTGGCCAAGGCTGGCTTGATCACCCTCAAGCCCGGCGTCGGCTACAAGGCCACCGAAGAAGACATTATCGCCAACCCGAAAAACCTCAAGATCCTGCAAGTCGAAGCCGTGCAGCTGGTGCGTGCCTATGATGACGCCGACCTGGTCCAGGGCTATCCGGCCTACATCCGCCTGGCCAAGACTTTCGATGCCGGCTCCGCACTGCTGTTCGATGGCCTGGACCACAAGGAATACGTCATTCAGTTCGTGATCAAGCCCCAGAGCAAGAACGACCCGCGCCTGGCCAAATTCATCGACATCTACCAGCATTCGCCGAAAGTCCGCGCCGCCCTCGATCAGGCCCACGGCAAGCTCTACCAACCGGGCTGGGAGAGCTGAGATGAGCAAGACCAACCTCAAGCGCCTGCAGGACGATCCGCCACCTCCCCCAGGGCAACTGGCCTCGTTGCACCCGGAGCTGAACAACGCCCACGTACGCTTTATCGGCCTGGGCAAGACCTACCTCGGCCAACAAGGCCCGGTGGCCGCCCTGGAAGGCATCGACCTGGCCATCCAGCGTGGCGAGATCTTCGGCATCATCGGCCGCAGCGGTGCGGGCAAATCGTCGCTGATCCGCACCATCAATCGCCTTGAGCAACCCAGCATCGGCCGGGTGTTGATCGATCAGGTGGATATTGGCCCGTTCAATCAGGATCGCCTGGTCGCACTGCGCCGGCGCATCGGCATGATCTTCCAGCACTTCAACCTGATGTCGGCCAAGACGGTCTGGCAGAACGTGGAGTTGCCTTTGAAAGTCGCAGGCGTCGGCAAGGCCCTGCGCTTGCACAAGGTGACGGAGTTACTGGAGCTGGTGGGCTTGCAAGACAAGCACGACGCCTACCCGGCGCAACTGTCCGGCGGCCAAAAACAGCGCGTGGGCATTGCCCGCGCGCTGGTACACGACCCGGAAATACTGCTGTGCGACGAAGCCACCTCGGCGCTGGACCCAGAGACCACCGAGTCGATCCTCGGCCTGCTCAAGGAGATCAACCAGCGACTGGGCCTGACCGTCATCCTCATCACCCATGAGATGGCGGTGATTCGTGATATCTGCGACCGGGTGGTGGTGCTCGAACGGGGCCGTATCGTCGAGCAGGGCCCGGTCTGGCAGGTGTTCGGCAATCCCCGCCACGACGTGACCCAGACCTTGCTCGCACCGCTGCAACACGGCTTGCCGCAAGAACTGCAGGCACGCCTGCAGCCACACCCTGCCAGCCCGAGCGCTGCCCTGGTACTGCGCTTGCGCATCGTCGGGGATGAACACCAAGCCCCCGAGCTTTCGGCGTTGTTCACTGCCCTGGGCGGCCAGGTGAGCCTGCTGCAAGGCGGTATCGAACGCATCCAGGGGCGGGCATTGGGGCAACTGCTGGTCAGTGTGGCCAATTCCCCCCACGACCGCGACACCTTGATCAACCGCGCTCGGATTTGGGCACAGCAAGTGGAGGTACTCGGCTATGTGGTTTGATCGCTTATTGCAGGGTGTAATCGATACCTTCCTGATGGTCGGTGTCTCGTCGTTGATTGCCCTGGTGTTGGGTATACCGCTGGCGGTCATTCTGGTCACCAGCGACAAGGGTGGCATTTTCGAGGCGCCTGCCCTGAACCGGGCCCTTGGGGCCTTCGTCAACTTGTTCCGTTCGATCCCCTTCCTGATCCTGATGGTGGCATTGATCCCCTTCACTCGCCTGATCGTCGGCACCACCTACGGCGTCTGGGCCGCCGTGGTGCCGTTGACCATCGCCGCAACACCGTTTTTCGCTCGCATTGCCGAAGTGAGCCTGCGCGAAGTCGACCATGGCCTGATCGAAGCCGCACAGGCCATGGGTTGCCAGCGCTGGCACATCGTATGGCACGTGCTGTTGCCCGAAGCGTTACCCGGGATCGTCGGCGGCTTCACCATCACCCTGGTGACCATGATCAACTCCTCGGCCATGGCCGGCGCCATCGGGGCCGGAGGGCTGGGCGACATTGCTTACCGCTACGGTTACCAGCGCTTCGACAGCCAGGTCATGCTGACCGTGATCGTACTGCTGGTGGTGTTGGTGGCGTTGATCCAATTGAGCGGCGATCGCCTGGCCAAGGCACTTAACAAGCGTTGAGGTATAGTCGTGGGACTTCCTTTATCGGCAGCCCCGCGATGACCCTAGATCCTGACGACCTCCATCAGATCAGCGCGACCACCCTCGCCCATTACAACCACAGCGCCGAAGACTTCCGGGCCGGCACGCGCGACCACGATGTCAGCCAGAACATCGATGCGCTGTTGAGAAATATCCAGGGCACGCCGCCATTCCAGGTCCTCGACTTCGGCTGCGGGCCGGGCCGCGACCTGAAAACCTTCACCCAACTGGGCCATATCGCCACCGGCCTGGACGGCGCCGAGCGCTTCGCCGAGATGGCCCGCGCCGACAGTGGCTGCGAAGTCTGGCAACAGGACTTTCTCAAGCTGGACCTGCCCGACGCGCGCTTCGACGGGATTTTCGCCAATGCCGTGCTGTTCCACATACCTAGCCAGGAACTGCCACGGGTGTTGCGCCAGCTGCATGCCACGCTCAAGCCCGGCGGTGTGCTGTTCAGCTCCAACCCGCGCGGGGAGAACCAGGAGGGCTGGAATGGCAATCGGTATGGGACGTACTACGACCTTGCGAACTGGCAGCGCTTGCTGACGGCGGCGGGGTTTGTGGAGATCGAACATTACTACCGGCCGACGGGGCTGCCGCGGGAGCAGCAGCCTTGGTTGGCGAGTGTTTGGCGCAAGACCTGAAGGCCCCCTCACCCCCGCCCTCTCCCCCAAAGGGGAGAGGGTTGGGGTGAGGGGTGAAGGGTGAGGGCTACACGCTCTGTTTAGCCGGCTCCTTGATCTTGTACCAAGCCACATAAAGCGCCGGCAAAAACAGCAACGTCAGCAAGGTCGCACTGATGATCCCGCCGATCATGGCGTAAGCCATCGGCCCCCAGAACACTTCCCGGGCAATGGGGATCATGCCCATGCTGGCAGCCGCCGCCGTCAACAGAATCGGCCGGCGCCGGTGTTCGGTGGCCTGCACCACCGCGTCCCAGGGCACGAAACCACTTTTTTCGTAGGCATCGATCTGGGTCACCAGGATCACCGAGTTGCGGATGATGATACCGATCAGCGCCAGAATCCCCAGGATCGCCACGAAGCCCATTGGCGTTCCCGTCGGTATCAGCGCCAGCACCACGCCGATCAAGCCCAATGGCGCGACACTCGCCACCAAAAACAGCTTCTGCACGCTGTGCAGCTGGATCATCAGGAACGTCGCCATCAAAAACAGCATCAAGGGTACGACCTTGGCAATCGGCCCTTGGGCCTTGCCGCTGGACTCTACGGTACCGCCCGTGGCGACGCTATAACCCGGCGGCAGGTCGGCGTTGAACTGATCGATCTCAGGCTTGAGCAACCGCACAAGGTCCGTGGGCTGAATCGCGTCGCGCACACCGGCCTTGATGGTAATGGTCGGCTTGCGATCACGACGCCACACCAAGGGCTGTTCCAGCTCATAGCGCACAGTGGCGAACGACAGCAGCGGTATCGAGATGCCACTTGGCGTGACGATCTGCAGGTTTTGCAGGGTTTCCGGCGTACCACGCTCGCTGTCGACGGCCCGGCCGACCACATTGATCAGGTAGATATGGTCGTGCACCTGGGTGACGGCCGCGCCACTGACGATGCTGTTCATCAGCTGGGCCACGTCCTCGGAAGACAGGCCCAACTGGCGCGCCTTGTCCTGGGCGATGTCGATGCGCAGCACTTTGCCCGGCTCGTTCCAGTCGTAGATCATCTCGCCGATGTGCTCGTTCTTGTCGAGCAAGGTGGCCAGATCGATCGCGTGCTTGCGTACCTGGTCGATGTCCGGGCCGCTGACCCGGTATTGGATCGGCCGGCCAACCGGTGGCCCCATTTCCAGGGCCTGGACAAAGCTGCCGATACCGACGAAGTCATCGCGCAGGCGTTGGCGCAGGCGTGCACTCAAGGCTTCACGTTCCTCGAACCCCTTGGTGACGATCACCAGTTGTGCGTAGTAGGGGTTTTGCAGTTGAACGTCCAGCGGCAGGTAGAAGCGGATTGCACCCTGGCCGATGTAGCTGCTCCAGCGCACGATTTCCGGGTCGTTCTTGAGCGTTGCCTCCAAACGGTCGACCGCCTTGCGGGTCTCATCGAGCGAAGCGTTCTGCGGCAGGTTCAGGTCCACGAGGATTTCCGGGCGGTCCGATGCCGGGAAGAACTGGTTCTGCACAAAGCGCATGGAGAACACCGCCAAGGCAAACAACAGGACGGTGAGGATAATGGCGGTCCAGGCATTGCGCATGCACCAGAGCAATCCATTGTTGAAGGCCTTGCCGATGCGCCCGGGCTCTTCGGCGTGGGGTTTAACGTCCTTGCTCAGGATATGCACGCCAAGCACCGGGGCAAACAGCACCGCCACGATCCATGAAACGATCATGGCCACGGCAATCACCGCGAACAGGGTGAAGGTGTATTCCCCGGCGGAACTGGCATTGAGGCCGATGGGCACGAAACCGGCTACCGTCACCAGGGTACCGGTGAGCATCGGGAATGCCGTCGAGGTATAGGCGAACGTAGCTGCCTGCTCCTTGCTTTCGCCCATTTCCAGGCGCGTGACCATCATCTCTACCGTGATCATGGCATCGTCTACCAGCAGGCCCAGGGCGATGATCAGTGCACCGAGGGAGATCCGCTGCATGGTGATGCCGCTGTACTCCATGAACACGAAGACCATCGCCAGCACCAGCGGAATCGAGCACGCCACCACCAGGCCGGCGCGCACACCAAGGCTGATGAAGCTCACCACCAGCACGATGATCACGGCTTCGAACAGCGCACTGGTGAAACCACCGACCGCCTCTTCGACCACCACCGCCTGGTCCGAGACGATATGCACGCCGACGCCCATGGGCAAGTCGGCGGTCAGGCTCTCCATCTTCCCGTGCAGGGCGTTGCCGAATGCCTGGATATTGCCACCGGCCTTCATCGCAATGCCCAGGCCGATGGCCGGTTGGCCATTGAAGCGGAACATCGGTGAAGCAGGGTCGACATAACCGCGGCTGATATCAACCACATCGGCCAGCCGGTAGAAACGGTCGTTGACCCGCAGGTTGACCTTTTCCAGGTCCTTCTCCGAGGCGAACTGCCCGGAAGTGCGCACCGAAATCCGTTCAGGCCCGGCTTCGATCACCCCAGCGGGTGTCACCGTGTTCTGGGCCTGCAGGCTTTGCAGCACTTGTCGTTGGTCCAGGCCCAGGGCTGCCAGTTTGCGCGTGGAGAAGTTGAGGTAGATCACTTCGTCCTGCTGGCCGATCATCTCGATCTTGCCCAGGTTGGGCACCTCGCGAATCTCGGCGCGCACTTGCTCCACATAGTCGCGCAGTTGGCGCATGGTCAGGCCGTCGGCGGTGAACGCGTAGATCGAGCCGAACACATCACCGAACTCGTCGTTGAACCCAGGACCCTGGATACCTGGCGGGAACTGCCCGCGAATGTCCTGGATCTTCTTGCGCACCTGGTACCAGATTTGCGGGATGTCCTCGGCCTTGGTGGTATCGAGCAGGTTCACGTACACCGTCGATTCGCCCGGGCGGGTATAGCTTTTCACATAGTCGAGCGAATCCAGCTCCTCGAGCTTTTTCTCGATGCGGTCGGTGATCTGATCCAGGGTTTCTTCCTGGGTCGCCCCCGGCCAGGTGGTCTGGATAACCATGGTCTTGATGGCGAAGGATGGGTCTTCCTCACGGCCCAGGTTGAAGTAGGAGAACACCCCCATCAACAACCCGACGAACATCAGGTACCAGACAAAGGATTGGTGCTTGAGTGCCCATTCGGACAGGTTAAAGCCTCCGTTCATTTCGTGACTTCCTCGTCGACTTTAACCTTCTGCCCCTCTTTGAGGCTGTTTACACCGGCGGTAACCACCAGCTCACCGGGCTTGATACCCGACATCAGCACCGCATTGTCCGACCCCCGGCTGGCGACCTTGACCTGACGCGACGCGACCGTCTTCGAGGCCTTGTCGATCACCCAGACCCTGACCTCGTGGTCGCGCTCCAGCAAGGCGGTGAGGGGCAATTCCGTGCGCGGTTCGATCGCCGAGCTGAGCGTCACGCCGATAGCGGTCCCCAGGCGAAAGCCTTCCGGCGTAGTGGCCAGGGTCAAGCGCGCCCGGCGTGTGCGTGTGGTGCTTTCGGCCTGCGGTTCGATCTCGCGCAGGGTTGCCTTGGCATTGATGCTCGGGTCGAGCTGGGCCGCCACTCGGAACTCGAGGTTGTCCGTTAATTGTTCAGCCAAGGTTGTAGGCAGATCGATCACCGCCTCTTTGACGTCGGGTCGCGCCAGGGTTACCACACCTTGACCGGCACTGACCACCTCGCCCGCCTCGGCATGCCAGAGCGTGACGACAGCGGCATGGTCATTGCGCAGTTCAATGTAGCTGAGCTGATCTCGGGCCTGCCTGACAGCCGCCTCGGCCTGCTCCACCGATGCCTGGGTAGTGCTCAGATCGGTCCGTGCCGCATCCAGTTGTGCCTGTGCGCCAACGCCTCGATCAAACAACTGCTGCTGGCGCCGCGCATTGGCCCGGGCATTGATCAACTGGGCCTGGACCTTGGCCAAGTCACCCTGGGCCGCGCGCAATTGGTTCTGCTGGTCGATGGGGTCAAGGGACGCCAGCAATGTGCCCTTGTCGACCTCGGTGCCGACATCGACATAACGCTGGGCAATACGCCCGGAAACGCGAAAGCCGAGGATGCTTTCGTAGCGCGCCTGGATACTCCCGGCAAAACGCCCCAACTGCTCCTGACTCTGCTGCTTGGCCGCCACGTACAACACCGGCCGTACCGGCTCGGCAGGCGCCTCTTCCTTGGAACAACCTGCGAGCACAAGGCCGCACAGTGCAAGCATCGGTACATGCCTCATGGTGCGAACCCATCCTTGCTTTCATTAGCAATCTCTATCTGCATACCCGGATGCAACAACTGTCCACCTGCAACCACAACCTTTTCCCCGTCCTTGAGACCATCCTTGAGAATGACGCGACCGGTCAGGTAGCGAAGTACCTGTACTGAGCGCAAGCTCACTTTGTTATCAGAATCAACTACCCATACGGCAGGCTCGTCCAGGCCTTTGGTCAATGCCGACCAAGGCAGGTCGATACTGATCTCGCCCTTCTGGATTTCCCCGGAGGCGCTGACGACCGCGCCAAGCTCCATCCCCTCCGGCACGTCGCTCAGGGCCACCTTGACCTGCACCGTACTGGTGTCGGCCGAAACCACTGGGGTCACTTCGCGAATTTTTCCGGGGGCCTTGATATCCGGGTTTTCGATCAGGCTGACCGTGACCGGTTGATCCCTGCGGGCACCGATCAGGACCGACTCATAAACGTTGAACACCGCATCGCGCTCACCGTCACGCGCCATGGAGTAGATTGGCATCGTCGCTTGCACGACCTGGCCGACTTCGGCTTGCCGCGCGGTGATGACACCGGGGGCATCGGCGACCAACGCGGTATAACCCAGTTGGTCGCGGGCATTGGCCAACTGCGCCTGAGCTGCGCGTAGTGCGCTCTCGTTGCTGCGCAGGTTGGCCTGGGCGGAATCGAATTCACTCTGGCTGGTATAACCCTTGGGCAGCAGTTTCAGCTGACGCTCGAAGTCTGCGCTGGCCTGCTTGACCCGCGCCTGTTCGGCAAACACCGCGGCGGCGGCGGAGTCGACATTGGCCTGCAGGTCCTTGGGGTCAAGCCGTGCGAGCACTTGTTTGGCGGTGACCCGGTCGCCGACATCGACCGAGCGGGAAATGATCTTGCCGCCGACCCGAAACGACAGGTCGGACTGTATCCGCGCCTGGATATCGCCGGTCAGTGACACGATTGCGGCAAAGTCTGCTGCCTTGACCTGTTGTACGCTCACCCGGGGACGTTGCGGCTCGGTAGGCTTTTGCTGGTCACATCCGACGAGCACGGCCAAAACCCCCAGGCCGACGATACACTTCCATCGTTTAACAGCCATGCAGGCTCCTTGCTTGTGCTGTACCGCTCAGTATTAATGCGTTTGTTAGCGTAGAACACGGTTGCCACTGTGCCCACCCCAATACAGACGTCTGCCACTTATACTTCGTTAAACGGCCAATGCCACTGCGACGCAAGGACGCCCTATGCTCACGACCCTGGCGGTCGCCAACTACCGCTCCATCAACCAACTGGTCATGCCCCTGCAGCGCCTCAACGTCATTACCGGCGCCAATGGCAGCGGCAAGTCCAACCTGTACAAGGCCCTGCGCCTGCTCGCCGAAACGGCCCAGGGTGGCGTCATCAATGCGCTGGCGCGAGAGGGCGGCCTGGAATCGACCTTCTGGGCCGGCCCGGAAACCATCAGCCGGCGCATGAGCCGCGGCGAAGTACCGATTCAGGGTGGGCCACGCCAGGGCCTCAAGCGCTTGCGCCTGGGTTTCAGTGGTGAAGATTTCAGCTACGCCATTGCCCTGGGCTTGCCGGAGCTGACCCGCTCCAAGTTCGCCCTGGACCCGCAAATCAAGAAGGAAAGCATCTGGGCAGGCCCTGTATACCGCCCGGCCAGCCAGCTGGTGGATCGCCAGGGGCCGATGGTTCGCGCCCGTGAAGGGCGCCACTGGGACGTGCTGGCGCAACACGTGCCCAGCCATGACAGCCTGTTCGATCAGGTCGGCAATCTGCGCTCTTCGCCGGAAGTGCTGCACCTGCGTGAACAGATCCGCGGCTGGCGCTTCTATGACCATTTCCGTACCGACATCGATGCCCCAGCGCGGCGCTCGCAACTCGGTACGCGTACACCGGTGTTGCATCACGACGGTCGCGATCTGGCAGCAGCCCTGCAGACCATCCTCGAAATCGGTAACCCGCAGGCTTTGCATGAGACCATCAGCGACGCGTTCCCCGGTGCCACGTTGGCCATCGATGCCGTGCCCGGCGGGCAATTTCGCGTCGAGTTTCATCAACAGGGGCTGTTACGGCCACTGTCTGGCGCCGAACTCTCTGACGGCACCCTGCGCTTTCTGCTGTTGGTTGCGGCCCTGCTGACCCCTCGGCCACCGACCATGATGGTGTTGAACGAACCGGAAACCAGCCTGCATCCCGACCTGCTGCCGGCCCTGGCACGCTTGATCGTTCGTGCTTCGCAGCATTGCCAGGTGTGGGTGGTATCCCATGCCGGTCGGCTGATTGCTGCACTGGAACAGGCGCGGGGCTGTAATTCGATTATGCTGGAGAAGCATCTGGGCCAAACGAGGATTGTCGGCCAGGGCATGCTGGATGAGCCCGCCTGGCATTGGCCGGACTGACCCGTAGAAATTTATTGTGCCGGCAGGGATCTTTTCTGCACGAATGCTATCGAAGGGTCGTAAGCACAACGCTTTGCAATCAACTTCAAGGATGATGACGATGGATAGCCAACAGAGCCTGCGCAAGCTCGACCCTCAAGACCTACTCAAACTGCTGGCGGCGTTGCGCCGCGCCCTGCAACCGCAACCGCAACCGCAACCCTGAAAACACAAAAACGCCGACGCTATGAAAGCCGTCGGCGTGGGAAACCGCATGACCGGTTGCTGGCGAATCAGAACGCCGGCAGCACCGCGCCATTGTATTTCTTCTCGATGAACGCCTTCACCTCAGGGCTGGTCAATGCCTTGGCCAACTTCTGGATCGCGGCGCTGTCCTTGTTGTCAGGACGGGCCACCAGGTAGTTCACGTAAGGCGAGTCGCTGCCTTCGATGACCAGAGCATCCTTGGCCGGGTTCAGGCCAGCTTCCAGTGCATAGTTGGTGTTGATCATGTCCAGGTCGACCTGGTCGAGCACGCGTGGCAGCATGGCCGATTCCAGTTCCTTGAACTTCAGGCCCTTGGGGTTGGTGGCGATGTCTTTCGGCGTTGCCAGGGCGTTTTTCGGATCTTTCAGGGTGATCAGGCCAGCTTTCTGCAATAGCAGCAGTGCGCGACCGCTGTTGCTGCCTTCGTTCGGGATGGCCACGGTGGCGCCGTCCTTGAGCTCCGACAGGCTCTTGACCTTCTTGGAGTAACCGCCGAAAGGCTCGACGTGTACACCCACGACGGTCTCCAGGTGGGTGCCTTTACCTTCGTTGAAGTTTTTCAGGTATGGCAGGGTCTGGAAGTAGTTGGCGTCCAGGCGCTTCTGGTCGACCTGTACGTTTGGCTGCACGTAGTCGGTGAAGACTTTGATTTCCAGGTCCACGCCTTCTTTGGCCAGGGTCGGTTTGATCAGCTCGAGGATTTCAGCGTGTGGTACCGGGGTCGCGGCGACCACCAGTTTTTCCGCAGCTTGAGCCAAACCTGTAACCGACAGAGCGGCTGCCAACGCAGTGAACAACAAAGCCTTTTTCATGCACAGTCCTTATTCTGATATCACAGCCGCGCGATTACGGCTTGAATGGGATGCCAGCCCCTTGTGAGGCCTGGCGTGGGCCGACGATACCGACATTTTTTATACCGGAACAATATCTTTTAATTAGCTTCTTATGACTGTTTGTTAAGTTTACGACAAACGCGCCAAACTCTGTTCCAGCAGCGCCTTCAACAGCACCATCTGCCTTGGGTCACCCTGCGTCAGCACCTGATCCAACTGCCGGCCAATTTCGCCTACAGAGGCCACCACCTGGGGCAGGTTCAGGTGGTTCGGCAATATCTCGGCGCCGTTGCTGACCAGCAGGGCGAAGTGAATGACATTCTCCAGCTCGCGGGTATTGCCCGGCCAACTGTGTTGTTCGAGCAATAGCTGTGCGGGTTCGCTGACCAGTGGCACCTGCAGATTGAGGCGCTGGCTATAGATACCCACGAAATATTCGGCCAATGGCAGGATGTCGCCGACGCGTTCGCGTAGCGCCGGCAACACCAGGCTGCCTTCATGCAGGTAGTGGAACAGGCGCTCATGGAACTTGCCGGCAGCCACTGCCTGGGCAAGATCGATACTTGATGCGGCGACCAGGCGCACATCAACGGGATTGGGTTGCTGTGCACCCACACGAGTGACCTCGTGATTTTCCAGGGCCGCGAGCAGCTTGATCTGAATGGGCAGCGGCAGGTCGCCGATCTCATCCAGGTACAAGGTGCCGCCATTGGCCGAACCGAACCAGCCGGCGCGGCTGCTGGCCGAAACGCTGTGGGTGCCGGCGCTGTAGCCGAACAGCTCGGCGTCGGCGTAAGTCGGGCTGATCGCCCCGCAATTGACCGAGACGAACAGGCCGGCCCGGTCGCTGGCACGATGAATCTGCCGTGCCAGCAACTCCTTGCCGGTACCGGTTTCGCCGCGTATCAGCACCGGTATCGCGCGCGGTGCCAATTGTTCGAGTTCTTCGCGCAACTGCCGCGAACGAGGGTCCACGAATACCAGGGCCTTGGCACGAATGCTCAAGGGGCTTTTGTCGGCATCCGGAAAGGTCAGCAATGGCTGGCCGAAGGTGTCTGGAAAACTCATGGCAAACTCCCGCCCAGGCGCTCGAAGGCCTGTACGTTGTAAACGATTCAATGAAAGCGCGCGGAATCAGGCGCGACGCAGGGCGTGTTGTTCCAGGCGGTTCTGCAAGCGGTACAGGTAAGCGAAACCTTGCTCCCAACGCTGATGGCCGGACTTGACGTTGATATGCCCGGCACCAGCGAGGATTCCCGCTTCGGCACCCCAGGCACGCGCCATCTGCATGGCTCGGGGGGCGCTGACGGCAGCGTCGTTATCGGAGCTCACCACTTGGCTCGGGAACGGCAACAGGTCCTGGGGGATCGGCGCAAAATTACGCAAGGCGGGCGCACAGGCAGGCCGCTCTACGTCAGCAGGTGCCACCAACAGCGCACCCTGCACCCGGCGTAAAAGATTGACCGGTGCCTGGCTGGCCCAATGGGCAACGGTGATGCAACCCAGGCTGTGGGCAATCAAAATCACCGGTGTGTTCTGGGCCGCGATCGCCTGCTCCAGGGCGGCAACCCAGTCTTCACGCCTAGGCGTCAGCCAGTCGGTTTGTTCGACTCGCGAACTGTTAGGCAGGTTGCACTGCCAGTGGCTTTGCCAATGATCGTCTGGGGATCCTTGCCAGCCCGGCACAATCAAGTAACGGATCGACTCGTTGCGCATGGGTGCGCCTCCTGCATCGTTTGCGTCGTTGGGGCCAGTATAGGGCTGGGGTATATATTCGTTAAGGAATAAGAAGCTATTTATTAATTCGATAATAGAATATCAATAGCATACGGCGACTGTGTCGCCGATCGCTACAGGGTCCGCGCCATCTGTAGGAGCGGGCTTGCCCGCGATCAAGGTCCGCAGGACCTTTCCAGGCAAAAAAAAGAGCCGCCCCCTGCCAGAGATGCGGCCCCCAAAAAAACACACCTTTCAACGCGCGGTGATCACCGACAACTTGGTAATCCCCGCCCGTTCGATCGAAGCCATGGCCCGCGCCACTTCGCCATAATTCACACCATCGTCGGCCTGCAGTTGCACCCGCACTTCTGGGTCCCTGGCCTTGGCCGCCTGCAGGTTGGCTTCAAGCAAGTCAGGCTGGATTTCATCCTTGTTGATGAACAGCTTGCCGCCGCCATCGATGCTCACCACCAGTGGGTCTTTTTGCTCCACCGGAGCCACCGCCTCGGTCTTGGGCAAGTTGATAGGAATGGCATTGGTCAGCAGCGGTGCGGTGACGATAAACACCACCAGCAACACCAGCATCACGTCTACCAGCGGCGTGACGTTGATTTCGCTGAGCACTTCATCGTTGTCCTGGGTCGAGAACGCCATATCAGGATGCCTCCTTCACTTTTTGCCCGGTCGTGCCGGCAACCTGGCTGACCGCCGGGTGAACCAGGACGCGAAAGGCACTCTTCTGCGCCAGGCTGTAGAAGTCATGGGCGAAATCGTCCAGATCGGCGGCAGTCAACTTCAGACGGCGCAGAAAGTAGTTGTAGACCAGCACCGCGGGCACGGCGACGGCAATGCCGACACCCGTTGCAACCAGCGCGGCACCAATCGGGCCGGCAACCGTTTCCAGGCTCGCCGAGCCTGCTGCACTGATCCCCTTGAGCGCTTCCATGATGCCCCACACCGTGCCGAACAGGCCGATGAAGGGCGATGTGCTGCCGATACTGGCAACCACTGCCAGGCCGGTTTCCAGGGAACGACGTTCACGCACGATCTGTTGCCTCAAGGCGCGCTCCAGGCGGTCCTGGTGATTGATCCCCTGGCTCAGGTCGACCGCATGGCCAGGCTCACCGACCTGGATCGCGGCATAGCCGGCCTGGGCGACCCGGGCGGCGGCACCGGGTTGGCTGTTGCTGAGTTCTGCGGCCGAATCGAGGCTCGATGCCGCCCAGAATTGCTTGTGGAACTTGCGGTCCTGCGCCTTGAGCCGGGCGAACTGCGCGCCCTTGACCAGTGCCAGGCCCCAGGTGGCAACGGAAAACACCACCAACAGCCAGATCACCGCGCTTTCGATGGATTCAAGTGGAGATGCCAATAACGTCATGATGTATACCTCTTTCGTTAGCGCGAGTTAGCGGATCTTGAAATCAATGGGAACGCTCACCCAGCCTTCCTGGGCCACATCGCCTTGCTTGGCTGGCACAAAGCTCCAGCGCTTGACTGCCGCCAGTGCGGCATCATCGAGCTGCTGGCGACCACTGCTTTGCTGGATCTGGATTTCACCCGGCTTGCCACTGGCCAGGACTTTCACCCGCAGCACCACCGTCCCTTCCCAGCCTTTGCGGTGGGCCAAGGCCGGATATTCCGGCGCTGGATTCTTCAGGTACGCTGCACTGGCCGAAGCCGGCGTCACCGGCGCAGGTGCAGGCGCTGCCGGTGGCGCTGGCTGGGTGGCAGTTTGTGGCGCTACCGCAGGTTGCTCGACGGCCTTGGGTGCCGGCTGGGCTACAGGCTTTGCCACCGGTTTGGGCTTTGGCTTGGGCACAGGTTTAGGCGGCGGTTTCACCGCCAACTCATCCTCCACCGGTGGCGGTGGTTCCACGACCGGTTGCGCCGGTTGTGGCGGCGGTGGCTCGACCACCGGTGGTGCAGGCCTGGAGAACTCGATGGTCATGGGTGGAATCTGTGGCGGCACGATGGGCAAGGCCGGAGTTGGCTGGCGGGCCAACACGTAAATCACGCCGGCGTGCAATGCCAACGCCAATAGGCCCAGCACCACTCCTTCGCGCCGGTTCAGAGGTGCAACCGGAGCCTTTTGCAGGCGCGCCTGCCCAAGCGGTAAACGATGGGGGCGGCCAAGATCGACCAACTCACCGCCCGGCGCCTGGCGCCACGGCAGCTCATGCGTGCTCACTGCTGTCTGGACGTTGCCCATGGTTCATCTCCTGGGTAATGACGTTCTTTCGTGGTCGTCAGAAGTCATAGCGCCCTGTCACGCCCAAGGTCCGAGGCGTACCGAGCAGGCCTTCATAGCCGCCGTTGCTGGCGGTCCAGAGGGTGGTGTAATAGGTTTTGTCGAAAGCGTTCTTGAGCCACAGCGACACATCCCATTGCCCCAGGCCGAGGTCCCCGCGCAGGCCCGTGGAAAGGTTGACCACGGCGTAGCTGGGGATCTGCCCGAAGTCGGAGTCTTCAACCGTCCCCACAGCCTTGGAGCGGAAGGCATAGCTGGCCGTGACGTACTCTTGCAGGCCGTCGGCCAGGTCCCACTGGTATTGGCCATTGGCATTGCCGATCCATTTCGAGGCGCCCACTACCTGATGCCCGCTGAGGTCGCACGACGCCGGCGCACCCGGCTGCAAGCTGACTTCCGGTGGGCACGGGGCATCCTCGTAAGAGAGATAGCGCACGTCGTTGTATGAGCCGTTAAGGTTCAAGGTCAGCCCGCGCACAGGCACCAGGGTGCTCTCGAACTCCACACCGCGTGAGCGCACGGAACCGGCGTTGGTCAGGTACTGCACCCGGTTGGCTTCGTCGTAGGCATTAGTCTGGTAGCCATGGACTTCGGTCCAGAACAGGTTGGCATTGAGTTGCAGGCGCCGGTCCCATAGCGTGCTCTTGATGCCAAGCTCGGCGTTGTTGGCACGCTCGGTACCAATCAGCAGCGAGTCGGCGCCGGCAACCGGTGCGGTGCCGACGGCCAGGTTGACCCCGCCGGATTTCTCACCGTGGGACAGGGTCGCGTAACCGAGCAAGTCATCGGTGAAGCGATAACTCAGGTTCAACAGGCCCGAAGGGCTGGTGGTGTACTGGTTCAAGTCGCCGGAGTCATACACGCCGGCACGAGCGTTGCGCGCCCTGGCGGCCGCACTGTTGGCGGCAAGCGTAGCGCCGCCAAGCGGTGCATCGCGATCGACCCAGGCGCTTTTCTCCTCATAGGTGCCGCGAACCCCGGCGGTGAAATCCAGGCGTTCGCTCAGGTGCCAGGTGCCCTGGGCAAACAGGGCGAAACTGTCGGTGTCGATATGGCCTTTGCCGATGCTGCTGATATTGGCCAGCGCCCCGGCTGGCGTACCGTTCCAGATGTCGGCCTGGGGGCCGTAGAACAGGAAGGATTTGTTATCCAGGTCGGAGCCGAAGTAGTAGGCACCCACCACGTAGTCGAAGAAGCCACCGCCGGGAGAGGCCAGGCGGAACTCTTGCGAGTACTGTTTATCTCGCACCGATACTCCCGCGTTGTAAAAAGCCGGCACGTTCAAGCCGTCATCGTTGCGCGGGGTGAAATCCCACCAGCGATAGGAGGTGATCGAGGTTAACGTGAAGTCGCTGGGCAACGTCCAGTTGGCTTCGAGCGACGTGCCGCCCTGGAAAACCGTGACGCGTTGGGCGCCATCGAGATTGACCTTGCGGTGGGTGCCATCGACCAGTGTTGCACCCGCTGCTGTAGCCCGCGCCTGGTACAGGTTGACGCCATTAATGGTGGGGCCGGTGTCGAACAGCACACGGGTACCGGCGCTGGAGTTCTCCTCGTTGTAGTCACCGATCCAGCGCAAGTTGAAGGTTTCGCTGGGCTTGTACAGCAACTGGGCGCGAAAGCCGTCACGCGCACCGCCGTTGAGGTCATGGCCGTCGAATTCGTTCTTGATATCGCCGTCGCTGCGGGTCCGGTAAGCCGAGAAGCGGCCAGCCAGCTCTTCACTGAGCGGCCCGGAAATCGTGCCCTTGGTCTGGAAGTAGCCATCTTCGCCGACCGACGTTTCGATACTGCGTTCAGGGGTGAAACTCGGTGCACGGGTGCTGATATTGATCACCCCGGCGGTGGTGTTCTTACCGAACAATGTGCCCTGGGGGCCTCGCAGCACCTCCAGTTGTTCGATGTCCATCAGGTCGAAAACCGCCATCCCGGGCCGGCCGAGGTAGACGTTATCGATGTACAAGCCGACGCTGCCTTCCAGGCCGTCACTGGCCGGGTTGTTGCCCAGGCCGCGAATCGACACGCTGGACTGGCGCGCATGCATGTAGGCAACGTTGACGCTGGGCACCAGTTGCTGCAGGTCCTGGATCTGGTAGACGCGCTGGCTTTCCAGGGCCTGGCCATCAATGACGCTCATCGGCGTGGGTACGCTCTGCGCGCTTTCTTCGCGGCGGCGGGCAGTCACGGTCACAGTCTTGAGTTGCGCGTCGGTGCTGCTGGCGGCCACCACGGGGGTTGCTTGCCCGCTGCCAGCCTGTGGTTGGTCGTCTGCCCATGCAGGGGTGCTTGCCAGCAGCAGTGCCAGTGGCAGGCGCTTGAGCCGCCCTGGGAGAAGTGAAACAGTGTTATCGAATGAACTCATCAGGCGGCTCCTGGCCATGGAAACTCTCGCGTCGTGCGCCGGACACGACGCGCATTCCTTGAAATCGTTGGTGTGTTGCTACCGCGGCACGCTTGCCCTCTCCAGCCGGGAGAGGGCAGCGCCTGTCAAAGCCCCTTGATGGTCTGGCTACGTTCGCCCTGGACGCTGACAGGCACGTCGCCTTGCAAGGTCACCCGCCGCACGATGCGCTCCTGGCTGCCGTAGTCGTCGACGGCATAGTGCTGGGTCGCGCGGTTGTCCCAGATCGCCACGTCGCCGGTGTTCCAGCGCCAGCGCACGGTGTTCTCAAGGCGCGTGACATGGCTTTGCAGCAAGTTGAACAGGTGTGCCGAATCCGCCTGCGAGTAGCCTTTGATGCGTTTGAGGAAATGCCCCAGCACCAGGGTTTTCTCACCGCTGACCGGGTGTACGCGCACCACCGGGTGCTCGGTCTCGTAAACCGTCGAGGTGAAGATTTTCCGGTAACTTTCCAGTTGCTCGACGGACACGTTCGGCTTGATGGCCGCGTAGTCGTATTCATTGCTATGCACGGCCCAGAGCTTGTCGGCCAGCTCACGCAGCTCTAGCGGCAAGTCCTGATAGGCGCTGGCGGTATTGGCCCAGACGGTGTCGCCACCTGAAGCCGGCGCCAGCACCGAACGCAGGATCGAAGCTTTCGGATAGGCATCGACGAAGGTCACGTCGGTGTGCCAGGAATTGGCCCGGCGGGCACCGTCGAGCTCAAGCAAATAGCGGGTGCCATCGCGCACCGGCACGGTCGGGTGAGCGATCGGCTCGCCCAACAGATGGGCAAAGGCTTCCTGGCCTTGGTCGTCCAGATGGTTCTGCTCGCGGAAGAACAGCACCTTGTACTGCACCAGCGCAGCCTGGATGGCTTCGATAACGGCAGCGTCGAGTTCGGCGCCAAGCTGTATTCCACGGACCTTGGCGCCAATGCGACCGGCGACGGGATAAATATCGAGTGTGTGAACTTCAGGTTCAACAGCGCGTGCGGCATTGCTCATGGTTCGCCCCTCATTGGCAGCTTTACGGTTGGTAAGCCTGCGAAACGCCTGACTATCTATATGAATTTAAGTTCTAATAAATATTCATGTGCTTCGTTGACGGAATAAGAGCTTGCCTTTAAAACCTGAGCCAAGGCCAATACCTTCGACCTATTTTTCTAATGCCGGGAATGCATATGGATCTTCGACAGCTGCGCTATTTCATCGCCCTTACCGAGTACCGCAGTTTCGTTCGCGCAGCCGATGCCATGGGCATCACCCAGCCGGCGTTTAGCCGCAGCATTCAGGGGCTGGAACAGGAGTTCGGCTGCGTGCTGGTCGACCGTGGCCACAAGGAGCTGCGCCCGACACCTGAGGGGCAGGTGGTTCTGCAACACGCCTTGCGCCTGGTGCAGGGCGCGGCGCTGCTCAGCAGCGAAGTGACGCAGATGACCAAGCTTGATGCAGGCGAGTTGCGCTTTGGCTGCGGGCCGGCATCGGCGGTCAAACTGGTGCCTGCAGCGGTGACGCAGTTCATCCAGGCGCACCCGCGCGTGCGCACCTGCTTCGAGGTGGATAATTGGGAGAAGCTGAGCCGCGCGCTGGTGCGCGAAGAGATAGAATTCTTCGTTGCCGATGTGCGCCACTTCGAAGCCGACCCCAATTTTCAGACGCAACCTTTGAGGCCGCGGCGTGGCCTGTTCTTCTGCCGGCCTGGGCATCCTCTGTTGACCAAGGAAAGCCTGTCGACCAACGACATGTTCGACTACCCGCTGGCCTCAACCCTGATCCCGCCCGGGGTGCGCAAGCTGCTGGCCAACCTCAGCGGCAAGACTGACTTCGCGCCGAACATCGAGACTGAGCACCTGCCGGCCTTGCTGGAGATCGTTTTGCACACCGACGCCATTGGCATCAGTACCGAGGAAGCCTTCGGTGGCAACATTGCCTCAGGCAGGCTGGCACAGCTGCACTGGCGAAACCTGCCGCCGAACGTTGAAAGCATGAGTGCGCGTTGCGGGATCATCAGTCGCACGGGCTACCGGCTGACGCCGGCCGCGCGGGCGATGATTGAGACGTTGGTGAGCGTGGATCAGCGGTAATGACGGTCCTTCGACCGTGACGCAGCCTGTCGGCAGCAGCTACGCCAGCACCCCTGTAGCAGCTGCCGCAAGGCTGCGTTCACGCACGCAGCGGGCGTAGGTCACAACGCACTAGGCGCAACCCAATCGGCAACCTTGAAGGGTTTGCGAATCAACCGTTGCTCGGCGGCCAGATCCACGGATGCTTGCAGGCGCTGGAGAAATTCAGGGTCCAGCGTCGAGGGGAACAGCTCGCTGAGTTTCTCGTCCTTCAAATCCTGCTGGAGGATCACCGGTGGGTAGCTCGCCAGCCCGGACACCAGCTGGATGTAGGCCTCCTTGTTGCGGTCATCGGTTAGCCACTGCACCGCCTGCTGTTGTGCCTGCAACAGGCGTGCGACGATCTCTGGGTGCGCATCGACAAAGGCGCCGGAACCAATCAGCACACTTTGGATACTGCCCGCGCCGCCAAGGTCCTTGGTGCTGAGCGGCAATTCGGCCAAGCCGCGGGCCTGCAGGGCGTTCAAGCCGGACAAGCCCCAGGATGCATCGATCTGCCGGGCGGCCAGGGCAGCGATTGCTGCCGTGAAGTCCAGGTTGATGACCTTGTAGTCCTTCTCGCTCAAGCCCTGGCTGGCCAATGCCGCATCGAATGACAACTGGCTGGCGGTGCCGCGAAAGATCGCCACGCGCTTGCCCTTGAGGTCTTGCAAGGTCTTGATGCCAGAGCCGGGTACCACGCCCAGGTAATGTTTGATGCCCCTGCCGGTGGCACTCAACAGGCGGGTATCGAGGCCATTGGCCTTGCCGATGATCGCCGCGAGGTCGCCCAGGTAGGCGATATCGACCTGGCCATTGGCAAACGCTTCGTTGATCACCGGCCCCGCGCCCTTGAAGTAATTCCACTGGATCTTGATGCCATCGGCGGCGAAGGCCTTTTCCAACAGCTGCTGGTCGCGCAATACATCCGTCACTCCGCCACCGCTGTGCTGGCTACCGGCACTCAGATCAGGCACGGCAATACGGATTTCCTTCAGCTCGCCCGCATGCAGTAGCCCCGACACGCTCGTCAGAACGCCTATGGCAAACGTAGCAAAAATTCGGGTTAACAGAATTTTCATGGTGAAGGCTCCTGAGTATTTCGATCGTTGTGAACCTCAAGCTACCCAGAACTAGCGCCTGCAAATAAATAATATTAATGCACATTTTAATATCTTATTTGCATATGAAGGGGCCCGCCCCGCATGCATTCATCGCATGAAAAATATTCGGCGAATGCATTGGATACCTGTGCGGAGGCAGCCTTAAATGGCATCTCTTATCACATAAAACACTTATTAAATATTTTTTAATCATTATTAAGTATAAGAAAATAGCCCAAACCAAGGAGGTTTCGACATGGCCCAAGACGCGCTGCTCACCCCGCCCTTGCCGCTATCGGTGCGCCACCCCTATGGCCGTTTGCCCAGCCTGCGCAAGCGCTTGCAACCCTGGTGGGTGCCCTTGCTGCTGGCGACGCTCTGGTGGTTGGCCGGCCGCAACCATTGGATGAGCGAACAGATTCTGCCGGCACCTGCGCAAGTGTTCTCCAGCGCTGCGGAACTCGCCCACGGCGAGCTCTGGGCCCACCTGGGCATCAGCCTGCAACGATTGCTGTTTGGCTTGCTTGCTGGCGTCAGCCTCGGCGCATTGCTCGGGGCCTTGCTGGGCCTCTGCCAGCGTGCCGAAAGGTTGATCCTGCCCACGTTCAGCGCATTGGCGCAAATCCCGACCCTGGCATGGGTGCCCTTGTTCATGGTGCTGTTCGGGATTGGCGAAACGCTCAAGCTGGTGGTGCTGGTCAAGGCCATCGTAGTGCCCATCACCCTGCACACCCTGGTCGGGGTGCGCGATGCGCAGCCGAAACTGCGTGAAGCTGCTGCGGTGTTGCAACTGCCACCCGGGTTGTTGCTGCGCAAACTGGTGGTGCCGGCCGCCCTGCCCGCCTTCATGGCCGGTTTGCGCCTGGCCCTGGCCACGGGCTGGTCATCGCTGCTGGCAGTGGAGCTGCTGGCCTCCAGCGAGGGCATCGGTTACCTGATGGTCTGGGCGCGGCAACTGTTCATGCTCGACATTGTGTTCGTGTGCATCGCTGTGATCGGCGTGCTCGGGGTGCTGATGGACAAAAGCATCGGCTGGGCCGACCGGCGCCTGTTGCACTGGCCGCACCCGGCCACCGCCGAATTCCGGCGCCGCGCCCCTGCGCAAGGCTGGCAGCGCCTGCACGCCTGGTACTTGCCACTGGGCGTGCTCGGCCTGTGGCAGGTGAGCAGCCAGCTGAACTGGGTTGACCCGAGCATCCTCGCCGCACCACAACAAGTGCTGGCTACCGCATACAGTGGTTTGCTCGATGGCTCCCTGATCGGCGCCCTGGGCACAAGTGTCGGGCGGGCCCTGGGCGGGCTGGTACTGGGCGGCTCTCTCGGTTTCGGCTTCGGTGTGCTGCTGGGCCTGTCACATGTTGCCGAACGCTTTCTCGGCCCGAGCCTGGCGGGGCTGCGGCAAATCGCAATATTCGCCTGGGTACCCCTGCTGACCGCCTGGTTCGGCCTCGGCGAATTGGCCAAATGGGTATTCGTTGGCCTGGCAGCGTTCTTTCCGCTGTTCATCGCCACCCAGCGCAGCGTGGCCAACCTGTCACCGCAACTGGCCGAAGCCGCGCAAGTATTGCGCCTGAACTTCTGGCAACGCCTGCGCCGGCTGGTATTACCGGGCGCGGCGCCGGGGATCTTCGCCGGTTTGCGCCTGGGCTTGATCTACGCCTGGCTGGGCACCATTGGTGCGGAATATTTCATGCCTTCAGGCGGCGGCATCGGCAGCCTGATGATCGGCGCCCAGCAACTGCTGCGCATGGACCTGATCATGAGCAACATGCTTTTGATCGGCCTGACCGGCGCCCTGCTCAATCACATCGGCCAATACCTGGAACAACGCGCCACGCAATGGAGGCACGCATGAACCCTATCGTCAGCTTCAACCATGTCGGCAAACGCTTCGCAGTCGATGGCGGGGAAATCGAAGCCATTGCCGAATTCGACCTGAACATCGCAGAAGGCGAATTCGTCGCCATCGTCGGCTCCAGTGGCTGCGGCAAATCCACCTTGTTGCGCTTATTGGTCGGCCTCGACACGCACTATCGCGGCGAGATCCTGATCGATGGTGCACCCGTGACCGGCATCGGCAGCGAGCGCGGCATCGTCTTCCAGGAGCACCGCCTGTTTCCCTGGTTGAGTGTTGCCGACAATATCGCCCTGGGCCTGGTCAATTCCCCCCTCGACGACAACCAGCGGCAGGGGCGTGTCGAGGAGTTCATCGAACTGGTGGGCCTCACAGACTTCGCCCGCGCCTACCCCCATCAGTTGTCCGGCGGCATGGCCCAACGCGTGGCGATTGCCCGCGGCCTGGTGGCCAGCCCACGCATCCTGTTGCTCGATGAACCCTTCGGTGCCCTCGACGCACTCACTCGCCAGCACATGCAGGACGAGCTCCTGGCGATTCGCCAACGGGCGCGCATTACCAGTGTGCTGGTGACCCACGATGTCGAGGAAGCGATTTTTCTCGCCGATCGCGTCGTGGTGATGGAGCCACGCCCTGGACGCATCAAACGCATCGTCGAAATCGACCTGCCACACCCACGCCAGCGCAGCAGTTATGACTTTCATCAGCTACGCGAAGAACTGCTGCACGAACTGACCCACGACGACCACTACCTGGGACCACAGCCGCCCCAGATCCGTGACCTGCCCTTCACTTTCATCGCTTGCTAGGACTTGACCATGAGCCAACGCCCCAATTTTCTGGTGATACTTGCCGACGACCTCGGTTTCTCCGACCTCGGCGCCTTCGGCGGGGAGATTGCCACGCCGAACCTCGACACCCTGGCCAACGCCGGCCTGCGCCTCACCGACTTCCACACCGCGCCGACCTGCTCGCCGACCCGTTCCATGCTGCTGACCGGCACCGACCACCACATCGCCGGCATCGGCACCATGGCAGAGGCGCTGACACCCGACCTGATCGGCAAGCCCGGTTATGAAGGCTACCTCAACGACCGCGTGGTTGCCCTGCCCGAACTGCTGCGCGAAGCCGGCTACCAGACGCTGATGAGTGGCAAGTGGCACCTGGGCCTGACCGCCGAGCTGGCACCCCAGGCCCGCGGCTTCGAACGGTCCTTCTCGCTGCTGCCGGGCGCCGCCAACCACTACGGTTTCGAACCGACCTACGACGACCAGACGCCGGGGTTGCTCAAGTCCACTCCCGCGCTCTACATCGAAGACCAGACCTTCATCGATGAATTACCCAAGGATTTCTATTCCTCCGATGCCTTCGGCGACAAGCTGCTGCAATACCTCAAGGAACGTGACCAGAGCCGGCCATTCTTTGCCTACCTGCCCTTCTCCGCCCCGCACTGGCCCTTGCAGGCGCCAGCCGAGATCGTCGCTAAATACAAAGGCCGCTATGACGCAGGGCCCTTGGTACTGCGCCAGGAGCGCCTGGAAAAACTGCGCCAGCTTGGCCTGATCGATGCCGCGACCCAAGCCCATCCACTGGTGGAGCTGGGCCAGGAATGGGAGAGCCTTAGCCCCGAGCAACGGGCAATCTCGGCGCGGGCCATGGAGGTTTATGCCGCCATGGTCGAACGCATGGACTGGAACATCGGCCGGGTGCTGGACTACCTGCGCAGCCAGGGCCAACTGGACAATACCTTCGTGCTGTTCATGTCCGACAACGGCGCCGAAGGTGCGCTGCTCGAGGCCTTCCCCAAGTTCGGCCCTCAGTTGCTGACCTACCTCAACCAGCACTACGACAACAGCCTGGAGAACATCGGGCGGGCCAACTCCTACGTCTGGTACGGCCCGAACTGGGCTCAGGCCGCCACAGCACCATCGCGGCTATTCAAGGCCTTCACCACCGAGGGCGGCATTCGTGTTCCGGCGCTGGTGCACTACCCGCAACTGGCTCGGCAGGGACAGATCAGCCACCAGTTCGGCACCGTGATGGACATTACCCCAACCATCCTCGACCTGGCTGGCGTACGCCACCCAGGCAAGCGCTGGCACGGCCGCGAAGTGGCGCCGTTGCGCGGCAAGTCATGGCTGGGCTACCTGGCCAATGAGACCGAGCAGGTCCATGACGACGATACCGCCACCGGCTGGGAACTGTTCGGGCGCCGGGCCATTCGCCAGGGCCAGTGGAAGGCCGTGTACATCCCGGGCCCGGTGGGCCCGGCCACCTGGCAGCTGTATGACCTTGGCCGCGACCCTGGCGAGATCCACGACCTGGCCCAAACCGAACCCCAGCGCCTGGAAAACCTGATCGAGCAATGGCAGAAGTACGTCGATGAAACCGGCGTTATCCTCAGCCAGTCACCCTTCCAGCCTGACTAGCCGTTGCGCTTGCCGCCTGCGGGCGGCGAGTGAAGCGGTTGGCATGGGTGAACGTGCCGAAGTCGTTGAAGCGCACGCCCATTTCAGCCATCACCTTATGCGCCACCGGCACCGTCATCTGGCGGATATAAAAGGGTTCCTTGACCACGAAGTGGTGAATGCCGTGGGAGCTGCCGAAGTTGAAGCAGAATGCCTGCAGCGGCCACAGCCACCAAGGGTTGAGTACCTGGGTCTGCTGGATGACGTTGCCCGGCTCGATATCGCCGTAGTAGTGCATGTTCGAACTGATGAAGTGCAGGCAGAACGTACGCAGCACGTTGGGCCCGACAATCACCACCGCTGCGATATCTACCACCTGCATCACTGCCAGGGTATCGGCAGACCAGTCGATGGAAGCCCCCATCATGCTGGCGATGCCGTTGGCCGCGTGGAACCCCAAAAACAGGTACCAGCTTCCCCAGTGGATCAAGGCCAGGGGCGCATACACCTTGAGGGTGCGCTTTACGATATTGAGCTTTTGCGCCCAGGTTTTCGCCCGCAGCATGCGGATCAGCGACGACATCATGTTGTCGCCAACCATTAAAAAGCGCGCGATGCCCCAAGGCTCGCCGTTAGTGATGGCGCGCTCCTCCATGTCGGTCTCGGTACCCGACACCTTGTGATGGTTCAGATGCAAATGCCGGCGGATCCACGGGTTGATGGTGCTGGGCCGCGCCAGCCAGACCAACGCCATCATCAGGTTGTGCGGCACCCGCTGCTTGCGAAAATACATGCTGTGGATCAGGTCATGCTCCAGCTCATGGGTGAGTGAAGCGAAGAACGCGTTGAGCAACAGGCAGGCCCACCAGGCCAGATAGCCACTTATGTACAACGCTGCCGAACCCATCATGCCCGTCAGGGCAAATGCCAAAATGGTCGCGCCCAGGGCGTCCTGATGCATGAGCCACGGAAAACGCTGGCGCAAAGCCTCGCCATGGGCCATAACCACCTGGCGAATATGTGCTGATCGCTGCTGTGGATTGAGCGGGCTACCACTTGTCGACGGGCGATTTGCAGAAGATTCTTGCATGCTTCCATCCTCTTATTGTGAGGATCACACTGTGTGCTAGAACAAAAAGACAGGCTTTAGCCTTGAACGCCAACCTGTTGACCGGAAACGCCAATCAGCATGCCTGAACCGACTTCCCTCGCCAGCTGGACTCGCGCCCTGCGCAAACAGCTCGATGCCCTCGGGCTGGACAGCGCGCAACTCTGTCGCGAGGCCGGCCTCGACCCACAGTGGATGGACGACCCCAATGCCCGTTATCCGCTATCGGCCACTACGCGCCTGTGGCAATTGGCGGTGGAAGCCAGCGGCGACCCGGCCATTGGCCTGCGGGTGTCGCGCTTCGTCAGCCCGACTACGTTCCACGCCCTGGGTTATGCACTGGTAGCCAGTGGCAGCCTGCGCGAAGTGTTCGAAAGGATCGTGCGTTACCACCAGATAGTCAGCGATGCGCTGGTCCTGCAACTGAGCCGCGAACAAGGCCGCTATCTGTTTCGCCTGCAACTTCCGGAGAACGCCGCCCCACCTGCGCCCGAAGCCATCGATGCCTTCATTTCGATCTATGTGCGTACCTGTCGCAACCGTCTGGGCCGTGACTATGCCCCCCTGGCCGTGGCCCTGACCCGCCCTCAGCCGACCGACCCGACCCCCTGGCACACCGCATTGCGCGCACCCATCCAGTTTGGCGCCGCCGAGAACCGCCTGGAGTTTGCCTGCGCCGATTTCGATTGCCACCTGGACGACGCCAACCCGGAGCTGGTCCAACACAACGAAACGGTGCTTAACCGAACGCTGGAGTACCTGCAGCCACTGACCTGGGAGCGTCGGGTGCGCCAGGCCATCGAAGTGCAGTTGCCCGATGGCGTGCCTTCGGCCGACACCGTCGCCCAGGCCCTGCACCTAAGCCTGCGTAGCCTGCAGCGCCACTTGGCCGATGAAGGTTGCCGCTATGACAGCCTGCTCGATGAGTGCCGGCAAAACCTGGCCCTGCAGCATTTACGCAATGCCAACAATTCCCTGAGCGAGATCAGCTACCTGCTCGGGTTTGCCGATACCAGCAGCTTCAACCGGGCTTTCAAGCGCTGGACCGGCCTGTCGCCCGGCCAATACCGTGACAGCCTGGTCTGAGCTCTACAAAGATTGTGGGGAATAACAATGAAAAACCTCGTCGAGCACCTTAGCCAATACGCGGCCTACCACCGCGACCCACGCAATATCCTCACCCACTTCATTGGCGTGCCAATGATCGTGCTTGCCGTCACGGTTTTACTGTCGCGCCCGGGCTGGTCCGTATTGGGCGGTGCATGGGTGTCGCCTGCGGCGTTCGCGGCCATGGCCGCCGCCTGGTTCTACCTGCGCCTCGATGAGCGTTATGGCGTGCTGATGTCGATACTGCTGGGCTTGTGCCTGTGGGTCGGGCAGATCTGTGCCGAACAAAGCACCCTGGTATGGCTGAGCGCCGGGCTGGGGTTGTTCGTGGTGGGCTGGGCGATCCAGTTTGTCGGGCATTACTACGAGGGGCGCAAGCCGGCGTTTGTCGACGACGTGACCGGGCTGATCGTGGGGCCCTTGTTCGTGGTGGCAGAGCTGGGGTTTCTGATGGGGATGCGGTTGGAGTTGAAGCAGGAGATCGAGCGCAATGCGGGGCCGGTGGGGATGCGGTGAATAGAGAAAGGCGACCGCTTTGGGGTCGATCGCGGACAAGCCCGCTCCTACAGAGTCACCGCTGTCCTTGTAGGAGCGGGCTTGCCCGCGATGGCCGGGCAAAGCCCGGCCCGAAATCGGGTCTTAAATATTCGGCACCTTCTGCCAAACCTTCGGCTTGAAGAACAGCGTTTCACCCCTTGCCAACCCGATCAGGCTGTCATGGTCCTTCACCACTTCAGCTTCGATCAGCTCGCTCTGCCCTTCCACCTTCAAGGTCACTCGCGTCGTCGCCCCCAGTGGGCGGATGTCGCGCACTTCAGCGGCGTGGTGATCTTCCAGCTCATGGCGTGACAACGACACCTCGTGCGGGCGGAACAGCACGTGCTGGTCCTCGCCCAGGTGCAGGCGGTTGGAGTCGCCCAGGAAGTGATAGACGAAATCGCTGGCCGGGTTCTCGTACACCTCACCCGGCGAGCCGATCTGCTCGATCACGCCCTTGTTCATCACCACGATACGGTCGGCGACTTCCATGGCTTCTTCCTGGTCGTGGGTCACGAATACCGAGGTCAGGTTGATATCTTCGTGCAAGCGCGCCAACCAGCGGCGCAATTCCTTACGGACCTTGGCATCGAGCGCACCGAATGGCTCGTCGAGCAGCAATACCTTGGGCTCGACCGCCAGGGCACGGGCCAGGGCGATACGCTGACGCTGGCCACCGGACAGTTGCTCCGGGTAGCGGTCCGACAGCCAGTCGAGCTGCACCATGTTCAGCAGCTCATGCACCTTCTCGGCGATCTTGCTCTCGCTCGGCCGCTCGCCCTTGGGCTTCATGCGCAGGCCGAAGGCGACGTTGTCGAACACACTCATGTGACGGAACAAGGCGTAGTGCTGGAATACGAAACCGACGTTACGGTCGCGCACATCGTGCCCGGACACGTCTTCGCCATGGAACACGATGCTGCCCTGATCGGGGGTTTCCAGGCCGGCAATGATGCGCAGCAGAGTGGTCTTGCCGCAGCCGGAAGGGCCGAGCAATGCCACCAGTTCACCGCTCTGGATATCCAGGTTGATGCTGTTCAGCGCCTTGAAGGCATGGAAATTCTTGCTGACATTACGGACTTCGATCGACATGACTCATTCCTCCGCGGCGCTGGCGCGCAGGCGGTTAATTCGGGATTCGCTCCACTGCTTGAGCAGCAGGATGAAGAGCGCCAGGATCAGCAACAGGCTCGCCACGGCGAACGCGGCCACGTGGTTGTATTCGTTGTAGAGGATCTCGACGTGCAGCGGCAGGGTGTTGGTCACCCCGCGAATGTGCCCGGAAACCACCGACACCGCACCGAACTCACCCATGGCCCGCGCGGTACACAGCACCACGCCATAGATCAGGCCCCATTTGATATTGGGGACGGTGACATGCCAGAACATCTGCCAGCCATTGGCACCGAGCAGGCGCGCGGCTTCCTCTTCCTGTGTGCCTTGTTCCTGCATCAGCGGGATCAGCTCACGGGCCACGAACGGCACGGTGACGAAAATCGTCGCCAGCACGATGCCCGGCAAGGCGAAGACGATCTGGATGTCGTGATCCTGCAACCACGGCCCGAACAGGCCCTGGGCGCCAAACATCAGCACGTAGACCAGACCGGCGATAACCGGCGATACCGAGAACGGCAGGTCGATCAGCGTGACCAGCATACTTTTGCCACGGAACGAGTATTTGCTCACGCACCATGCAGCGCTGACACCGAACACCAGGTTCAGCGGCACTGATATCAGCACGGCAATCACCGTGAGTTTCAGGGCCGACAGCGCGTCGGGTTCGAAGATCGCGGTGAAGAACGCACCGATTCCGAGCTTCAGGCCCTGAGACACCACGATCACCAGCGGCAGCAACAGGAACAGGACGAACACCAGCCAGCCAAGGCCGATCAGGATTCGCCGCGACGAAGCACTGCCACGGCGGGCGGCGTTCGAGGAAGCAGCAGCAATAGACGATTGGGACATTTCTGCGCCTCCTTATGGGGTTTCGATGCGCCGCTGCAGCAAGTTGATCAGCAGCAACAGGACAAAGGAAACCACCAGCATCAGCACGCCGATGGCAGTGGCGCCGGTGTAATCGTATTGGTCGAGTTTGACCATGATCAGCAGCGGCAGGATCTCGGTTTTCATCGGCATGTTGCCGGCGATGAAAATCACCGAACCGTACTCGCCGACCCCGCGGGCAAAGGCCAAAGCGAAACCGGTAAGCCATGCCGGAAGCAGTGCCGGCAGCAGGATATGGCGGAAAACCTGCAAGGGTTTTGCACCCAGGCACGCCGCCGCTTCCTCGACTTCACGAGGAATATCCGCCAATACTGGCTGTACGGTACGTACTACGAATGGAAGTGTCACAAAAGTGAGGGCAAGGGTGATGCCCAGAGGGGTGTAGGCGATCTTGAAACCCAGATCCGCTGCAAACTGACCCACCAGACCGGTAGGGGTGTACAACGCCGTCAGTGCAATACCGGCCACCGCCGTGGGCAATGCGAACGGCAAGTCGATCATTGCATCGATCACTTTTCGCCCTGGGAAGGTATAGCGCACTAATACCCAGGCCAGCAGCGTGCCGATGATGCCGTTGATGATCGCGGCACACAGGGCGGTGCCGAAGCTGAGCTTCAACGCGGCCAGCACCCGTGGCGCCGAGATGATTGCCCAGAACTGATCCCAGGTGAGTTGAGCGGCATGCACGAACATCGCCGCCAGTGGTATGAGCACAATCAGGCTGAGGTACACCAAGGTGTAGCCCAGCGTCAGCCCGAAGCCGGGTATGACGGGGGAGATACGACGCGACATAAAAGTCCCTGGTTGACTGAACGGACACGCAAAGCCCGCAAACGAATGCGGACTCGCTCCTGCAATTTCTCCTTACTGAGCCGTGTAAATCTGGTCGAACACACCACCGTCATTGAAAAATTTCGGTTGAGCAGTTTTCCAGCCGCCGAAGTCCTTGTCGATAGTCACCAGTTTCAAATCCGGGAACTGCTTGGCGAATTCCGCCGCCACGCTCTTGTCACGCGGCCGGTAGAAGTTCTTCGCGGCAATGCGCTGGCCTTCGGGGCTGTACAGGTGCTTGAGGTAGGCCTCGGCAACCTCCTGGGTGCCCTTTTTCTCGACGTTCTTGTCGACCACCGCCACCGGTGGTTCGGCAAGGATGGAAATCGACGGTGCAACGATTTCGAACTGGTCGCCACCTTGCTCCTTGAGTGCCAGGAAGGCTTCGTTTTCCCAGGCCAGCAGCACGTCACCGATGTTGTTGTTCACAAAGGTGATGGTTGAGCCACGAGCACCTGTGTCCAGTACTGGCACGTGCTTGAACAGGGATTGCACGTACTCCTTGGCCTTGGCTTCGTCACCGCCGTTGGCTTTCAGGCCGTAGGCCCAGGCCGCCAGGAAGTTCCAGCGCGCACCGCCGCTGGTCTTGGGGTTTGGCGTGATGACTTCGACACCGTTCTTGGTCAGGTCGCCCCAGTCCTTTATGTTCTTGGGGTTGCCCTTGCGCACCAGGAACACGATGGTCGAGGTGTAAGGGGTGCTGGCATCGGGCAGGCGTGTCTGCCAGTTTTCGGGGATGCTCTTGCCCAGTTTGCTGACTTCGTCGATGTCGCCAGCCAGTGCCAGGGTGACAACGTCGGCGCGCAGGCCATCGATGACCGCTCGGGCCTGCTTGCCCGAGCCGCCGTGGGATTGCTGGATCTTGAGGTTGTCTTCAGGGTGCGCCTTCTTCCAGTAACTGGTGAACTCGGCGTTGAATTCCTGGTACAGCTCCCGGGTCGGGTCGTAGGAGACATTGAGCAGCTCAATGTCCTTGGCAACAGCGGAACCGGCAAATACAGCGCTGGCAAGAGCAGCCAGGGCATAACGGCGAATGGTCATGGTGAAGCTCCTGAACGTGGCGTTTTTCTAATATTGTTTTGGCAGTTTCAATGGCGCTTCAGGTCCGCATTCGTGCCTGAACGCTGTACTGGCTGGCTGAATTCATCGCTCACTCCCCTCAGGCAGGCTTGTTGTTCGGCGCCTGCAGACGGAATTTTTCCTTGCGCTCGATCTGCACCACCTGGGCGTTGTGGACGGTGATTTCCACAGCTCCGAAGCGCAGGTCGCGCAACGCGGCCTGGATCTCGCGCAGAATGGTTTGTTCGTCCTGACCGTCCACGCTTCGCAGTGATGCGCTCATGCTCGTGCTCCTGAAATGAGAAGTGCCGTGCAGTGGCGTTGGCTGGCGACTGCTATTGGCGTGAGAGCAATAGTAGAGAGAGCCAGTTATTCTTAAAAATACTATTTAAGAATTTTAATATAACCAAAAGAACGTTGCCGCGCGATGCGTGGAAACGGGGTGAAACGTGGAGGATGCAAACCGTCCTGTAGCAGCAATCGACCTTGATTGCGCCCGCTTCGCGCAGACGCAGCCTGACGGCAGCTCCGGGACGGTGTGAGGCAGGTTAATGCGGTGTTGTAGCAGCTGCCGTCAGGCTGCGTCGCTTTTACGCCAGGTCAGGACCAGGTGACCTGATGCGCCGGCACCGGTCGGCCGAGGCCGTACCCCTGGCCCATGTTGCAGTTCTGCTCGACCAGCCACTGCGCCTGGGCCATGTGCTCGATACCCTCGGCATGCACCAGCAAACCCATGCTGCACGCCAGGGAGATGATGATCCGAACAATGGCAGCGTCGTCTTCGTCGTCAGGCAAGCCGGCCACGAAGCCCTGGTCGATCTTGAGCTTGTGCACCGGCAAACGCTTGAGTCGCAGCAACGATGAATAGCCGGTACCGAAGTCATCGATGGCCAGGCGCAAGCCCAGCTCGCGAAGCCGGTGCAACTGCTCCAGCGCGCACTCGGTGTCGTCGATGACGGCGCTTTCAGTGACTTCCAGCTCAAGAAACGCCGGATCCAGGCCGGTATCACGCAGCACATCGGCGACCTGGTGATAAAGGTCCGGACGCCCAAACGAACGGCTCGAGACATTCATCGCGACAAATTCAAGATCACGCCCCTGGGCTTGCCACTCAACCATTTGCGCGCAGGCCTGGCGCATCACCCAGCTGTCGATTTCGCTGATCAGCCCGGTACGCTCGGCAATGGGAATGAAGTCGGCAGGCGGTACCAGCCCGCGCTGCGGATGCTGCCAGCGCACCAACGCCTCGACGCCGATCATCCGCCGGCTGCGCAGGTCATGCACCGGTTGGTAATACACACACAGTTCCTGTCGCTCAAGGGCCCGGCGCAGCTCGCTGGAGGTCTCCACGCGTTGCAGGGCCCGTGCGGTCAACTCCTCGGTGTACAAGGCATAGCCGGCGCGCCCACTGTGCTTGGCCTTGAACAGTGCCGAGTCGGCATTGCGCAACAGTTGCTCGGCACTCAAGGCATCGCCAGGGCACAGGCTGATCCCGATGCTGGCACTGACGAACAGGGGATGGCTGTCCAGCACGAAGGGGTCTTTGAACACATCGATGAGGGCCTGTGCCAGTGCGGCAACCTCATCGACCTGGTCGCAATGCTCGACCAGCACGGCAAACTCGTCACCGCCCAGGCGGGCCAGGGTGGCATCGCCTGTCAGCCCACCCTTGAGGCGTTCGGCAACAGCCTTGAGTAATTGGTCGCCAGCGCTGTGGCCCAGGCTGTCATTGATGCTCTGAAAATGGTCCAGGTCCAGGAGCAGCAATGCACATCCGCGCCGGCTCGCCTGGGCGGCGGTTACCGCCTGCTCGGTGCGGTCGTTGAACAGCAGGCGGTTTGGCAGATCGGTGAGCGGATCGTGGTGCGCCAAGCGGTTCAGCTCGCGCTCCGAATGCTTGATCGCGCTGATGTCGCTGAACACCGCCACATAATGGCTGAGCTGGCCATGATCATCGTCGATGGTGCAGATCGTCTGCCACTGCGGGTAGATTTCGCCACTCTTGCGTCGGTTCCAGATCTCGCCGCTCCACTGCCCTCTGGCCGCCAGGGCTTGGAACATGTGCCGATAGAACTCGGTGCGGTGACGTCCCGACTTGAACTTGCTGGGAAACTGGCCAAGGACCTCTTCCTGCGAGTAGCCGGTAATGTTCATGAAGGCCCGGTTTACGTGCACGATGCGGCCATCGAGGTCTGTGACCAACACGCCTTCCAAGGTACTTTCGAACACCGCGGCGGCCATGCGCAGGCGCTCGCGGTCCTGCTTCTGCAACTGCTCGCCATCATTGAGCTGGCGGTAAACACGTGACCGATTGATAAACATCCAGCCAGCGCTGAACAATAGCCAAAGGCAGACACTCAGGGCCGACCAGCGCTCGAGCGCAGGAGACCCATCGAAAAGATTGCTCAATAATTGATCAGACAGCAGCAACCAGAGGGCCGAAGCCAGAAGGTACAGCGCGGCCGTGCGCAGAGCATGTCGAGAAAAAACTGACATAAGGTCCTGAATATCCACACATAAACTGAGCGATTATAGAGTAGAAACATCCGGCGACTCTTATCTAAAAGGGTGACTGGTTTTATTTAGTGGCTAAGTGATAATGCCTGCTGCTGTTTTTTTCTTCTCCGAGGGCCATTCCGCCTATGTGGTACAACGGTTTTCTCGACTTGTCAGCCTGGCAACTGGTGGCAGTCACCCTGCTGATGACTCACGTGACCATCGTCAGCGTCACGGTTTATCTGCATCGCTATTCCGCTCATCGTTCGCTGGAACTCAATGCCGGTCTCAAGCATTTCTTCCGCTTCTGGTTGTGGCTGACCACGGCGCAGAACACCCGCGAGTGGACGGCCATCCACCGCAAGCACCACGCCAAATGCGAAACCGTCGACGACCCGCACAGCCCGGTGATCAAGGGCTTGTCCACGGTATTGCGCAAAGGCGCCGAGCTGTACCGCGCCGAGGCCGAAAACCCGGAAACCCTGCGCATCTATGGCAAGAACTGCCCTGAAGACTGGATCGAGCGCAACCTGTACTCACGCTACCCGCTGGCCGGCGTCGCCTTGATGGGCATCATCGACCTGGCACTGTTCGGCACCATCGGCATCACTATCTGGGCCATCCAGATGATGTGGATCCCGTTCTGGGCCGCCGGCGTCATCAACGGCCTGGGCCACGCCGTGGGCTACCGCAATTTCGAATGCCGAGATGCCGCCACCAACCTGGTGCCCTGGGGCATTCTGATCGGCGGTGAAGAGTTGCATAACAACCACCACACCTATCCCAACTCCGCCAAGCTGTCGGTACGCAAGTGGGAGTTCGACATGGGCTGGGCCTGGATCAAGCTGTTCAGTGCCCTGCGCCTGGCCAAGGTGCAGCGCGTGGCACCGATTGCCCATCGGGTCGAAGGCAAGGGCCACCTGGACATGGACACGGCCATGGCCATTCTCAACAACCGTTTTCAGATCATGGCCCAGTACCGCAAGCTGGTGATTGCGCCGCTGGTGAAGCAGGAACTGGACAAGGTCGATCACTCCGTACGCCACCAGTTCCGTCGCGCCAAGCGCTTGTTGTCGCGTGAAACCAGCCTGCTCGAAGAGCGCCATCATGCGCGTATCCAGACCATGCTCGAACACAGCCAGGCCCTGAAAGTGATCTACGAGAAGCGCCTGGCGTTGCAACAGATCTGGGCCCGCACCAGCTCCAACGGCCACGACATGCTGGCTGCGATCAAGGACTGGATACACGAAGCCGAAGCCAGTGGCATTCAGTCGCTGCGCGACTTCGCCGCCCAGCTGAAAACCTACTCGTTACGCCCCACGCTAGGCTGACACCGCTAATCGGCGCGCCTCGCCCGGAGGCGTGCCACAAGGAACTTCGCGGCCGATTTGCGCTCTATCCAGCATGGTCGACACTACTACGCCACCACTGCCCTCCAACTCACTTCCCGATGCTGCCCAGACGCTGATGGCGTTGTTGCATGCCCAGGGTGAAGTGGCGCGCCTGAGCGAACGTGAACAGTTGGTCAGTACCCTGCTGGCCGGCGTCAATGCCGTGTTATGGGCGTTCGACTGGGAAGCCCAGCAAATGATCTACGTCAGCCCGGCCTATGAACGGATCTTCGGGCGTTCGGCCGGGTTGCTGCTGGCCGACTACAACCAATGGCGCAACAGCATCTACCCCGACGACCTCGATTACGCCGAACGCAGCCTGGCCGAAGTGCTGGTCAAAGGCGCCGTGGAGGATCGTGAGTACCGTATCATCGACGCCACTGGGCATATCCGCTGGCTGAGCGATAAATGCTTTGTCAGTCGGCAGCCGTCCCTGGACCAGCGCCTGATTGTGGTCGGTATCGCCGAAGACATCACCGAAAAGAAGCACGCTGAAGGCGAGTTGCAACGCTTGGCCACCACCGATGTGCTCACCCAAAGCAGTAACCGCCGGCACTTCTTCGAATGCGCCCACCGCGAATTTACCTTGGCCCGCGAGCAAGGCACCGCGCTTGCCTTCCTGTTGCTGGATATCGATGACTTCAAGCTGATCAACGACACCTACGGCCATCAGGAAGGCGACCAGGTGCTGCAACGCATCGCTGAAACCGGCAAGGCCGTGCTGCGCCGTGGCGACCTGTTCGGGCGGATCGGTGGCGAAGAGTTCGCCGCGGTCTTTCCCGGCTGCACACCCGAGATGGCGCGGCAAATCGCCGAGCGCCTGCAGCGCGAGATCCAACGCCTGAGTTTCAGCCACGATGGCCAGGACTACGGCGTCAGCGTGAGCCAGGGCCTGACCGGCCTGGCCGAACAGGATGAAGTGCTCGACAGCCTGTTCTCACGGGCGGACAAAGCCATGTATGCGGCCAAGCGGCTGGGCAAGAATCAGATTGTGGTGGGGTGATGTGCACGCACCGCCGCAACGTATTTGTAGCAGCTGCCGTCAGGCTGCGTCAGGGCGTTACAACAAGTTGCCTGCGGACGCAGCCTGACGGCAGCTGCTACAACCGACAGGATCGTGGTCGCAGTTAACTACGCCGCAGCCGCTGCAACTCCGGCAAGCTGATCTTCAACAACCGCGCCGTCTTACCACTAGCAATGGTTTCAAGCCCCTCTTCGGCCGACAACCTGGCCATTTGCGCCGCCAGGTTCATCGCCAAGGCATCGCGCGAGTAAACCCCACCGCCTAACTGGTAAACCGCTGCAATCAGCTCACGGAGCTCCAGGGGCAGGCGCCAGCGCGTTCGTAGTGCCGAGCCAAAGGCCGCGCCGAAGTTTTCCAGCGCGTCGGCAATCATCGCTTCATCCAGCTCGCCACCGGCCAGCTTCCACTCCTGCAGGCAACGCAGCAACGCCAGGTCGCCAAGGCAATGCAGCAGCCCCGCGCAGTAGCAACGCTCCTGGTCAATGTCGAGTACCTTGGCCAGGGTGCGGCCATACTCGGCCGTGTGCAGCGCCAATTGCCAGTAGTGCTCGGCGAATTCAGCCAGCAATGGTTCGCTGAGGTGGGCACTGCGCTTGAGCGACAGGCCAAGAATCAGGTTCATGCTCTGGGTCGAGCCCAAGGTTTGCAATGCATGCAGCAACGTTTGAACGGAGCCTCCGCGATGGTGCGCCGCGCTATTGGCCGCTGCGATCAAAACCGCCGTGATCTGCGGGTCGGTGCGCACTTCCTCCTCAAGCACCTTCAAGTTCAGGCCCTGGGGATTGAGGCTACGTTTGACCGCCACGTGCACGTCTGCCAGTAGCGGACCACCGTCGGAAGTCGCTCGGCGCGACTCCAGAAAACTTGCCAGGCTCATGCTCGGCTTCAGTGCCGGCACCTTGCAGGAGATCTCCTGGCCCGCAGCGAGCAACAGGTCATGCAAACGCTCCTTGAGCGCTTCGATATTCAACGGCTTGGTGAGGTAGGCGGTGGGTGCAAGCGGCAGGGCCTCGCGCACGCTGGCGATATCGTTGCGGCTGCTCAACAAAATGAACGGCACCACCGGTGTACGACGTTGCTGGCGCACCGTGCGCAGCAACTCCAGGCCGTCGAGGCCGGGCAATTCACGGTCGACAATAATCAGGTCCGGCTGTTTCTTGAGTGCCTGCATTGCTGCTTGCCCATCGGCGCAGACACTCAAGCGTGCATCGCAGCGCACACTGAGCAGCAGCTGCGACAGCAATTCACGGGTCCATGGGTCTGCCTCGGCGATCAACACATGCGGCGCGACAGATGGATTCACAGCGGTCATTCAAGAGCTCTCCAAGGCAATGCATTGCACCTTCCGAAGGTGCCAGCCTGACTACAGTAACGTCAGGCGCTTTACAGGGGGCGAAAAAAAACCCGCCGAAGCGGGCTTTTTTTCGATCACGTCACAGTTTACGCCAATTCGGCGAAGCACTCTTCGATGATTGCCAGGCCTTTGTCCAGCTGCTCGTCTGGCGAGGTCAGCGGAACCAGGATACGCAGGACGTTGCCGTAGGTGCCGCAGGACAGCAGGATCAGGCCCTTGTCACGCGCCTTGGCTACAACCTGAGCGACTGCAGCAGGGTTTGGCTTGTGGGTGTCGCCGCCTTCGAACAGCTCGACAGCGATCATTGCGCCCAGGGCACGTACGTCGCCGATTACCGGGTACTTAGCCTGGATTTTGCGCAGGCCGGTCACCAGGTGCTCGCCGACAGCCTTGCTGCGGTCCAGCAGGTTTTCTTCTTCGAACACTTCCATCACTGCCAGGGCAGCGGCGCAAGCGATCGGGCTACCGGCGTAGGTGCCGCCCAGGCCGCCTGGAGCGATGGCGTCCATGTACTCGGCCTTGCCGCACACACCGGCCAGCGGGAAGCCGCCAGCGATGGATTTGGCGAAGGTGGTCAGGTCGGCAGCAACGCCCATCTGTTCCATGGCGAAGAAAGTACCGGTACGGCCAGCGCCAGTCTGTACTTCGTCAGCGATCAGCAGGATGCCGTGCTGGTCGCACAGGGCACGCAGACGCTTCATGAACTCTTTAGGCGCGACGTAGAAACCGCCTTCGCCCTGAACCGGCTCAATGATGATGGCAGCGATGTCACGCGGCTCGGCGTCGTTCTTGAAGATGCGTTCGATGCTGGCGATCGAATCGTCGATGCTCACACCGTGCAGTTCGTTCGGGTACAGCGCGCGGAAGATGCCGCCTGGCATCAGGCCCATGCCGGCCGAGTAAGGCACGACTTTACCGGTCAGGCCCAGGGTCATCATGGTACGACCGTGGTAGGCGCCGGTGAAGGCGATCACGCCGGCACGGCCAGTGGCGGCACGGGCGATCTTGATGGAGTTTTCCACGGCTTCGGAGCCGGTGGTCACCAGCAGGGTTTTCTTGGCGAAATCACCCGGCACCTTGGCGTTGATTTTTTCGCACACTTCCACGTACGGCTCGTAGGCCAGTACCTGGAAGCAGGTGTGGGTCAGCTTGTTCAGCTGTTCGGTCACGGCGGCGATGATTTTCGGGTGCACGTGGCCGGTGTTCAGCACGGCGATACCGCCGGCGAAGTCGATGAACTCGCGACCTTCAACGTCGGTCACGGTGGCGTTCTTCGCGTGGTCGGCGAAGATCGGGTGAATCTGGCCAACACCGCGTGGTACAGCGGCTTCGCGGCGTTTCATCAGGGATGCGTTAGTCTTGCTCATAAAGTCCTCATTCACCGCTCATCGGGCGGCGTGGTTCAAGGAAAATGCGGCGGGGAGGCAACTACGGCAGCATGCGATGATCGACTGCCACAGCTTTCCCGGCCACAGAGAAAATTCCGTTTGAAGCGCAGAAAGGGACAGCGCTCTCGTGCCCTTTCCGCTTGTTGCATTCCCGTCTGCCGAGCTTAGATGCCCAGGCAGAGGTATTTGATTTCCAGGTAATCTTCGATGCCGTACTTGGAGCCTTCACGGCCCAGGCCCGAGGCCTTGATGCCGCCGAACGGCGCGACTTCGTTGGAGATCAACCCGGTGTTGACGCCGACCATGCCGTATTCCAGGGCTTCGGCCACACGGAACACACGACCCAGGTCGCGAGCATAGAAATACGAGGCCAGGCCGAACTCAGTGTCGTTGGACATCGCGATCACTTCGGCTTCGTCTTTAAAGCGGAACAGTGGCGCCAATGGACCGAAGGTTTCTTCCTTGGCCACGGCAGCGTTTTTCGGCACGTTGGTCAGGATAGTCGGCTCGAAGAAGTTGCCTTCCATGACCTTGCCACCCGCCAGAACGGTTGCACCTTTGCTGATTGCGTCAGCAATGTGCTCTTGAACCTTGGCCACGGCTTTTTCGTCGATCAGCGGGCCAGTGGTGGTGCCGTCTTCCAGACCGTTGCCGATCTTGAGCTTGGCCACAGCAGCCTTGAGCTTCTCGGCGAACGCGTCGTAGACGCTGTCCTGCACGTAGATACGGTTGGCGCAGACGCACGTCTGGCCGTTGTTGCGGTACTTGGAGATGATCGCGCCTTCAACGGCCTTATCCAGATCGGCGTCGTCGAACACGATGAACGGCGCGTTGCCGCCCAGCTCCAGGGAAACCTTCTTGATGTCCTTGGCGCATTCGGCCATCAGCTGGCGACCGATTTCGGTGGAGCCGGTGAAGGTCACTTTACGCACGATCGGGTTGCCGGTCAGCTCGCTGCCGACTTCGCCGGCGCTGCCGGTCACTACGCTGAACACGCCTTTAGGGATGCCGGCGCGCTCGGCCAGTTCAGCCAGGGCCAGTGCCGAGTAAGGGGTCTGCGAAGCAGGCTTGAGCACCATGGTGCAGCCAGCGGCCAGGGCCGGGCCGGCTTTACGGGTGATCATCGCCGCCGGGAAGTTCCACGGAGTGATAGCTGCGGTCACGCCGATTGGCTGCTTGATCACGATCAGGCGCTTGTCGGGCTGGTGGCCAGGAATGGTGTCGCCGTATACGCGCTTGGCTTCTTCAGCGAACCACTCGATGAAGGAGGCCGCGTAAACGATCTCGCCCTTGGCTTCGGTCAATGGCTTGCCTTGTTCGGTGGTCATCAGGCGAGCCAGGTCGTCCTGGTTTTCGATCATCAGCTCGTACCAGCGACGCAGCTTGCCAGCACGCTCTTTGGCGGTCAGGGCACGCCAGGCCGGCAGGGCCTTGTCGGCAGCTTCGATGGCACGACGGGTTTCGGCAGCGCCCATTTTCGGAACGGAACCGATGATTTCGCCCGTTGCCGGGTTGTTCACCTTGATGGTCTGACCGTTGTCCGCGTCCAACCACACGCCATCTACATAGGCTTGCTGGCGGAACAACGAGGCGTCTTTGAGCTGCATGTCGGCTTCCTTAACAGCACCGTGCAGGCACGGAGCGTATTATTGATTGTGAAAAAGGCGCCACAAGGTGGGCTGCCGTCAGGAATTCATTCACCGGGCCGGAGCATAAATAGCGCACGGAATATAAAGCGTGCGGTCCAGCACCCGGGCAAGAGCGTTTGAAATCTCAAACGAATCCTAGGATCAAAGGGGGGAAAGGACAATAGGCTGTTCGAAAAAAAGAACAAAAATAGGCGTTGTGCAGGGTTTTTCAGATCAACGTCACCTGCGCATGGTAAGCCGTGCAATATCGACAACAGATTACCGGCATGGACGGCCACCCATCAGATGGGTATGATGGCGCCCGCGTTGCACTCGTAGCTCAGCTGGATAGAGTACTGCCCTCCGAAGGCAGGGGTCGTGGGTTCGAATCCCGCCGAGTGCGCCATATAAGACAAGGGTCCAGGTGAAAACCTGGGCCCTTTTTTTATCGTAACAATTCTGTGCTTTAGCCATACCGCACCGAAGGTTCCCCAGCAAAGGTCACGCGTGACTCCCAAGCTGCGGATCTCTGGCGTGGCAGGATGGCGTCAGCTTGGCTTGGTATTGCTACGCAGGCGTTTTTCCAAACGTTCAAGCTCTGCCAGCTCCCGGGTATCTGCCTCTCTTGCTTCAGTGCCTCGGCGGCTCAGGTCGAACTGCTCATAACGCTCATGGGCCACTTGTTTCATCTGATCGTGACTGATGCTACCGGCAGAACGCAGCAAGGGCTGCTCGTTGAAAGCCATAAAGCTGTCGATGTACTTTCGCCAGTCGTCCAACTGCAAATGCTGACGCTGCTCGGCGCGCAGCTCGGCGAAATCCAGGAACATGCTGACCAGACGGTTGAGCTGATCCAGCTCCTCGGCATTCAAGTAATTCTTGGCAACCACCACATCGGCCTTACGTACCCGGTCGCCCTTGAAACTGAGCAGATTCATGTTCGGTGCGCTGGCATCAGCACGGCGCACGATCAGCTCAGCTGCTGTGTGGCCGGTTACGGCGAAGAACAGCTTGTTCTGCACCTCGGCAAATAAGCGCGCCGTGTCCTGTTCATTAGCCCTGTAATCTTCAGCTAGCGTGAACAAATCACGTACTTTCTGGTAGAAGCGCTTCTCCGAGGCACGTATGTCGCGGATGCGTTTGAGCAACTCATCAAAGTAGTCCCAGCGGGGCTCCTTCAGACGGGCGTCGTCCATGACGAAGCCTTTGAGCATGTACTCACTCAGGGTGCGGGTGGCCCATTGACGAAACTGGGTGCCACGAGTCGAGCGCACACGGTACCCCACGGCAATGATCATGGGGAGGGCGTAGAGGAGAGTCAGGTAGTCTTTGCCATCTGCGGCAGTAGTAAACTTTTGGTTTACTACTGCCGCTTCAGCCAGCTCCCCATCAGTGATGACGGATTGAATATGCTTGCCGATATTCTGCTTGCTGGTCTGATACAGCTCGGCCATTTCCAATTGCGTCAGCCACACCTGGCCATCCATCTCTCGCAGCGTGAACTGCGCCAAGCCGTCTTCCGTGCTGTAGAGAATGAGGTCGTTTCCCTTCATATCAGCCATCTGCCTCTGCAATAGTGCGGTCTGATACCACCTTGTCGATCATCGCTTTTACTGCGCGATCAATGGCCGAGCCATCAGTGTAATCGGCAGTGGTCGCTAGATTGGTACGCCCTTCCTTGACCAGGCTATGCGCCTTGTCACGGGCACCGCGTTTGCCCTTGCCGTATACAGCAATTGAATGGCCGCCTTGGTTCTTGACCAAGCGCATAGAAGGGATATCGGTTTCACCGTCGCCGATGAACACCATGTTGCTGAACGGCACAGGACGTTCAGCGGGTTCGACGAACTTGTTAATCACCGAATTATCATGCACATCCAGACTGCCCTTGTTGATGCGAAACAAATACTGGGTTTTGGTGGTGTAGTTCACCGCCAGGGCTGGCCAGTGCGCGATATCGTTATGGTCATACATGAAGCCCGAGG
Organism: uncultured Pseudomonas sp.; assembly: GCA_964453495.1. Taxonomy (GTDB): domain Bacteria; phylum Pseudomonadota; class Gammaproteobacteria; order Pseudomonadales; family Pseudomonadaceae; genus Aquipseudomonas. The sequence continues at coordinate 41,385 of CAYVPI010000002.1, read as the reverse complement.
CATAGACGCGGGTGAAGTACTTATTGATCGATGTCCCCTCGATCATCTCGCGCAGCCCCGACGAGATGATGAAATGCTCAACCTTAACGCCCTTGGTGCGGCCATATTCGGTGATGCGCTTGAACCAGTCCTGCACGCCCGGAAATAGCTGTATATGTGCTCCAAAATCCGCAAAATTCTTCTTGCGTACCGATACCTTGGCAACGTTCGCCCGCTCAATCATCAAGCGCATATAGGCCAAAATCTCGTCCGCCTGTTGCTCCCGTGCCATGGCCTTGGCTTCGCGCCAAAATTTGGCTGGCTTGATGCCCAATGCCGGCACAAAGTCGTATTCCTGCATATTGCCTGGCGACAGGGTGCCGTCGAAGTCATAGGCAATCACAAAGGGAATGTGTTTCTTGGCCATAAGTTGGTCTACCTGTAACGGGGTGCTCGTAGCCGAAGCGTTTGCGGGGCAGGACAGGTTATCCGATCCTGCTCTTCATATCTCGTTAACGAGCCTGGAAAGACCGCAATCCCACTAAACCTGGCCGGTGCTATGAACGGCCAGGCACGCTACCCCGCGCTGATCAGGCCGCGGCGCTTGGTGTTTCAAAAGGTTTAATTGCTGGCGGATGCAGCGTTCTGGGAAATACCCTACGCAACCTGTCTATCCCGGACGGCTTGTCGCTAAAAGCCCAGATCCCTAGGCTGACGCGGTCGCTGTAGGTTCAGCGATCGGGTGTGGTAGCCCGGGTTTACAAGTCATAAGCAATCGCTTGATCGTTTATGGCAGCTGTGCGCGGGAGGCCTTCGGGCCTACCGGTGTTCCTGTGCCCGGTCTACCACCTCGCGTACAGCTGCCTCCCACTCGCGTGGTAGCGGGTGAATGCAGCTTCATGCTTACAGGAAAGCTCATCATGAATAAAATCGTTCCCGACCCACCCCTCGCTAAATCCCGTACAACCACCAGCACCGCCTTCAGCAACTGCGACGCCGGTCACCCTCCTCTATTTACCGTCAGCGCAGGCATTACGGCCCAGGATGCACTGGTGCATGCCTCGCTATACCTGCGCTGTGCCTACGACACAGCGTTTAAAGGTTTGGAAGACGCCAATCCGTCCGGCCAGAGCTTGCTGTGGTCGACGATGCATTCGGTGGAGATGGCCAAGGGGTTGGTGGATGCGTTGCTTGATAGCGTGGAACAACAAGCCTGAGATAATTCATTGGGGAAGCAAGTTGTGGGGCCCTAGCCGCGAAGGGCTGCAGAGCAGCCCCGATTTCCAATCCACAGCATGGGTCCAGGGACCGCTTTGCGGTCCTTCGCGGCCGGGTCCGCTCCCACAAGGCGATGAGTCCCTGACAGGCACTACCGCTGCTTCATATCCAACTGCGCCCCAATCGGCACTTCCAGCAACTGCCTGGCCGAAGGCGCTTCATCGGCGCGCAGCCCGCCCACATCCATCTCGCTGAGCTTCACCAACCGGCAACGGTGCTTGAAGCGGTAGCCCAGCCAGATCGCCAGGAATAGCGGCAAGCTGATGTAGGTCGCTACCAGGCCACCCCAGTCGATCCGCTCGCCCAGCAAGGCGCTGTAGTTCTGCCCAAGGGTGATGAACAGGCACAGGGCGAAGGCGAACAGCGGGCCGAACGGGAACCATTTGGCCCGGTAGGGCAAGTCTTGCAGGTTGCCACCCTGGGCGATGAAGCCCTTGCGGAAGCGGTAGTGCGATACGGCAATGCCCAACCAGGCGATGAAGCCGCACATGCCCGAGGTGTTGAGCAAAGCGTTGTACACCACCTTGTCGCCGAAGGCAGAGGTCAGGAAGCACAGGGCGCCGATCAGGGTGGTGGCGTACAGTGCGTTACGCGGCACGCCGCTGCGCGAGACTTTGGCGAACAGTTTTGGCGCCTTGCCTTGCATGGCCAGGCTGTAGAGCATCCGCGTGGAGGCGTACATGCCCGAGTTGCCGGCCGAGAGAATGGCCGTGAGGATCACTGCGTTCATCACCGCTGCGGCGGCGGCAAAACCGGCGCGCTCGAACAGCAGGGTGAAGGGCGAAACGCTGATGTCGGTGGTCTCGTTGCGCAGCAGACTTGGGTCGGTGTACGGGATCAACATGCCGATCACGAAGATCGCCAGGATGTAGAACAAGGTGATACGCCAGAACACCTGGCGAACGGCGATCGGCACGTTCTTGCTCGGGTTTTTCGATTCGGCGGCGGCAACACCGACGATCTCGGTGCCCTGGAAGGCGAAGCCGGCGATCATGACCACCCCCACCATGGCCTGGAAGCCGCCAACAAACGGCGCGTCACCACTGGTGAAGTTGCTGAAGCCCGGCGACTCGACGCCATGCATCAAGCCAAAGATGGTCGCCAGGCCGATGATGATGAAGACCACCACGGTGATGACCTTGATCAGGGCGAACCAGAATTCGCTCTCACCGAAGTTGCGCACCGAAACCACGTTGAGCAAAAACATCAGCCCCAGGAACAGCGCGCTCCAGTACACCCCCGGCACGTCCGGGAACCAGAAGCTCATCACCAACTGCGCGGCCACAAGCTCCGCTGCGATGGTCACCGCCCAGTTGTACCAGTAGTTCCAGCCCAGGGCGAAGCCGAAGCCATCTTCGACGAACTTGCTGCCGTAGGTACTGAAAGAGCCGGCAACGGGCATGTGCGCAGCCATTTCCCCAAGGCTGGTCATCAAGAAGTACACCATGACACCGATCAGGGCATACGCCAGCAGCGTGCCACCCGGGCCGGAAGTGGCGATGGTGGCACCCGTGGCAACGAACAGCCCGGTACCGATGGAGCCGCCGATGGCGATCATGTTCAGGTGACGAGGCGAAAGGGCGCGCTTGAGCCCCGGCTTTTCTGCATTCACTTGCGCACCTCCTGGCTGACGCACACAGGTCCAGGCGCAAAAGGATTGCCGCTGTTGTGGTTGATCATTGCCGACCTATTTATTGGATTTATTGTAATTCCGCCTCGTGTATTACTTGGGCGGATGCATGCAAGGCGCTGGGCTCTGTGGCCTGCTTTAGACAGGTCGTGCTCTCGGTGATCGAGGAAACAGAGCGCGCGGGGAAAGAAGTCTAGAAGTAAGTGAGTGCGACGATAAGACGCAAAGTGCATTGAATTGACGAATGATTGGTCACTCTGGCGAGCAATAGTGACGATGTGATGCGTTGACGCTATTTCATTAACCATTACGAGCTGCTGAGACCGGAAAAAATCCGCCAGTTTAAATGCCTCAGCAGGCTGATTGATTACTTTTTAGCGGTTAGCCGACAAGCAGGGATTTTCAGGGGCGCCATTCAACGCCCACTGCGCAGTGTTTCCGATGGCAGGCAGCCGTACTGCTTGCGGTAGTGAGTAGCGAAGTGGCCGAAGCTACTGACGCCGTGGCGCAACAGAATGTCGGTGACGCTGTCGCAAGGCAGGGCTTGTTGCAGCGCCTCATGAACCCGCGCCAGGCGCCGGCTGCGCATGTAATCGGTGGGCGTTTGCTTGAGGAACTGGGTGAAGCCGTTTTGCAGGGTGCGGATCGACACGCCACTGAGCTCGGCCAGGGTGACCAGGGCGATCGGCTCTTCAAGATTGTTCTCGATGTAGTCCCGCGCCTTGCGCACATGGAATGGCATGGGCTGGCGCCGATCTTCATTCAGCGCCTGGGAATAATTGTGCGGCAGTTGGGTAAGCAGCACCGACAGCAGGTATTCGGATAGCCCGCTGCCCAGGGTAGGCGCCAGGCCCTCGACCATCGGGCTCTGGTGCAGGCGGCAGACGTAATCGAGGGTTTCGCGTACCGCAGCGATGCCCGGATGCTCGGCTGGCACCTGAATGTCGAACATCAGCGGTTGCTTGAGCGGCCGGTCGAGCAGCTTGAGCAATTGGCGCTCCAACGCGTCACGCTCCACCCGCAGGATCAGGTTGCGGCAATCCTTGTCGATGCGGATCAGGCTGCGCTCCGACGGCGAGGAAATGGTCAGGCTGCCCTGCTGCATCGCCACGCTGCGCTTGCCCAGGGTGACTGTGCCCGAACCTTGCAGGGTGACGCGGATCAGGTAATAGCTTTCGATGTCGCCGGCGTCGATTTCCACCTGCGCACCGTAATGCAGGTCGAACAGCGCGGAACTGCCAAAAAACACCCCATAAAGCGCGGAATTGAGCGCATCGCCCTGCTGCAGGCTCATGCGATGCGGCCATAGGTAATGGCTGACCTTGTCCTTGATCTCATGATGGCCTGCCGAACTGAGCAGGCAATGGCGTTGAAGCACGGATGCGTCGTTGTACATACAGGATGACCCCAGAAACCCGGCGGCTCCCTAGTAACGGGCGCCGCGAAATTAGTGGAAATGTATAGCAATTTTCACGCCACGCAGAGCTTTTCTGCGTAACTGGAACAGGCGCTGCGCCTGCCGCATAGAGACCCGCGGGACAAGGGCTTAAAAAGAGCGTGCACGGCTCGTTGTTCACGAGTCCGGCGACTTGGCGATGCATAAAAACAATACAAGGCGCACCAGGGCGAGGCATTTCGGTAACGCAACCGTCACCGATCTACCCCAACGGGAACCCGCCCATTCACCCCTGCCGCAAGACTCATGAACCCTTGAGGGGCCCCGAATGACCAGCCAGACCTCTACCGAAACTAAGAAAAAAAGCTATGCCTACGAGTGGTACGTCGTGGGTATTTGCATGGTGGCGTACATTTTTTCGTTCGTTGACCGGCAGATCCTCGCCCTGATGATCGAGCCGATCAAACACGACCTGCAATTGACCGACACCCAGTTCAGCCTGCTGCACGGGCTGGCGTTTTCGCTGTTCTACGCCTTCATGGGCATGCCCATCGCCCTTCTGGCAGACAAGTTCTCGCGACCGAAGATCATCGCCATGGGCGTGGCCTTCTGGAGCCTGGCCACCGCCATGTGCGGCGTGAGCAAGAACTTCCTGCAGATGTTCCTGGCGCGTATCGGTGTGGGCATCGGTGAGGCGGCACTGTCGCCTGCGACCTATTCGATGCTCAGCGACATGTTTCCCCGGGAAAAGCTTGGCCGCGCGGTGGCCATCTATTCGATCGGTTCGTTCATCGGTGGCGGCGTGGCCTTCCTCATCGGCGGCTATGTCATCGACCTGCTGAAGAACCTCGACACGGTCGTCGTGCCTCTGGTTGGCAGCATGCGCCCCTGGCAAGTCACGTTCTTCCTGGTTGGCCTGCCCGGCCTGGCAGTGGCCCTGCTGATCGCCCTCACTGTGCGCGACCCGGCCCGCAAAGGCCTGAAACTTAATGCCGAGGGCCAGATAAACAAACCCGGCCTGAAAGACACTTTCGCCTTCCTGGGGCGTCATCGGCAGACCTTCGTGTGCCATTACCTCGGTTTCTCGTTCTATGCCATGACGCTGTTCTGCATGCTGAGCTGGACGCCGGCCTTCTACATGCGCAAATTCGGCCTGGCGCCGAGCGAGACCGGATACATCCTGGGCCTGATCGTATTGTTGGCCAACACCAGCGGTGTGTTCTGCGGTGGTTGGCTGATCGACTGGTTGGCCAAGCGAGGCTATACCGATGCGCCGATCCGCACCGGGGTGATTGGTGCGATCGGCATGGCGGTGCCCGCCGTGCTGTTCACCCAGGTCAGTGAGCTGTGGTTGTCCCTGGCGCTGCTGGTGCCGGCGATGTTCTTTGCCTCGTTCCCGATGCCGGCTTCTACTGCGGCCATGCAAATCCTGCCACCGAACCAGATGCGCGCGCAGATTTCCGCGCTGTTTCTGCTGATTTCGAACCTGATTGGGCTTGGCCTTGGTACCACATTGGTGGCGCTGCTGACCGATAAGGTGTTCCAGGCACCTGTGATGGTGGGGGCTTCGATTTCTGTGCTCAATTTTTGTGCAGTGGTGTTGGTGTTGGCGTTGTTGAGCAAAGGTTGTGGGTATTACAGGGAGAGTTTGAAGCGCGAAGCGTTGGGTTGACCTTTAGGGCCTCAGCGCGGGCAAGCCCACTCCTACGCGCGGTCCATGTAGGAGCGGGCTTGCCCGCGATAGCACCAGCAAAAACAACAAATACCTATCGCCATGACGCATTTGCACCCTATCCATGCCGCTTTCTGCCTTGCCCTGTTCGCCGCTCTCTACGATCCTGTATGAACGCCCCATGCACCGTACCGGAGAGGCTCGCATGAAGACCGTTGCCGAACTGCTGAAACTTAAAGCCGACAAGCACCAGCAAGTCCATACCATCGCCTCGCACGAGATGATTGTGGACGCCTTGAGGGTGATGGCTGCCAAAAACGTGGGTGCGCTGCCGGTGGTCGACCATGGCCAGGTGGTGGGCGTGGTCAGCGAACGTGACTATGCACGCAAGGTGGTGCTTGAGGGGCGCTCGTCCGTCGGCACCGCTGTTAGCGTCATCATGAGTGCGCCTGTCATTACCGTCGATACTCACCAGAGTATCGAGACATGCATGACGATCATGACCGAAAACCACTTGCGCCATTTACCCGTGGTCGAGGGAGGCCAATTGCTGGGTTTGCTGTCCATCGGTGACCTGGTCAAGGAAGCGATTGCCGAACAGGCCAGCCTGATCCGACAGCTGGAACAGTACATTCGCGGTGAATAGCTGGCCGGGGAGGCTGCGGCATCAGCCGTGGTACTCCCCTTCCAATTCGTCGAGCTGGTGGTCGAAGCTGCGCAAGCGTGCCGACCAGGTGTACACCAGCACCTCCAGGTCACGGTTGATCACCGCCCCACCCATCGAGCCCATTGGGCTTTCTTGTGAATCACAAAGGTCCAACTGATAGCGTTCGCGCGCCATGGCCACCGCCACGGTGGAGAGTTCGCGGGCATTATTCAGCCAATGCCAGCCGTCGCTGTGGATTTCCCGATCCAGTGCCCGGCATTGCTGCTTCAGCGCTTCGAGGCTTTTTTCCAATGGCGTACCGGTGAGCTCGCCCATGACTTCCTGGAACGTGCGACCGGGTTGCCAGTAACTACCCCAGAAGTAGCGGTCGAATACCGTTTCGACACGGCGCAAAGCCACTTTGGTGTCCCAGATCGCCACCAGTGTCTTGCCCTGGGCCAACTGGCGCTTTTTCACTTGCACGTTCTGATAGGCAGACCAGGCAAGTACGCAAAGCGCCATGGCGGCAATCAATGCTGATGCGCTCAAGAGAAACACTACTGCCTTGTCGATCTGATAAGCCTGCATGACTCCGTAGAAATACCCGGCAGTGAGCAGGACCAGCGCCGTGATTGCGCACCAGAAACCCGGTGCATAGGGATCTTTCATCAATGCAATCCCCCCTCTTCTTGTTTTCCTGAGCATAGCAACGCTGGCGAATCTGCAAGGGCGTCGTCAGCTCATTTTGCGCATCATCAAGTTGAGTTGGTCGACCACCTCGGCCCAGTCGGCATCCTCGTCAATGCCTTCGCGCAGGAACGCAGCCTGGGCGGGGGTCCAGAAAAATGCGTCAGCCAGCACAAGGTTCGGCTTGAGCGGTGAATGGCTGGCGATAAAGGCGTCGATGCCGACCGGGTCGGCCGCAAGTCCCAGTTGTTTGAACAAGGAAGGCAGGCTGTGGTTGGGTGACTCCATGGGACACTCCTGGGGGCCAGGTGGCGCACAACCGGCCGCAACCTGGCACTGGGTTGGTATTCATCAATGACACACCTCACGCACTTCGGCGTGCGGCACCAGTTTTAGGTACTGCTCGGTGCTCATATGCACCAGGTAGCTGTGGTTGCCGGCTTCCAGGTAAATATCACCCTGGCGGGTCAGCGACGGGTCGAGCAGCATTTTGATGCCGTAGGCCTCGCCCAGTGCCGGAATGGCACCGCGTTCACAGTCTTCGAACAAATGCGGCAGGCCGCTTTCACGGGTCAACTGCCAGTTACCGCTGCTCTGGATCTTGCTCATGTCCAAATGTTTGTTGGCCGGCAGCACGGCCATGATGTAGTTGCCATGCCGGTCATCGAGAATGACCGATTTGGCCACCCGCTCTGCCGGGACACTGGCTACCCGTGCCGATTCGAGACTGGTCGACGAATGCGGGTGAGCCACTATGTCGAAGTCGCAACGCGCCTGCTCCAGGCTGCGCTCGACCGTTCTTGCCATACGCATGATGCACCTCCATGCCCTGTCGAAATTGCCAGAGCAATACTTCAAGACTTCCCCCTGTGCATGAAAGTTTAGGCAGTCCGGCGACACACGGCGGGCCGATGCCTGTAACAGTTGCAGCTATGCACAAGCGCAGATAGTCGAGAATGAGCTAACCGGCCCCTTCGATTTCACCCGTAGTCCTCTCAACTACGCTTTAAGTGAGGGTTGCCGCGGTTCGAGGCGGCAACCAGGGAGGTCAGGGTGATCTGTCGCTGGTGTTGTCACTTACTGTTGCTGCTGACGCTGGCCGGTTTATCGGCGGGCCCGGCAAGTGCCGCCAGCACGGTGGTGGTGCTCAACCTCACCGATGCCATCGGCCCGGCCAGCGCTGACTATGTCGTGCGCGGTCTGGAACGCGCGACAGGTGAAGGTGCGCAACTGGTGGTCATTACCCTCGACACACCCGGCGGGCTGGACACCTCGATGCGCTCCATCGTCAAGGCCATCCTGGCCAGCCCCATACCGGTTGCCAGTTACGTTTCACCCAGTGGCGCACGGGCGGCCAGTGCCGGCACTTACATCCTGTATGCCAGCCATGTTGCCGCCATGGCGCCGGGGACCAACCTCGGTGCCGCGACGCCCGTGCAGATCGGCGGCTTGCCCGGTACCGCACCCGAGCCCCAGCGCCCACCCGCAGCGCCGCAAACCGACAAGGGCGCTACACCCGAACCGCAAGACACCCTGACGCGCAAACAGATCAATGATGCCGCCGCCTACATCCGCGGCCTGGCACACCTGCAATCGCGCAATGCCGAGTGGGCCGAAAAGGCCGTACGCGAGTCGGTCAGCCTCGCCGCCGACGAGGCACTCAAGCTTAATGTGGTCGACTACGTGGCCAGCGACCTGGCCGATCTGCTGCGGCAATTGGACGGCAAAAGCCTGAGTGTCTCGGGCACCGTGCTGCAACTGCATACCGGCGGCGCCACATTGGTCAGCCACGCCCCTGACTGGCGCACCAAATTGCTGGCGGTGATCACCAATCCCAGCGTCGCCCTGTTGTTGATCATGATTGGCGTGTACGGCTTGATGTTCGAGTTCATGAACCCGGGCTCCGGCGTCGGCGGGGTGCTCGGTGGCATTTGCCTGCTGTTGGGGTTGTATGCCCTGCAACTGCTTCCAGTGAACTATGCCGGGGTGGGGCTCATCTTGCTCGGCCTGGCGTTCATGATTGCCGAGGCTTTTTTGCCCAGCTTCGGGGTCATCGGCTTCGGCGGGATCGTCGCCTTTATCGTCGGCGCGGTGATTTTGATGGACACCGAAGTACCGGGGTTCGGCATACCGTTGCCGTTGATCATTACCCTGGCCCTGATCAGCGCGATTGTGCTGCTGGCGGTGGTTGGCATGGCGCTCAAGGCGCGTCGGCGCGCGCTGGTCAGCGGCGACGCCGGCTTGGTCGGCAGCATCGCCCCGATCGTGCGCCTGCAACCGGGCATGCCGGCGAGCGGCTGGGTGCAGTTGCAAGGTGAAAACTGGCAGGTGCTGAGCCCATCGCCCCTGCAACTCGGGCAACAGGTCCGGGTGGTGGCGCGCAGGGGCGTGCTGCTGGACGTCATCGCGCTGGATGATCCCCCAGCGCAAGGAGGCTGATCATGTTCTTCGAACTCGGTTTTGGCACGCTGCTGGCTTTGCTCTTCGTTTTGCTGTTCTCAGCCTTCCGCATCCTGCGCGAGTACGAACGCGGCGTGGTGTTCCAGCTCGGGCGGTTCTGGCAGGTCAAGGGCCCGGGGCTGATCCTGCTGATACCGATGGTGCAGCAGATGGTTCGGGTTGACTTGCGCACGGTGGTGCTCGATGTGCCCACACAGGATGTGATTACCCGCGACAACGTGTCGGTGAAGGTCAATGCAGTGATCTATTTCCGGGTGCTCGACCCACAGAAAGCGATTATCCAGGTCGAGGACTTCCTCACGGCCACCAGCCAGTTGGCCCAGACCACCTTGCGCGCGGTACTGGGCAAGCATGAACTGGACGAACTGCTCGCCGAGCGCGAACGGCTCAATACCGACATCCAGCAAGTACTCGATGCCCAGACCGATGCCTGGGGGATCAAGGTAGCGAACGTCGAGATCAAGCATGTGGACCTCAACGAGTCGATGGTTCGCGCCATCGCCAAGCAAGCCGAAGCCGAACGGGAACGGCGAGCCAAAGTGATTCACGCCGAAGGCGAGCTGCAGGCTTCGGAAAAGTTGATGCAGGCCGCCGAGATGCTCGGGCGCCAGCCCGGGGCGATGCAGTTGCGTTATATGCAGACCCTGGGGGCGATTGCCGGGGACAAGAGCTCAACCATTGTGTTTCCGTTGCCGATCGAATTGCTCAAGGGGATGGCGGATTTGTCGGATAAAAGCTGAGGGCCCTATCGCGGGCAAGCCCGCTCCTACCACCTGTAGGAGCGGGCTTGCCCGCGATAGGGCCTGATCAGACAGCACAAATCCTACCGGGCACCGCCCTCCCACCCCCCACCCAACGCCAGGAACAGATTGATCTGCCCCGCCGCCACCTGAGTATTGGCCGCTGCCAGCTGCGCCCGTACGCCGGTGTAGGTACTGGTCGCCTGCAGGTCGGCAAGGAACGACGCACGCCCGGCCTGGTAGAGCCTGTGAGTCTGGTCGGCAGCTATCCGGGCCGAGCGTTCGGTATCGGCCAGGGCATCGCGACGGTCGAGCAACGCGGTGTACTGGGCCAGGCCCGTCTGGGTTTCGCGGATGGCGTTGAGCACCACCCCATCGAAATGAGCGAGCGCTGCCTGGGTCGAGGCCTCTGCTTCACGGATGCGCGCCCGCGAACCGTTGGTAGGCACGGACCAGGTCAACAGGGGGCCAAAGCCCCAACGGTTGGTGGCTGGCTCGCCCAGGTTTTCCAGAATACCGATGGTGCCGACCGTGGCCCCGAAGCTGATGTCAGGATAGAGCTGGCCGGTGGCCACGCCGATTCGCGCCGTGGCTGCTGCCAGCGTGCGTTCGGCCTGGCGAATGTCGGGGCGACGCTTGAGCAATGCCGCGCCATCGCCTACGGGCAACAGCTTGGCCATATGCGGCAATTCGGCGCATTCAGCGGTACCGACCGGTAATGCGGCCACCGGCTTGGCCAGCAACATCGACAGGGTGAACAGGCCCGCCTGTTGCGCCGCTTGGTAGCGCGGCAGTTCAGCGCGCAGGGATTTGAACTGGGTTTGCGAGCGCGTCACCTGGGTTTCGTCGCCACGGCCGGCGTCGCGCAGGCGTTGGGTCAGGGTCACGCTTTGTTCTTGCAGGTCCAGGGAGCTGCGGGCGATCTCGAGTTCCTCGTTGGCTGCACAGATTTGTGTGTAGGCACGCACTACCTCGGCCACCAGAGTAATGCGGGCGGTGTCGGCCGCCGCCTGGGCCGCATCGGCATTGGCCTGGGCGGCCTCGACGCCACGCTTGAGCGTACCCCACAGATCGAACTGGTAGGACGCATTGAGAGCAATCTGGCCAATGTTGGCCACCGGGACTTTCTCCGGCAACAGGAAGGCTTCACCCGATTCCTGCAAGCGTTCGGCGCCCATTTTCACGCCCCCACTGAAACCACCCTGGGCCTGGGCTTCCTCGACCTGGGCATGGGCCCGGGCCAGGTTGGCCGCCGCTACCCGCAAGTCGGTATTGGACGCCAGGGCCTGGCGCACCAGTTCATCAAGGCGCCGGTCCTGGTACAACCGCCACCAGTCCTGCGGCACCGGTGCCGAAACTACATTACTGTTTTGGCTGGCCAGGGCGCCTTGCAGGTCCGGACGGTTGAGTACTGCATCCTTGGGCACTGCGTAATCCGGCCCGACCATCTGGCACGCAGACAGCAGCAGGCCCAGGCCAACCAGCGGCAAACGCAAGGCGAACTTCATTGTGCAGCAACCTCCCCTTTGTCATCGGCAATGATCGACACGGTCGCGGTGCGCCCGGCGATCATGCGGAAATCGGCGGGTATGTTGTCGAAGGCAATCCGAACCGGAATCCGTTGCGCCAGGCGCACCCAACTGAATGCCGGGTTCACGTTAGGCAGCAGGTTGGCGCCGCTTGAGCGGTCGCGGTCTTCGATACCGGCAGAAATGCTCTGCACGTGACCGCTCAAGCGGGCATTGTCCCCCACCACACGGATATCGACACCCTGGCCGATACGGATGCCCGAAAGCTTGGTCTCTTCGAAGTAGCCATCGATGTGGAACGAGTTGCTGTCGACCACCGACAACACCGGCCGCCCGGCCGTAACAAACTCCTGAGTACGCGGAGCGCGGTCGTTGAGGTAGCCGTCGACGGGGCTGCGCACCACCGAGCGGTCGAGGTTGAGCTGGGCCGCATCCACCGCCACCTGAGCTTCGGCCAGGGCTGACTCGGCACGCATCTGCCGCGATTGGCTTTCTTCCAGCTGCTCTTGCGCCACCAGGTTACCCAAACCACGGTTACGCTTGGCCTCGCGCTGAGCCTGGGCAAGGGTTTCCTTGCGCTCGGCAACGGTGGCCTGGGCGTGGCGCAAGGCCAGGCGGAAGCGATCCTGGTCGATGACAAAGAGCACATCGCCACGCTTGACCACTTGGTTGTCACGCACATCTACCTTCTGGATCAGCCCGGAAACGTCAGGGGCAATCTGGATGATATCGGCGCGAATATGCCCATCACGGGTCCAGGGCGCGAACATGTAGTACATGACCATGCGCCAGACCACCACGCTTGCCAGGGCAACTACCAGAAAAGTCAGGACCACGCGGCCCAGGGTCAACAAAGGTTTTTTCATAGCATCAGGTTTCGACAAAGTGCGTCCACCGCGCCGAGCAATACAGCGTAGAGAGCGACGTTGAACAGGGCCCGGTGCCAGACCAGGCGATAGAAGTGCACACGGGTCAGCAGCCCATGCACTACAAGAAAAAGCAAATAGGTGGCGGCCATCATCACCAGCAGCGTGGGCAGGAAGATCCCACTGATATCCATTTCACCGATCACAGGGGCGCTCCATCGATGCCATAGGGTGTTTGAGCCTGCGTATCGGCGGGCGGGGCGATGATTTCCACGCCAGGCAGCAAGGCCAGGCGCAGGCCGGCCAGGGCATAGAGCAACTGTTTCCGGGCATCGCCAACATCATCCTCACTCTCATGGCTGAGCGCCCGCCTAGCCTGATCCATGGTCTGCAACATACCTTCAGGAACGTCAAGGCGCTCGCGCGCTTTCAGGCAGGCCTGAAAGTAACCGCCCACTTCGGCAATCACCTGTTGCAGCATGGCTCGTGGCTGCGCCGAGATGCGCGGCAAATAAGCGTGCAGATCGAGCAGGCCCAAGGCCACCCGTAGGTCGCGCAGGGCCGTGCCGCTATCCTGCCCGGTCTGCGCCAGCCGGGGCAGCTGTTGCATCAAACGGTCGAGCATTTGCACGCCCATGTGCCGGTGCTCGGCCAGGGTGCCGGGCTGGGTGAGGCTGACGATATCCTGCCAGCTGAAACGCGTCAGGCGCTTGGCCGCCAGCTCCACGCCAAATGGGCGAAATACCAGCGTCCAGATGAAGGCAAACAAGAGGCCAACGGGGCCCGCCAGGTTGGAATTGACGAAGGTCAGGAAGTCCGCGTCGTAGGCTCCCTGGATACTGATGAACGATGATGTGTTGACGATGGTCAGTAGCGTACCCAGGTAGAACTGCGGCTGCACGGTCAGCGTACCGACACAGATGAAGGGGACGGCAAAGGCCAGCACCAGCATGGGGAAGTCGTGCAGGTTGGGCAGTACCAGAAACACATAAAGGCTGGCGAAGATCACCGACACCGCGGTCCAGAAAAAGAACCGGTAGATCTGCGGCGCCGGGTCGTCCATCGAGGCAAAGAAGCTGCACGCCACTGCAGCCAGGATCACCGCACTGGCGCCTTCGTTCCAGCCGAGCAGAATCCACAGCATTGAGGCGACGGCAATCGCCGCGACCGTGGAGAACACCGAATACAGCATCAGGCCACGGTCAAGAAAAGGCGTCAGCCGCCCCAGCCGCCAGTGGCGGTAGACCGCCCGCCAGGATGACAGGTCTTCGTTGATAATGGCGTGCTGCAAACTGCGGCAGTCTTGCCACAGGTCGACCCACTCACCCAGGCGATACAAGGCATTGGACAGAAACAGTTGCTGGCGATCATCGAGTGCATCGGCCGCCGGTTGCAGGCTTTCCAGCTCACTGCGCAAGGCCGACCAGTGCACCGGGCTCGCATCCTTGGCGGTGCCCTGTAGCCATTGTCGAGCATGTGCCAGCAACGGTTGCATTTGCATGGCCTGGGCCGGCGCACGGCGCTCCAGGGCAAGCAAGGCATCGTCCAGAGCGTCGATCACTGGCAACAAGTGGATCATCCGGCCACGCAGCTTTTTGATGTTGCTGACCACCTGCGGCCTTACGCCCTCATGGGGCAATTGACCGATCATCAACTCGAGCGAGTTGAAGGTCATCACCATCGAGGAGCGCAACCCGCCGATTTCCTGGGCCGATGTTTCACGCGCCAGGAAACGATCGCTATAGGTGGTTGCCTCGGAGAACCATTTGCCTGTCGCGCCGCCCAATACCGGTGCCAGGCGACGAGGCCAGAACACAGCACCGACCACCGCCGCACAGACGATACCAAGGAAGATTTCCTGGGTGCGCGACGACGCGATGTCAAACACCGCCGAGGGGTTGTCCACCACCGGCAAGGCGATCATCGGCAGGGTGTAGCCCGCCAGCATCAACGCATAGCTGTTGGCGGTGCGCAGATGCAAGGAGAGGAACAACAATGTGCCCGTCCACAGCGCAACGATCAGTACCAGCAGCACGGGGGTCTGCACGAACATCGGCACCAGCAGCACCGCGCCGGCCGCCCCAATGAAGGTGCCGATAGCACGGTAGACGGCTTTGGAGCTTGTAGGCCCGACGAAGGGGCTGGAAACGATGTAAACCGTTGCCATGGCCCAGTAGGGCCGCGGCATCTGCATGATCAAGGCGATGTAGAGTGCGAGCATGGACGCGCCGAAGGTGCGTACGCCATAAAACCAGTCCCGAGCCGGTGGCATGCCACTGAAGAAGCCTTTGAACATCACTGCGCCCCGCTGCGTTGTACAGCGTCTTCAAAAGCACGTACCACGCGCAATGCTGCCTGCAGGTCGGCGGCATCGATGCCCTCGAGAACCTGGCGGCGCAAGCGCACCAACTCGCCTTCGATTGCCTCGGCAACAGTCCGGCCTTTCTCGGTCAGGCTAAGGGATTTGGCGCGTCGATCCGAAGCATTTTCACCACGGCAGACAAACCCTGAGCGACACAACTGATCAAGCAGGCGCACCAGCGACGGGCTTTCCAGGCCGCAGGCCTGAGCCACCGTGACCTGGCGGACACCGTCGCCCAGGCGCGCGATTTTGAGCAATGGCATGGCGCAAGCCTCGCTGATGCCATGATGAGCAAGCGTAGTTTGGCAGATGCGCCGCCAGTGCCGGGACGCCACCACCATGCCGCTGCTGATATTGAGTTGCAGTGCGTCTAGATTCATCGGGAGGAGTTATCGTAGATATTCATAGTTTGCTAACTATCTATATTCTTCGATCAACCCGCCCCTCGTCAAGGGCTCGCCCGCGTCATGCGTCAGTTTCCCGACAGGGGCCGAACCTGATCATCGAGTTTCATGGTCAGGGCCAATTCACTGCCCAGGTAGATGGCTTGCTCGCGCCAGAACAGATAAGCCTGGTTCAGCTCATCGAGGCTGAAATAAACCGCCAGTTCTTCCGCTGCCATCATGACCCCGGCAACCGCTGCCAATTCCAGCCAGTACACCCCGGCCTTTGCATCCGCAGCGACCTGCACCCCATGTAGCAAGCGATAGCCCAGCTCATAGCGGCAGCGCGCGTCGCCATGCCGTGCGCCCAGATCGAACCACCGATAGGCCCTTTGCAAATCCACCTGCCAAAGCTGTTCGCCCGAGCAGACTTCTTCTTCATACAAATCGCCAAGTGCCGCTGCCGCTTGCACGAAACCCAGCTCGAATGCCTGTTGGTAATAGTCGGCGGCAGCGGCATAGGACACGATGACGCCCTTGCCAAAGTAGTGCTGTTGGCCGAGGTTGAAGCAGGCGACCGCGCAGCCTTGCATGGCTGCCATGCGCAACAGCTGGCGCGCGAGCTCATGATCGGCCATCCAGTATTTGCCGTTGAGCCAGAGCCAACCCAGGTCCGTCAGGGTGGCTATGTTGCCGGCCAGTGCCTGGCGCCGCAGATCAGCGTACACCTCCTGCAGGCTCGGAGCCTGGTCCAGGCGTGCGACCAGTGCGAACTGCTCCCCCATCACTGCAGGTTGTGCAGGCAAACCAACGCCAGCATAAAGGCGCTGTAAATAGCCCGGCCGGCCTGGCGCGGGGGTAATGCTTTCGGGCAACAGCCTCTCAAGCATCGAATAGATATTGGTGGTTTCTAACATACTCATCCTTGATGGCCCTGGCCCACGTAAGCGAAAACGAGGGTGACGGGACGTATTGTCCCCGCGGCCTGCGACAAAACCTGTCGCATGTAGATCCGAATATTGGCCGGGATCAACCGGGCCGAAGACAGAGCGAATGGCCAATTGCCATAAGCCCTTCCTGCCTCCATGCTTGTATTGCTACCCAGCGCAATACTAGACAAGGACGCCCGTTTTGCCATCCGCCAAAGCCCAAACTACCCTCAGCCGCCAGTGGGAACTGCTGCGCCAGTTACCCAGCCGGCCACCTGGCATCACCAGTGCTGATCTCGTTCAGCGCCTCAAGCATGCAGGTTTCACCATCAGCAAACGCAGCATCGAACGCGATCTCAATGAGCTTTCGCGGGTATTCCCGCTGGAGCGCAACGACAAGAGCATCCCCTTCGGTTGGCACTGGATGCCCGGCGCCAGCGCCGACCTGCGGGGCATCAGCATCACCGAAGCCCTGAGCCTTGCGCTGGTTGAAGAAACCGTTCGCCCGCTGTTGCCCGGCAGCATGCTCAAGGCATTGGATGCACGCTTCAGCCATGCCCGCCAGAAGCTCGAGCGCCTGGGCAGTAGCAACAAGGCCGCGCGCTGGCTGGACAAGGTCGCCAACGTACGCCCGGACATGAACCTGCATGCCCCGCAAGTGCCCGATGCCATTCTCGAGACCTTGCAAACCGCCCTGCTCGAAGAACGCCAACTGCATTGCCAGTACTACTCGGCACACAACGACCAGCTCAGCGAGCTGACCCTCAACCCATTGGCGCTGGTGCAGCGCGGTCGCATCAGTTACCTGATCGGTACCGCTGCCCCCAATACCGATGTGCGCCAGTTCGCCGCGCACCGTTTTCGGCACCTGCAGATGTTGCAAACGGCCGCCGAAGGTTTGGAAGATTTCGACCTGCAACTGTACCTGGGCAGCGATGCAATGCAGTTTGGCGACAGCGACAGGATCGAACTGCGTGCCTGGGTCAGCGATGGCCTGGCCCGCCAAATACGGGAAACGCCCCTGTCCAGCGACATGACCCTGACTGCGCTCGACAATGGCCACCTGCTACAGGCGACCGTAAGCAACAGTTGGCAATTGCACGGGTGGCTGTTGAGCCAGGGAGGTGGGTTGATCGTCGAGCAGCCGCAGAGTTTGCGCACGCAAATTGCAGAGGCATTGCACAGGGCGGCGGCGCAATACCCACTGGAAAACTATCAGGCTGCAGTTAACTGACGGGCTTGCCCCAAACGGCGCACGCTTTGCGGACGGACAAGCCTGCGCCTTCTGTTCGAATAACCGTCAACGCATTTCGGCATAGGGTGAGATCGGCTCGACCGGCAAGGGCAAGTTGCCCTGCCAGGGGTCGAAGGTATAACGCAAATAAATCAGGCCCCGGCTCGGCGCGTAATCTTCACTGTGCTGCCAGACGATACCGCTACCCAATACCAGGTTATCCGACAGCCGACGCTCGACCAGCCCCTGCAGGCGAACACCGATTCCCGTACTGCTACTGGAACTGCTGCGCACGCTTGGATCATCGACCAGCTCTCGATTGAACTGTTCAAGCAAGCTCTCGACTTTTGCGGGCGAATCATCCAGGGGGTACAGGTCGCTGGCACTGGATTTGGAGAAAGACCAGCCCAGAGAACTTTCCAATGCCACCGACCAGTCGGCATTGCGCCAAGCGTAGTTCAGGGGGACGCTGACCGAGTAGTACTGCTGCGGGCTGTAGTAGCCACCCTGGCCCAAGGTGTACTCGCTCAAGTCTTTGTCATAGCCCATGTACATCAACGTAAGGCCGGTACGCAGGCGCTCGTCTGCACGTTCAATCAGCCTGTAGTAATACCCGCCCATTGCCATGCGCCGCTGGTTATCAGCCACGTGCTTGCCCTTGTACCAATGCCATCCGAGGCTGGCCCAGATGCCATCCGCCTCACCTTCGTCCCGGCTCAGTCCCAAGGTAAAACCGTTGGAGGTCACCCCCCCCCACTCGATGCCAGTGACGGGGTCGACCGCTCCGGCATAGGAGACCAGAGAGTTACTCAGTGGACGGCGCGATGCCGTCAGTCGATAGCCGATATCACGCCAGTCGGAACTGTAGGTGACGCCGCCGACCCAGTTCGAAACCGTGAACTCCTGCGGCGTATGGCCAAGGTCGAAGGCCCAGCGCTCATCGCTCCAGCCCACACCGAGCATGGTTCCCCTGACGCTCTGCGAATCCGGGCGGCAGCCATCGACCACCACTGCACAAGTGCCGAACTGATCGTTGCTGTCGAATGCCTTCACATCCAGGTCGATGCTCTCAGCCTGGACAAAACCCTGCCCTTGGGCAACGGGAGCGTCCACCCGCAAAATGGTCGTCTGCGTCGTAAGGTCCGAAACACCTGCTGAGCTGTTGTCCGTGCGCCAGGCAAAGTCATGGTAGAGGTTTACCGTAGGGGTCTGCTGCTGATACAGCTCGTCGACATCACTGCGCAGGCTGCGCAGCATCCAGTCGTCGCTGTCCTTTTCACGGCTGGCCAGGGTCAGCGCGCGGTCGTCACGCGGTTCAGCCTGGGCTGGGGTCAGCAAGCCCGCCGCGGTCATCGCCCGGGCGTAATTGTCCAAGGCCTGCTGTGGGTGCTGCCTGGCCATCAAGCGCGCTGCGTCGCGGTACACCAATGGGTCGCTTTGCGGCGTTTTGAGCAATTGCGCGAACATTTCGCTGGCCTTGCCTGGCTCGCCCACGGCTGCCCAGGCGTTGGCCACACGACGCTGGTAGTTAGGCTCCTGAGTTGGCGGCAACGCTTGCAGCGCTCGGTGCGCCGTCTCGGTATCTGCGCCGGCAATCAACGCCTCGATCAAACCCAATCGGGCTTCACTGTTTTGTGGCTCACGCTCCAGGGCCTTGCGGTAGTAGTTTTGCGCCTGGTGGTTGTCCCCGCGCTGCAGGGCCCAGTCAGCCACCGTAACCCAATCATCGACGCCTGAATCACGCAACAACAGTGCCTGGGCCTGGGCTTCCTGCCCGCTGTCACGCAGCGTCGTGGCTTGTGCGAGCAGCTGGCGGCGCTGCACGCGCGCGGCCAGGTCATGCATGTTCTGGCTCCAGGCCGTTGGCGCAATGTTCGCCATCGACTTCAGTGCTTCGCTGTCGCGGGAATTACTCGAAAGATAGAGTGCATGGGCATAGCGCGCCTGCGGATTGTGCCCCTGACGCTGTAGCAGCTGCTTGAAGCTGTCATCGGCCGCTTGTGGCTGGTGCGAAGCACTCAAACTGTTGGCCAGCCGATAAGTCAGCCATGGATCGTCTGGGGCCAGGGTACGCGCCTTGCCCAACAAGGCGGCCGCCTGCTCCCAGTCGGCACCCAACATTGCGGCATCGGCCTGGGTATTCAAACGGTCGAGCTCGATGCTCCGCCGCAGCGCGACGAACTCACGTTGCTGAGCTGGTTTCAACGTATCCAGGAACGCTTCGGCCTTGTCAGGGGATTGGGACTGGTACAGGCGTACCAAAGCCCGCACCGCACTGCCGTTGTCCGGCTCAATCCTGCGCGCCTTGAGCAACAGCGCTTGGGCTTCGATGTCGTCGGCCTCGGCACTTGCCACATTGGCCAGCCCGATCAAGGCATCGGCACTGTCAGGCCGTGCTTTGCTGGCTTGTCGGTAGGCATTTCGGGCGGCAACCAGGTCATTGCGTTCCAAGGCCTGATCACCCTTTTGCAAGAGCATCCATTGGCCGTTGGCCGCCTTCAGGTCTTGCCACTTGCTGATGTAATCGGTGTCTTGCTCTTTGGCCAAGGCGGTGCTGAAAGCCGCATAGGCGCCCTCGTATTTGCTTTGGCGCATCAAGGCAGTACCCAGAGCACCGTGCAGGCTCGCTTCGTCGGGGTAGCGGCGCAGTGCCTGACGTAACTGGGCTTCTGCGCCGGCGTTGTTCCCCTGCTCCAACAACTGTTGGCCCACAAGGCCTGCCTTCCAGGCCGGGTCGCCCAGCAATTGCTGCTGGCCTTGCAGGCGCTTGCTGGCTTCGCCCTTGAGTGGGGAATAAGGGTAATGGTCAAGAAAGACTTGCCAGGCCTGGGCCGTTGCTGCGCAAACCGGCAAGCTGGTGAGGTAGTTGAACTCCCGTTCTGCCGCCGCATTGCTGGCCTGTGGGTCATTGGCCAGCTGGTGCAGGACCGCCAGCGCTTCGCCATCCTGCTTCTGCGCAAACAGCAGTCTTGCCAGCATTTGCCGCAACTCGGGGTTGCCGGGGTAACGCCGGTCGAGGTCTCGCAACTGTTCAATTACCAACGGGCGCTGCTCGGCGATACGGCTACGCACACCCCAGTATTCAAAGGCACTGGCAAAGTCCGGGGGCGCATTGCCCAACAGCTGTTCATATAGGGTGATCGATTCGTCGAACCGGCCAGCCGCCGCTCGCAGGCGAGCCTCCTGCAAGAGCTTTTGCCCATCCGGCGTTTGCATCTTGAGCAGCGCCTCGGCCTGACGCAGCGTCTGTGAGCCATAGGCTTGCGTACGCAGTTGGGCCAATCGGCGCTCCACCTGTGCCTGGTCATGCACTTGCAAGGCGCGACGAAGTTCGGCAAGCAGCACTTCTGGATGGCCGGGAGCGATCAATTCCAGACGCGCCAAGGAGTCTCGTACGAGTTCTTCGCGGTACAGTGCCTCGCCGATTCGCATTTGCTGAAGCAGCCACTGCTGCTGGTCCGCTTGATTGAGCGGTTGCCCCAACGCCGTGCCACAAATGCTACCCAACAGCAGCCCCCATCGAGTCACTTTTTGCATGCATCAACCCAATTCGGCACTAGGCGCCCATCCTTTTCGAAGCGGTAGCGCTGCTCATCCCAGCCTTGACCAAACAGCAGCAAGGATTGGTTGTAATAGGCATCTGCGAGTGGAGGTTGCTGGTGCACGCGCTCGCGCTGCGTCCTCAGTACGTCGCTGTAACGTGAATCACTCGACAACAAAGGCAACAGTGCCGCAGAGAATCCTACTGGGCCGACACCCTCAGCCGCACCGCTGACTGTGCCCACGGTCTCGGGTGGGTGACCCAGACGGGCTGCCGCCTGCGCCATGGGTGCAAAGTGCTCGAGCAACTCTACCCGGCCGGGAGCGCCCTTGTGCAACATGCCGATCCACAGGTAAACCCGAATCGCATCGTAACTACCGGTCGGGCCTTTGCTTGCATCAGGAGCCCACCCCTGCCCCGCTTGCCAGAGGAGCCAATCGGGCGCAAAGCCCTTGGCTGAACCTTGTATCAACAAGCGCTGAGTGTTCTCGGCAAGCTCGGCCCAGATGGCCGCTTCCCGGGCAAACCGTGCGAGCAATTGCGGCGGCAAGTAACTGGGGTTCAAGCGCCAGCCTGCCGGGCTTTCAAACCCTGTGTCTCCCGGCAGCAACATCAGCCCCAGCCCAGGTAGCTTGCCCAGGCTTTGTGCGGCACTACGCCATAGCATGTTGCGGCCCAAGGCTTCGTAATCCGGCTGCTGCCAGAGGCGGCCAGCCTCCAGCAAGCTATAGGCAATCCAGAGGTCAGCATCGCTGGCGTTGTTACTGTCGAGCACGTGCCAACGGCCGCTCTTGTCCTTGCCCCACTGCCAGGCCGGCAGCTGACGGCTCAAGTCACCACCAGCCAGATTGTTGCGAGTCCACTGCAACAGCCGGGCAAAGCTTTCACGGTCGTTCGCCAACAAGGCGAAAAACAACCCGTAGCTCTGGCCTTCAGAGGTGGTGATCAACTGTGCGGTAGAGCGGTCGATCACTCGCCCATCCTTGCTCACCATCGCCTGCTTGTAGCTTTCCCAGGCGGGCCAGGTACACACGGCAGCATGCGCCGGCGCCTGCGTACTCAAGAGCAAGGCCAACGCTGGCAGGATGACAGCCTTCATGAGCGTCATTCCTCGCCTGGCATCCGCCGACGCGCAGCCCAACGCAATGCTCGCCATAGCAGGAACGCACCGAGCAGCACGCTGATGGTTGCCATCGCTGCCAGCAGTACGGGGTGCTCCGAGAGTTGGTACCAGAGCAACAACCACCAAGGCAGATGGCCAACAAAATACTGCGGGCCGACCATCTGGCTATTGACGCCGCTACTGCGGATCAACGCCACGGAGCCGACCACGGCTTCCATTTTTCCGCTGTCACTCAAGGTTTCACGCAACAGCTGGTAATCGGCGTCATCGCTAGCCAGCAGCGCAACGATGCTGCGTTGCTCGTGAAAGGGGGACTTCAGGCCGACGATTGCCGCCATGGGTGAATTGGCGGAAACCTCCACGCGGCTGGCGCCCAGGTCACGCTGGTCGTTGATCTGCCCCGCGCGCGCCGAGGTTCTGCTCAATTGCGCACTGGCCGGCTGCAACAGCCAGTCGCGTGATTGGTTGAGCACCAGATTAAGGTCTGAAGCTTGATGCAGGTCGGGAGCGATCGCACCCAGCACCAACAGATCCGCATCGGCTTTGCTCGCCGCTTCCCAGTCCGAGGACAGCTTCAAGGCAAACGCGGGCAAACCGGAACGCGCCGAAATCACCGCAAGGGTTTCAAGCAGTGTACTGATCTGCGCCGGGCTGCCTTGCTGCGGAACCATGACCAGGGTTTCCGACAGATCGGCCATGCGGCTGTAAGGGAAGCCGCTGCGGGCGAATGCCTTGAGATCCGGCATCGCGATGTAGTGGTGGTAACCCGAGAGATCGATGGTCGACTCCTCGTCGATCAATGCCTGGTTGTCGATCGGCAATGCGGTCTGGCAGCGGTCGCGTTGAGCGCTGCCAAGAGTGCTGGCAAAGCTGAAATCGAAACGGATCGTGTTCCGGTCACCGATCTTCAATGCCGGCACCAGCAGTTTGTCGTTCATGCCGGTCGGGTCATCGGAAAGCACCGCCAGGCGCAACTCTTCCAATCGATTGCTGCTGTTGCTGCGCAGCGGCAAGCTGGTGATGAACTGGTTGTTCAAGCTGATGTTGAGCCGCGATTCATCATTGGCCGCAGGCGGGGTGTAACGGTATTTGGTTTGCAGTGGGATACCCTGGTTGCGCCAGACGAACAGGTCCGGCGGCAAATTGACCTCAAGGGTGATCGGGCGTGGCCGCAAGCCATTGGCCTGCAACTGTTCGGGGTACTTGATCAACTCGGCAAAGCGCACCTTGCGATCGGTACGCATCCAGTTTGGCGCGTCATAGGGCTGGCGCGGCTTGAGCTGTTGCACGCTTTGCACGGTTACCCGCGACCCACGGAACAACTCCCCACCCAAGGCCAGGGCACGTGCAGCGGTAGCCAGGTCATCGTCATTACGTCCCAGCACCAGCAGCACCTTGCTGTAGGGCTCTTGCGGGCTATCGATCAACTGCACCACCGGCGCCTGAACCAACGGATACTTTTCCAGGTCGGCCAAAAAAGCCGGACGGTGATCGTTGGTGGCAAATACGATCGCGGATGCAACCTTGCTGTCGTTACCGCTGCCCGGCAGTTGGTCGATCAAAACCGGAAAACGCGTTCCGCGCCAACCTGCCAAGCTGCCAAAGTAAGAGGCCAATATACCGGCCGCGCGCTGTTCGCCCAGCGTCGGTGCCTGGGCGAAGACCATTGTCACCTCGGCAGCCTCATGCCCGCGTGCATCGAAGAACGGCGCCGGGAAATACGCGAGGTCATTGGTCAACGCCAGGGCTTGTTCCTGCAATACGAGCTGGCTGGCCCGGCTAATGTTGAGCCATAAAGCGCTGTTGGCCGGGTCCTCGCACATTTCGGCGTAATGCCCGACGAACTCCAGGCGAACCCGGTTGAAGTCAGAGATCAAACGCGGGTCCAGGTCCAGCGTCTGCG
Organism: uncultured Pseudomonas sp.; assembly: GCA_964453495.1. Lineage (GTDB taxonomy): Bacteria > Pseudomonadota > Gammaproteobacteria > Pseudomonadales > Pseudomonadaceae > Aquipseudomonas. The sequence goes on along the minus strand of CAYVPI010000002.1, from coordinate 17,027 downwards.
TGGTTTTACGCCCCAGCTGCTCCTTCTCGATGGGCACCACGCTCATCAACATGTCATTAAGGTACACGCGCAGATGCGACAACATCGGAATCAAGGCAGGCGAAGGCGTGTAGTCCAGCGACAGCTGGGCATTGCTGGCAATGCGGTCACGGCGCAGGGTGAATTCGATCTGCTCGCTGTTGTGTATACCCAGCAGCAAACTGTCGGTTGAGTGCCCGAGCTGCTCGAAACTGCGCGTGCTGTTCCATGTCGGCACACTGCTGACTGGCGCGGGCTGTGCGACCTGTGTTTGCGGGGCCGCAGGAGTCTGGGCCTGGGCCTGGGCACAGCCGATGGCCATGAGCACAAGGCTGGCAAACAGGGATTTGCGAATATTGCGGCTCATGGTGCGCTCACAAGTCTGGTTGAAATAGGGGAAGCCGTAGCCGGCATGCGCGGCAGGTAGCTGACCATCCAGCCGAGCAGGCGCAGGGGTGGCCGAACCAGGTGGCGGATCCAGCCGGGCAGGTATTCATACAGGCGCATGTAACCTTTACCGCCGAGCTTCAGGATCTCGAAGAAGCTGTGCAGCGGCCGGTCCTGGACAAAGTTTTCGCCCGACTTCAGCCACGCATCGGCGCGGGCGAATGTGCACTGAACAAAGTCGATACGTTGCTGCAACGACAGCTGCGTGAAACCGATCCCAACGATGTCCTTGTGGCTGCGGCAGATGATGCCGGGAAACAGGAACTCTCGTGCCCCCCGCTGCATCAACAGCGATACGCGCGTACCCACAGGCAGTGACAGGGCGACGTCGATTTTCATGCCCACCCCGCCATCGGAGTAGTCCACCAGCGTGCCGGGGTAGAAATGGCCGTTTTCCAGGCGTATGGCCGCGGGCAGCTGGGACTGGACCCGGTGGGTCTGGCGCACCTGGCGTACTTCCGCAGCAACCGCCACGGCCGCACCAATGATAAGCAGGTTGTAGATCACCCACAGGCTGCTCACGATCACCGTACCGATTTCCACGGCCGGGCCGAATGCCAGGCGCCATGCGGCAAACCCCAGGCCCAGCACATTGGCCAAGGCCAGATAGAGATAGGGCTGGGCAATTTTCCAGTCGAACTGGTTGTGCTCCATCAAGCCGCCCTTGGCCGTTACGTTGAACTTGCCCTTCTTGGGGTTGAACAACGCCACGGTAGTGGGGCGCGCGATGTACCAGGCCAGCACCGTCTCATAGACCTCGCCCCAGAACGTATGGCGATAGGCACCCTGCATGCGCGAGCCGGTGAGGCTGGCATGGACCATGTGTGGCAGCACATACAGCAGGATCATCAACGCCGGAGCATAGATGATGTAGGCATGAAACAGCAGGAACGCCAGCGGTGCGGTCAGGAAAATCAAGCGCGGCAGCCCCACCAGAAAATGCATCATGGCATTGGCATAACAGATGCGCTGGAACACCGTCAGGCCTTTGCCCAACAGGGGATTGTCGGTGCGAAATATCTGCGCCATGCCACGGGCCCAGCGGATACGCTGGCCGATATGCGCCGATAGGCTTTCGGTGGCAAGGCCTGCCGCCTGGGGTATGCGCAAGTAAGCCGAATTCCAACCCTGGCGATGCAAGCGCAATGCGGTGTGGGCATCCTCCGTCACGGTTTCCACAGCAAAACCGCCAATCGAATCAACCGCAGTGCGCCGCAAGACCGCACAGGAGCCGCAGAAGAACGCGGCATTCCACATGTCGTTGCCGTCTTGCACCAGGCCGTAGAACAGCTCGCCCTCGTTGGGGCGACGCCGGAACATGTTGAGGTTGCGTTCGAAGGGGTCAGGCGACAGGAAGTGGTGCGGTGTCTGTACCAGCGCCAACTTCGGATCATGCAGGAACCAGCCTACGGTGAGCTGCAGAAACGAGCGCACAGGCACATGGTCGCAATCGAAAATCGCCACCAGTTCACCATCGATCAGGCCTAGCGCATGATTGAGATTGCCAGCCTTGGCGTGGTTGTTATTGCTGCGAACGATGTAACCGACACCCACCTCGGTGGCGAACTGGCGGAATTCATCGCGCTTACCGTCATCGAGGATGTAAATGCGTAACTTGTCCTGCGGCCAGTCGATGCCCAGGGCGGCGTAGACCGTACCGCGTACCACTGCAAGGTCTTCGTTATAGGTGGGAATCAGCAGATCGACCGTTGGCCATAGCGCCGGATCGGCCGGCAGTTGCATGGGCTTGCGGTCCAGCGGCCAACAGGTCTGGATGTAGCCGAGGATCAACACCACCCACGAGTAGCTTTCGGCGGCCAGCAGCAGCAAGCCGCACACCAGATCCAGGGGGTGGCTCCAGTTCAGCGTTGCGGTGTAGCGCCACCACAGGTAACGGCAGGAAATAATGACCGACAGCACTACCATCAGCAGGGTCGGAAAGCGCCCGGGGATGCGTCGCACCAGCATGGCTACGCCCCAGAGCAGCAGCACGAACACTAGTTGCGAGAGATACCCGAAGGGCTCGGTAATACAGATCAGGGTCAGGATGGCGGCCAAAATACCGACGGCCGTGTTCAACACACGCTGGCTGCTTCGTTGCAGCCCTGCCCACCACTGTTTGCCCCGAAGCAATCGCGAGCTTTTCTGCGTTCGCTCCGGTAGATGCTCAAGGGCGTGGGCCAAGTGCTGCCAGGTATTACGACAGGAGCGCGCGGCGTGCTTGAGCCAGATCGCGGGCGCAAAGCGGATGCTTGGCGCTACAGGCTGTATCAACACCAGCCACAGGGTCTGCGTTACGTACCGCAAAGGGTCGCCCAGGCTGGGCGTCTTGTTGGCCAGTTGCGGATACCAGTACTGCTGCCGATCCAACAAATGGCGCCAGGACGGCGACTCCAGGCGCAGCAGCGACCAAGCCAGCAGGTTCATCAAGCTGAGCACCAAAGCGACCAGCGGATGGCTGTCGTATTGGCGACGCAATCGAGCATAGGGAAACCAGCGGGCGATCATAACTCGCCTCGACTATGGGCCAGGCACCAGGTAACCAGGCTCATGATGTCCTGAGCCACCAGGCTGCTACTGGCATACCTGCCTACCGGCTCCTTGTTGGCCAGTGCTTCGCGCATCGCTTCGTCATAGTGCACCGCCACTGGCAACAGGAGGGCACCGTATCGATTGCGCCAAACCAACAACAGGTCGTTCTGCAGCTGGCTCGCCGGGTCGAAACGATTGATCAGCAAGTAATGCTTGGCATCCTGTCGTTGCAGCAGGACATGGCACGCCGCGTCGGCTTCGAGCACTTGAATCTGCAGCGCATCAACACCAATGGCGGCATGCCCGGGCAAGCGCTGAGGCAGGTCGAACAGGACCCAGTCGAAATGCCCGGCCAAGCTGCGTTCGCGCCGAACCCAGAGGTCGGGTTCGTTGCGCAGGTGCTGCTCAACCTGCTCCTGCTCGATCCCGTCCAGGCGACCATAGGGCAACAGGCAAAGCCCGGATGCCACATTCCAGGCCTGACTCTGCCAGCCCTGGCCATCGAGCATGGCGCGCGCCCAGCCACTGCGCTCTGTTACTGCCAGGTTGAAGTGCAACCCCAGCAAGTTTTCCGGGCACATATCAACCATCAGCACACGCTGCCCCAGGCTGTGCAATGCATGGCCGATGGCCGCCAGCAACGAACTGTTGCCCACGCCCCCGCGCATGCCTCGCAGGCTCAGGGATTTCACGCCACCACCTGCTCGGCTTGCACGTTGGCCTGCTCGAGTTCGGCCAGCAACGGCCAGCGACGCATCGCCTGTTTCAATTCGAGCTGAGCGGAAACGTCGACGTACGCCAGTTCCGGCAGGCTCAGCTCAGCCTTGAGCCGAGCGATATCATCGACCGTGGCTGCTCGCGACAGCACCCTTGCATTCACTTGAACCGTTGCGGGTAGGGCAGCCATGTCCCTTGCTCCTTGATACGTACATAAGATTTGCCGGCGTAATCCAGCACCACGGTTCCAGCGTTCTCGGATACCGCGGGTGTTTGCGGCAAACCGCTCAGCAAAGTGCTCCAATCCGGCCCCTGTCCGTTCTCCTGTGCTGGCGTGGCATACAATCGACTGATGAGTTCCGACAAGGCCAGGTAGCTGCTTGGCTCACTCACATGCAGAGGCTCGGAACGTGGCGTGGCGCCCATCCCCACCAACTTGATACCAACCGGGACATGGGTGATCGACGGACTGGGAATTTCACGCATGCCGGAGATCTGCATGCGGTCGCCATGCAACGCCGCACCGTGCTCCGGCACAATCACCAAGGCTACGCGCCTGCCGCTTTGCTCCAACGCCCGGATGAACGCATTCAGGTCATCCAGCAGGGCTTGTGCGCGAGGTTTGTAGTCCGCGCTTTTGGTACCGCCATCGGCTGTAAGCATGCGGTTGCCGTCGTGCAGGGTAGTGGTGTTGTAGAACAGGGCTACGCGGGCATCAGCCTGCCCTTCCCGGTGCCGCCACCACTTTTCGAGCACCTCCCGATCACGCCAGATGGGCGAGCCATCGAAGCCGACAAGCGCCCGCGGCAACGTATTGGCGCTGACCGCCGGCGGCGGCAATGTTCCCTGGCTGCGCACTTCATCGATAAAACCTTCGAACTGACCGGTGTGGTTGAGCATGACTTCGCTGGCGAAACCCAACTTGCTCAGGTCATCGAACAGCAAACACTGGTCGGGCACGGCGCCGTACAACTTGTTGTGGGGTAGCTGGCCGCAACTGGCGCGCAGCAACCGGATGGCAGCAGGCCCGCTGTAGGAGGTCGCTGAGTTGAAATTATCGAACACTACGTCCATTTGTTGGAGCAGCGGATTTTCCCGCAGCCCTACGGCGTCCAGATCATCCCAGGCCATAGAGCAAATATTGATCAACAACAAATCGAACGGTTGTGCAGCAGATGTCGACGGCTTGAACTCCACGCGCCGGCCCGCTTCGGTTGCGTAAAACTTTTGCAGATACGTATTGAGGGTTGCTGTATCGGGTTCGGCGACGCTAGTCACTGCACCAGTACCTTGCGCCGGCTGGGAGTCAGCCATCTGTGGAACCGCTTGCAATGCCAGCAGGTTGGCGCTGCCCAACCAGGCAAGCCCCGCCAGGGTCAGCGTGGTCATGCGCAGCCATGGACTGACAAAGTGGTAAATCACGGCCAGCACCAGCAACCAACCCACGACACTCCAGTTAACGAAGCGGGCTGCCAACTCCAACAGGTAGTCTGTGGAGAAGTTCAAGACCCCGGGCTGGTCCAGCAATCGGCTGAACGGCGGCAGCCAGGTATCCTGATAGAGCAGGACAACCGCAACCGGTATGGCGACAATCGCACGCGCAATGGCCAGGTAACGATTACGCATCGGCAATAGCAATGCCGCAGCAAACACCAAATTGGGTAGCACTTGAAAATTGAGGTAGCCCATCCATAGAAGGGCAAACTTCAGCAGGAAGTACAGATTCCAACGGCCCAGGCCTGTGGCCTCCTGTTGAGGTTGTGAAGGCAAACGTTCAACCTGGCTCATTAGGCGTTTGGCCCTACATCCAGATCAGCGCGCTTACGCACGCCTTTGGACTTCAGATAGCGGGGCGCCAGCAGACGCCGCGAGCCCGATCGAATGCGGCGCCAGAGGCTGCCCAGCAGAAGTACCAGCGCCAGCGTCAGAAAACTGCTCACTGCGGCGACCTGGAGTAATTCGGTAAAGTTCATGCACAGTTGTCCGTGATCGGCAGGCTGATGCGTTGAGGCACGTAGGCACTGCGACTGGGCGCCGACTCATTCTCTGAGTGGGCCGCTGCCAATTGATAAGTCACCGGTTGAGGTCCGGCCGCTATGAATGCCTGGCGAGGTAGATCTTCGGCACTGGCAAAAAAACGAATGTCATTGAACAGGTCGCGCCAAGGCAGACGGCACACATTGCCGAGTGCCGACTCCAGGCCATCGCTGCGACAGGCGAACAGAAAGAGATAGAAAGCCCCGTCCAATACACAAGCGATATCCCCAAAACGACGCAAGCTGATCTGATTCAAGCACTGCTCTATGTTCAAACCCTTGTGAGGCTGCAACCTCAACAATTGATGGCTGACTTCTCCGCTGGCGCTGGCGAATATCTGGTCCAGAATGGCAACGAAGGCCTGCGGTGATAGCAGGCCTCGCTCATCCGGCGGCCGCAGCCGCTCAAACAACGATGCGACATCGCTGGCTCGGCTACGGCGCCACACCTGCCCCTGCACACTGTCGATAACGCTGAAGAAGTGAGCCAGTTGCGCCCCGAAAGGCACCACGATATTGGCTCCGCAAGACACCAACAGGCGCTCATCGCGATAGCGCAGGCAGGGTTCTATTTCTCGCACAATGATCTTCAGCGCCACTCCACATTGTTCGCGCAAGTCATACAACTGGCGTGCCAAATGCTCTACATGTTTGTTGCTTTCGATGGCAACGATCACGCTCGCCGCACGTGCACTTGCTGCTTGCAGCAATAGATCATCGCGACTTTCGAACAAACGCCATTGCTCCGACAACGCCGGGGTGCCTTCAAGCACCGAACGCTGCGTCAGGTAAATGCGCTGGTCATCGCTGTGTGTGGCCTGAGGGCTCAAGCGTTCTAACGGCGTCAGGGTAAATCCTGCCGCTTGCACTTCGAACTCAAAATCCTGGGCACTACAGACGCCAAGCTCATTGCGCCAATAGTGCAGCTGATAGTGGATTCCGCCATCACGCCGATACAACTGTGCGAGCCCCGATACATGCTCGTTGAGGCGGATCAATTCAGCATGCAAATTCGGCGCTTGCCCGTGGCACAAGAGCAATAACCGACATGCCCGCTTGCGCAGCCAGTGCGTCATCATTTCGAGCCAACGCTGCAACAACCGGGCATCGAACGCCTGCCAAGCGCTAGCCGGTAACATCAGGACAACTTGCCCACCACTGGCCAGCCCTGCACGATCCAGTTCGGTGGGCAATGACTTGAGTGTTAACAGGATGTCCCGCTCGGCGATTTCGAACAGCCTCAATTCGGCAGGGCCTGCATGAGAAGGGAGCTTGCCCGCGATAGCCTCAGGAGCCTGGCCGCAACAGACCAGGGCAGCCATCTTTTGCTGAACCAAGGCAGCAAGAAATTGACGCCCGAGGATTTCAGCGTCACCTGCTCGGTCGATGGACAACCAATACAGGCCGCCTGGGCGCAACAGCGACTGCTCATCCTGCAAAAACTGGATGGCCAAGGTGACGTGACTCAACGCAAACCCCCTACCTGAAATCCTTGTCGCATCGGTATTCTTGAGGGTTCGCTAAAAATCGACCTTGACCTCAATCAAGGCTGAAGCAGGCGAAACAGGGACATCATGGGATTGCCCAACCACTCTTTCAACTCAACGTGCAGGAATACAGAACTGATATCAACATACTACCGTCAATATTTTGAAGCATTTTTCTAGGGAATACTATAACTGTTCAAAAAATATCCAGAGGCGCCATTTAATTGACTTTCCATGTAAGAAACATGGATTGACCTATGCTGCTCTGAGCACACAGTCTGCTTCACATTCGAGAGGGATGTCCGATGTTCTACGTGCAACGCGACGCACAAGGCCAATTGATTCGTGTGGAAACCGTAACGTACGAGGGCTTTACCGAAACCTTGCCGTTGAACCATGCCGAAGTACAGGCGTGGTACACCCATACCAGGCTCGAGAACACCCTGCGCCAGCTCAAGCAGAGTGACCTGGAAATGATCCGGGTTCTGGATGACTTGATTCAGGTGCTGAGGGCCAAGGGCGTGATCAGCGTTACCGATCTGCCGCTGGCCGCCCAGGCCAAGTTGCTGGAACGCTCCCAGGCACGTGAAGAGCTGGGCGGCTTGAGCCAGTTGGTCAAGGACGACGAGACCGGGCTTATCTGATCAGCTCCAGGGCGCCGGCTCACCGACAAGCCGGCCCTGCACACCAAAGATTCCCAGTTCGCGAAGGACTCGCAGCTCACCTTCGGTTTCCACGCGTTCGGCAATCAACGGCAAATCGATGCTGTGCGCCGCACGCTGGACCGCTTCGATAAACAGGCGCTTGTGGTTCTCCTGGTCGATGGCGCGAATGAAGCTGCCGTCGATCTTCAGGTAAGCCAACCCCAGGTTCGCCAGGTTGCCGATCATGCTGAAGCGCCCACCGAAACGCTGCAGGCTCAAGCCGAAACCCATCTCGCGCAAACGTCGGGTCAGCTGCTCCAGAGATGCCTGTTCGGGCAGTTGCTCCTCGGCGATTTCCAGGGTCAAGCGTGGCCCCAGTGCCGCATGTTGGCCCAGCAATTCGTAGACCCGTTGCAATGCCGCGGCATTCTCCAGCGTGGCGGACGACAGGTTCAAGGCCAAGGCGCGGTCATGCCCCTGCATGTGCAAGAGGACCTGCTCGAGCATGTACAAATCCAGCCTCGCCATCCAGCCAAAACGCTCAAGCCAGGGCAGGAAACGCCCTGCGGGAATGGTGCGGCCGTCGGCATCGAGCAGGCGCGAGAGCACCTTGTAGTGCAGCACACTCTCCAGGTTGTCACTGGCCACTACCGGCTGGAAGAACAGCTCGAAGTAGCCCTGCTCAAGCGCCTGATCCAGCAACGTGTGCCAGGCATGGTGATCGTCGCCCACAGTCGAGGGCTGGCTTGAGTCCTGGCAGCGCCAACTCGGCTCACCCTGGTTGTGCGCCTGGGCCAGGGCTTCGTCGGCCAGGGAAAGCACGGCCTGGGGCATGTCACCCGGGCTATAGGGCGCCAAGCCCATATGGGCAACCGGCTGCACATCTGTAGCACCTGTGGCATGCAAGCTGACCAGGCTGCTTTCCAGGGCCTGGGCCAGTTGCACCGCATCTTCACGGACCATGCCCGGGGCCAGTACGGCGAACTCGCCACCGCGATTGCGGGTAACCCGATCGTGGGTCTGTGGATATTTGCCGCAAGTGCGCGCCAGGTGCTCACCCACGGCCTGCAGCAATTGGTCGGTGCGCTGCCCCCCCATGCGTTCATTCAAACCAGCCAGGTCGTTGACCCGCAACAGCAGCAAGTAGCCCGGGCGGGCTTCTTCGAGGTTGCTGACCTGAGCGTTGAGTTGCATCTCGAAATAGCGCCGGTTAGCCAATCCGGTCAGGGCATCCTGAAACGACTCGACCCGCAACTTCTCGGTGCGATCGGCCTGCTCCTGGAACAGCGCCTTGAGCTTTTCCACCATCTGGTTCATGGCCTGCACCACACGCCGTAACTCTGGCGTGCGCGGCAGCTGCGGCAAGCTGAGAAACTCACGCCTGGCGATGGCATGGGATTGCTCGACCATATAATCGAGTGGCTTGAGCTGACGCCGCAACAGCAGTGCACCGAACACCGCGCTCAAGGCGCCACACAGCAGTAACCAACCGAGGCTGCCCAAGGCACTCTGCCAGAGCTTGGCCAGGGCAAACATGGGGTGGCTGACGACCTCCACCCGCGCTGCCTGTTGCCAGCCGCGGCTGACGATGGCATCGCCACCGGCGGGCTCCAGCCCGATCAATTTAATGAACCAGGCCGGCACGCCATTGCTGTCGGGCACGGCACTGCGCTCGACCATAATCGAGTCAGACACCGTATCGATCACTCGAATGCTGGCGTAGTAGCCACTGTCGAACATCGAGCTGACCAACAATTCGGCCATCGCCGGGTCGTCGATATTGGCTGTCAACGACAGTGCCAGGGCCGTGGCACCGTCCTGGGCATGGGAACGCAGCTGGTTGACGTACTGGGTTCGGGAGCTTTCCAGGCTGACCATGAAGCTGCCAGTGAAGGCGACGATCAGGAACACGCAGATAGCGATCAACAACTGTTTGAAAAGAGACATCGGCGCTCCTTAAGGCGTCACCTAGTAAACCTCGGCTGGGAATCCCTCGGCCTGCATTTTTTTCAAGAGATCCTGCCAGCGCGACAACCGCTTGGTATCGCCGACTTTTTTATTGCCCTTGGCTTCCGTCAACCATAGACCTTCGCCGTTGAATGCATACACCGGCAGCAAGTCATTGCGTTGGTCGGCAGGCTTGATGGCGTCAACCAGGCTATCGAGCACTAGAGGCATGGCGTCGGCGCTGGCGTAGTACGTCAAGACCATATGCGCCCGGTTCTGCTGCAGCGCCTTGACGTAAGTGATGCGCAGTTTGTCGCTGGCAACCCCCAACCGGCGCAGGCTGAAGTACTTAGCCACGGCATAGTCCTCGCAGTCACCGGCCCCCTTCCAAAGCGACTCGATTGGGGTGGCCCAGTAGTCGGTTTCATGCCAAAGGTCAGGATCCTCGCGGTACTGCACCTGGCGATTGAAAAACTGGTTGACCACGTTCAACTGCTCAAGCTCCGGCAGTTGTTTCTGGCTGGCCAGCAAGCGCTGCCACGCATCGATGCGCTGTTGCCCCTCCCCCAATGGCCCATAAAGCTTTTGTGCGCGCGCACTGATCAGCGAAAAATCCCAGTCCGCGTGCAAGCCACTCAGCAACAAGGCGCCGAGCAACAGGGCCAGAGCAAGCCGGCGGACTGTCGAAAGCACTGCCAAATGTGTCGCCAAGCGTTCGATCCGCCAGATGGGAAATGGAGCAAAACGTGATGCGAGGCAAGTTACCTGAAACTCATGCGGCCCCTACCTGTATGCCTCTACTAAGCTAGCAGCAACGCCCGGATCAGCCAGTTGAAGTGCTCTACTTCCTTTCACGCACTACTTCGTTCACGATGGCTCTACGGGTAAAATTCCTACAGCTCTCTCAGTTTTATTCAGGTACAGAAAGCGTGACCGAAAAGACCTCCCTGCTGAGCCGCGTTCTCCCCCGCGAACAACTCGAGCCGCACCTGGCTCGAACCGCAATCGAGGAAAGACTGCGCACTGCCATTATCGATGGCCGCCTGCCCAGCGGAACGGCGTTGCGTCAACAAGAGCTTGCCACGTTGTTCGGTGTGAGCCGCATGCCCGTGCGCGAAGCATTGCGCCAGCTGGAGGCGCAGTCGCTGCTTCAGGTCGTTGCGCACAAGGGGGCTGTGGTAGCGCCGTTGATTGGAGAAGATGCGGTGGATACCTATCACCTGCGCATCCTGCTGGAAGCCGAGGCCCTGCGCCAGTCGGTTCCCTTGCTCGATGCCAATGACATCGCCACGGCACGCCAATACATCGAGCAGCTAGAAGGCGATAACAGCCATGCCGAAATCGGTCGGCTGAATCGGCTCTTTCACATGGCGCTTTATGCCAAGGCACCCAACCGCAAGCTGTTGCGCTTGATTGAGGTCGAACTCAACGAGGAAGAGCGATTCCTGCGCTTTCATCTCTCTTCCATGGGGTTAGGCAAACTGACCCAGGACGATCACCGTGCCCTGGCCGATGCCGCTGCTGATAAAGACATCGACAAGGCCGTTGAAGTCCTTACTCAGCATTTGTGCAAAGGCCTGGATGCGATGAAAAACTACCTGGACGGCCGCACACCAGGCACTGAATCGGCGCAGTAGTTGCAAAAACGAGTGCGCATCAAGATAATGAGACTAATTATCATTTGTGACATTTAGTAGCACTCATCCATGACCTCCCAAGCGTCCGTCGTGCAATCGCTCTACAGCCATCATCACAGCTGGTTGAATACCTGGCTGCGCAGCAAGCTGGGCAACGCTGCCGATGCCGCCGACTTGGCCCAGGATACATTCGTACGCTTGCTGCAACGCCGCGAACGTTTGGAATTGACCGCCCCACGAGCCTTCCTGCGCACGATTGCCCGGGGCCTGGTGATCGATCATTGGCGTCGCGAAGAACTGCACAGGGCTTACCTTGAGGCCCTCGCGCACTTGCCACCGGCCGATGTGCCCTCCCCTGAAACCCGCGAACTGCTGCTGGAATTGCTCGAAAGCATTGCCAGAATGCTGGAAGGGCTCAGGCCAAAGGTCCGCCGCGCCTTTCTGCTGGCTCAATGCGAAGGTTTGACGCACAAACAGATCGCCGAGCAGATGGGCATCTCGTTGCGCTCGGTCGAACGTCATGTGGCTGATGCGCTCTACCATTGCTACCTGTTGCGTTTCGAGTCCGAGCGATGAACGCCCTGGTTCAGGATCCGCATCATCAGGTGGTCAAGCAGGCCATCCATTGGATGTTGCGCTTGCGCAACAACGGCGGCAATGCGCAGCTGCAGCAACAATGTGAAGCCTGGCGCGCGGCGCATCATGACCATGAACGCGCCTGGCAGCGGGTACAGACGCTCAATCAAGAGCTGAGTGCGAATTTACGTGCCGTTCCGGGCGCCAGCGTAGCCTTCGAGACCCTTGAAGTCAGCGCCCAGCGATTGGGCCGGCGGCAGGCGCTGAAAATGCTCGCAGGTGTCATGATGGTTGGCTCCGCAGCCTGGGTGGGCAAGGACCTTGCACCGTTCGAACAACTGACCTCGGACCTCGCCACCGCGACCGGCGAGCGCCGCGGCTTCGCCCTACCCGATGGCTCGCGCCTGCAACTCAATACCCACAGCGCCGCGGACCTCGCTTTCGACACCCGCCAACGCCTGGTGTCGCTCAAGCATGGCGAGCTGATGCTGACCTGTGGGGCCGATCCGCAAATGCCAGCCCGCCCGCTGCTGGTACGCAGCCGCGACGGATTGTTCGAAGGTTTTGACGGGCGTTTCGTGGTGCGACAGCAAGACGATTGCACCCTTGTGAACGTCAGTGAAGGCCGCGTCGCCATTCATTCACCAGGCCAGGCTGTCGGCAACCTGCAATGGGTTCACGCAGGCCAGGCTTTCAAGGTCAGCCGTACCGCTGCCAGCCCGTTGCTGGTGCAAAACATGGATGCCGGTGCCTGGGCCGAAGGCCTGATTGTCACGCGCAATATGCGCCTGGGCGACTTTCTCGCGGAAGTCGCACGCTACCGCACGGGCTTCCTGAGCTGCGCCGATGACGTAGCCGGCTTGCAACTGTCAGGTGTTTTCCGCCTGGATGACACGGATAAATTGCTACAGATTCTTACGCAAACACTCCCGGTGAAATTGCATTCGCGCACACGCTGGTGGGTCCGAATCGAGCGTTTCGTCTAAGCAGCATTTTTCTGCAAATATTTTGGCGGGTTTTTTCGATTAGTCCGGCTTGGACAGTAAGCAACCCTATCTGCCTATACCGAACCGGAAGTTATCAATGTCCCGCCTCACGCCCTCGTTGCAAGCTACGTTAGCGAATGATTCTCGAACTACCTTAGATTCATCCGGCAACAAGCTGCTGCGCCGGGCCGTTCGTGCTGCCTTGCTATCTACAGTCATCGGCAGCACGGCTGTGTCTACCCTGGCACTGGCGCAACAAGATGCCGTCAGCGCCAGTCACCGCTACGAAATTGCCGCCGGCCCATTGGATGAAGTACTCAACCAGTTTGCCCGGCAGGCTGGCATCACCCTGTCCAGCACCCCGGAATTGACACGAGGGGTACAGTCGCAGGGGTTGCAAGGCAACTACTCCACCGACCAGGCACTGAACCTGTTGCTCAACGGTTCGGGGATCGAGGCGGTGAGCCAGGATGGCAGCAGCTATGTACTGCATGCTCGACCACAAGCCAACGCCATGGCGCTGCCCAGCACCGAGATCCGCGGCTTTGCCCTGGGCAACGCCCTGGGCAGCATGGAGGGCTACAACGCCACCCACAGCCAGGTGGCGACCAAGACCAGTATGTCGCTGCTGGAAACGTCCCAATCGGTCTCAGTGGTCACCCGCCAGCAAATGGACGACCAGGGCTCACAGACAGTTTCCCAGGCCATGCGCTATACCCCCGGGGTGTTGACCAACCCTTATGGTGCGACACACCGCTATGACTATGTGGCCATGCGTGGCTTCAACGATGGCTCGGTGGACAACATCTACCTCGACGGCCTCAAGTCCATGGGTGATAGCGGCACCTACAGCACCATGCAGGTCGACCCGTACTTTCTTGAGCGCATTGACATCCTCAAGGGCCCTTCGTCGGTGCTGTACGGCCGTAGCTCACCCGGTGGCCTGGTGGCCCTGACCAGCAAGAAACCATTGTATGAGCCCTATCACCAGGTACAGGCCACGGTGGGTACCCAGGGCCAGCAAGGTGTAGGGTTCGACTTCAGCGGCCCGATCGATGACGACAAGCGTATTGCCTATCGTCTCACCGGCCTGGCGGACAAGTCGGACACCCAGTTCGACCACAACGAAGAAAAGCGCTTCGCACTGGCTCCCACCCTCAGCATCGACTTCAGCGAAGATACTTCGCTGACCCTGCAGGCTTACCTGCAGCATGATCCGGACGGTGGCTACCACGGTGGACTGCCGGCTGACGGCGCTTTGCACCAGCGCAACGGCCAGCGCATCTCGGACCACTTCTTCGAAGGTGAGCCGAGCATCGATCAGTACCAGCGTGACCAGCAGTCGTTTGGCTATCAGTTCGAGCATCGCTTCAACGATGTCTTCACTGCCCGCCAGAACTTCCGTTACCTGGATTCCAAGGTGAACATGGACCAGGTCTACGCCTATGGCTGGACCAGCCCGACCAGCAATGAGCTGAATCGCTACTACACCGGCGGCGACGAAAGACTGCACTCGTTCATTGTCGATAACATGCTGCAGGCCGAGTTCTTCACCGGCGCGACCAAACATACGATGCTGCTGGGTGCCGACTATCAACGCCGCAAGACGGTGGTCGACTGGAGCAGCGGTGCGCTGGCCCCGATCAATGCGTTCGACCCGCACTATGGCAATGCAGAAATCACCTATTTTGCCCCGCTGAGCTACCTGCGCCGCCTAGAGCAAACCGGCGTGTACTTGCAGGACTTGATCGAGATGGACAAATGGCGGTTCTCGTTGGGGCTGCGCCAGGACTGGGTAAAGACCTCCGAAGAAAACCGCATCGCCGAGTTCAATCGCCCCGAAGGAACCGAGATCAATGATGACCGTACCAAGATGACGGGGCGCGCGGGGGCACTTTATCTGTTCGACAATGGGATCGCGCCTTACATCAGCTACTCGGAGTCGTTCAACCCCAACTCCTATGCCGACAGCTCGGGCAACCCATTGGCGCCTACCGAGGGCAAGCAATGGGAAGCAGGCCTGAAGTACCAGCCACCCGGCACCGATAACCTGTTCACGGCCTCGGTGTTCCATATCGACCAGGAGAACCTGGCCACGAAACTGCCGCAGGAGAACTTCTACCGTGCCGTCGGTGCCGTCCGCTCCCAGGGCGTGGAACTTGAAGCGCACGTGCAGCTGACAGACAGCCTGAAAGTGTTGGGCAGCTATACCTACACCGATATCGAATACTCCAAGTCGATGATCAGCACCCTGGATGGCGTCACCGAGAACAAGGGCAATTCACCGACCCAGGCACCGGAGCAAATGGCATCGGTATGGGCTGACTACAGCTTGCGCCAGGGAGCGCTCGACGGCTTGCGCCTGGGCGGTGGCGTTCGTTATGTCGGCTACAGCTGGGCCGATGCCGAGAACAGCATGAAGGTGCCTTCATACACGCTGGTGGACGCATCGGTCGGTTATGACCTGGGCAAGCTCGGCCTCACAGGACTGGATGTGCGCCTCAACGCCAATAACCTGACCAACGAAACCTATATCGCATCCTGCGCCAGCCTGGACTTCTGCTACATGGGCGAGGAGCGCAACGTCAGCGCAACGGTCAGCTACCAGTTCTGAGCCCAACCTGCGTAACCCCACAAAAAGCCAGCCCCTGTCCTCAGGCGCTGGCTTTGTCGTATCTGACATTCACCTGGCGAGAGATTCTTCATGCGTCACCTCTATGTATTGCTGCACCGTTACATCGGCCTGGCGACCGCTTTGTTTCTAGCGCTGGCTGGTATCACCGGGAGTGTCCTGGCCTTTCAACACGAGATTGATGAGTGGCTCAACCCTGGCTTCTATGATGCGCCCGCCCGCGGGCAAGTCCTGCCACCTGGCGACCTGGTCGATAACATCCAGGCACAGTACCCACGCTTGCAGGTCTGGTACATGGAGTACCCCGACGAAGCTGGGCATTCCGCCTTGCTGGCTGCAGTACCCCGCAACGACCCCTGGACGGGCAAACCCTATGCTGAAAAGAATACGGTGTTCTACCTGGACCCGGTCAGCGGTGAAACCCTGGGCCAGCGTTACTGGGGCGAATGCTGTTTCTCTCGCGAGAACTTCATGCCGTTCATGCTCGAGTTCCATTACACGCTGACACTACCCGGCAATTGGGGGCTGCTGTTGATGGGGGTAGTGGCGATCCTGTGGGTTATTGACTGCTTCATTTCCGTGCTGTTGACGTTGCCTCGAGCGCGCCCGTTCTGGGGCAAGTGGGCAACGGCCTGGAAGATCAAGGGTGGCCATGCCTACCGGCTGAACATGGATATCCATCGGGCCGGTGGGCTATGGCTCTGGTTGCTGTTGCTGCCCATTGCCGTGAGTAGCGTCGCCATGAACTTGCCTGCCCAGGTGTTCAAGCCAGTGGTGTCGGTGTTCTCCTCGATCGAGCCAAGCGTATACGAAGCGCGTGGGCGCATGCCCGCAGAGCAGCTAGGGGAAACCCGCTTGAGTTATCAACAGGCCTATGAACTGGCGCAGGTGGAAGGTAAACGGCTAGGCCTTGAAGCAGCCATTGGCGAGCTCTACTACAGCTTTGAGTACAACTTCTATGGCGCGGGCTTCGGTCAGCACGATACGGATGCCCAAGGGAAGTCCTGGTTGTTCTTCCACGGCACGGACGGCCGCTTGCTGGGCCAGGAGATCGCCGGGCAAGGAACGCTGGGTGAGCGCTTCTACAGGCTGCAATTGCCCATACATGGCGGGCGGATCATCGGCACCACCGGGCAGGTGCTGATTGCGCTGTTGGGCGTGGTGATTGCGGTGCTGTCGGGGACGGGAGTGTATATCTGGTGGCGCAAGTTGCAGGCACGGCGGAGTGGCAAGGCGCGCAAGTCTTTCAAATACAAATCGGTTTCGTAGCTGCATCTGTCTTGGCATTGGAGGCCTTTCAGGCCTCGACGCAACCTGGCGGCAGCTTGTGTCTTGAAGAGGAAATACAATCTAGGGTGAGAGCGGTGA
>CAYVPI010000001.1:70753-117116 GCA_964453495.1 uncultured Pseudomonas sp. | reverse complement strand
CGTGTCAAAAGCTGCTTGAGAGCTTCCCCTGAACCATAGAATCTCCCACAGGGTTTGCCTACACCGGACAACCTCTGTCGGAGCTGGCTTGCCAGCGATTGAAGGCGACGAGAATGATCTGACTTGCACCGATGACAGTCACGTAACAGTCATCAATCCGACTTATTCTCCCGGCAGCCTCTCGACCTTCAAGGTACCTGCCCCATGCCACGCGCGCTTGCGATCCTGGCCCTCCTTTGGCTCTCAAGCCTGGCCTGCGCCGCAGAGCCGGCTGCCGACTTGCGCATCCAGGGCTCCAACACCATCGGTGCCACACTGGCTCCTGCCCTGGTCAAGGGCATGCTGCAACAACAAGGGCTCCAGGCCGTGCAAGTGCTGGCATCCGCCAATGCCAATGAGCAACAGGTCAGCGGCCGCACCGGCCAAGGCCAGGACATCCGGGTCGACATTGCCGCCCATGGTTCAAGCACCGGCTTCACCGCCTTGGCCTCAGGCCAGGCCGACCTCGCGGCCTCTTCGCGTCCGATCAAGGATGCCGAGTGGGTGGCACTCGATGGACGGGGTGATTTGAAAAGCCCGGAAGCCGAGCAGGTCATCGCCATCGATGGCGTGGTCATCATCGTGCACCCGGACAACCCCTTGCAGCAGCTGGACACCGAGCAGCTGGCCGGGATCTTTTCCGGGCGGATCACGACCTGGGAGCAATTAGGCGCGGGCCAGGGTCCGATCCATCTGTATGCCCGCGACGAGCGCTCCGGCACCTTCGATACCTTCAGCACATTGATCCTCGACCCGCTGGGCCAGCGCCTTTCGGCCGATGCCACGCGCCTGGAAGCCAGTGAGCAACTGTCGGCAAGCGTCAGCCAGGATCGCCAGGCCATCGGCTTTGTCGGCCTGCCCTACGTGCACAAGGCCAAGGCACTGGCCGTTCGCGATGGCGACTCCCAGGCCATGCTGCCAACCCAGGCATTGATTGCCAGTGAAGATTATCCCCTATCGCGGCGCCTGTATTTCTACCTGCCGCCGGACAATCGCACCCCCTGGGCCCAAGCCTTGATGCGCTTTAGCCAAAGCGACGAGGGCCAGGCCATCGTTGCCGCCAATGGGTTCATCGCCCAGGGTATCCAGGCGATACAGGTGCCGGCTGCAGCCAGCATGCCCGCCCGTTACCGGCAACTGAGTGAAAATGCCATGCGCCTGTCCCTGAACCTGCGCTTCAGCGAAGGCAGCGCGACCCTGGACAACAAGGCCCGGGCGGACCTCGACCGGCTGTTCGCCTATCTGAAACAAACCAATAAATTCGAGCGCAAGGTCACACTGGTCGGCTTTGGTGATGCCAAGGATGACCCGGCGCGCGCCTTGCTGCTGTCGAAACTGCGCGCAATGGCCGTGCGTCGGGAGCTGGTCAGGCAAGGGGTGATTTTGCGCGACTTGCTCGGCATGGGTGCAGACCTGCCCGTGGCCGACAACGACCAGGATCAAGGCCGTGTCAGGAACCGTCGCGTGGAGGTATGGGTGCACTGACCGCAGTCAGCGCACCACGCCCTGTGATCAGCGCTCGCTGCGCAGCATTTCCTTGGGCACGTACTTGCCGATCTCGTACTTGCCGATGGCCGCGCGGTGCACTTCGTCCGGGCCGTCAGCCAGGCGCAGGGTGCGCTGCATCGCATACATGTAGGCCAGCGGGAAATCATTGGAAACACCGGCGCCGCCATGTATCTGAATAGCCCGGTCGATCACCTTCAGGGCGACGTTGGGTGCCACCACCTTGATCTGCGCGATCTCGCTCCTGGCCACCTTGTTGCCCACGGTGTCCATCATGTACGCAGCCTTGAGGGTCAGCAGCCGGGCCATGTCGATTTCCATGCGTGAATCGGCGATCTTGTCGACGTTACCGCCCAGGCGTGCCAACGGCCGGCCAAACGCCGTGCGCTCAACCGAACGCTTGCACATCAGTTCCAGCGCCCGCTCAGCCATGCCGATCGAACGCATGCAGTGGTGAATCCGCCCCGGGCCAAGGCGCCCCTGGGCGATCTCGAAGCCACGGCCCTCGCCCAGCAAGACGTTTTCGTAGGGCACCCGCACGTTCTCGAACAACACTTCAGCATGCCCGTGGGGCGCGTCGTCATAACCGAACACCGGCAGCGGGCGCACGATCTTCACCCCCGGTGCATCGGTCGGCACCAGGATCATCGAGTGTTGCTGGTGGCGCGGGCCGTCGGGGTTGGTCAGCCCCATGAAGATCATGATCTTGCAACGCGGGTCGCAGGCACCGGAGGTCCACCACTTACGCCCGTTGATGACCCACTCATCGCCCTGCCGTTCGGCACGGGCGGCCATGTTGGTGGCGTCGGACGAAGCCACGTCGGGCTCAGTCATTGCAAACGCCGAACGGATTTCACCGCGCAGCAACGGTTGCAGCCATTGTTCCTTCTGCGCCTCATTGGCGTAGCGCACCAGCACTTCCATATTGCCGGTATCGGGCGCCGAGCAGTTGAACGGCTCCGGCCCCAGCAGGGAGCGACCCATGATTTCAGCCAACGGCGCGTATTGCAGGTTGGTCAGGCCGGCCCCGAGCTCCGATTCGGGTAAGAACAGGTTCCACAGGCCTTCGGCTTTAGCCTTGGCCTTGAGCTCTTCCATGATCGCGGTGGGCTGCCAGCGATCGCCTTCGGCAACCTGGCGCTCGAACACCGCTTCGGCCGGGTAGACATAGGCATCCATGAACGCGGTGACACGTTCACGCAGTTGCTGGACCTTGGGGGAATAGGCGAAATCCATGAGCAGCTACCTTCTGAATGAGGTTGTCGGGGTCATGAAACCGATGCTAGATCAGCCGTCAAAATTTACCTAACCTATTCTCGGCGTGTATAAACATTCATAACCGATATATGATCGGCTGATGCAACCGCAAAAACACAACAAGAGCGCAGCCCATGAATCTGAGCAAGGTCGACCTGAACCTCTTCATCGTCTTCGATGCCATCTACACCGAAGCCAACCTGACCCGGGCCGGTCAAATTGTCGGCATCACTCAGCCGGCGGTGTCCAACGCCCTGGCGCGCCTGCGCGAAACCTTCAATGATCCACTGTTCGTGCGCACCGCCCAAGGCATGGTGCCAACGCCCATGGCGCAGAACATCATCGGCCCGGTGCGCAATGCCCTATCGCTGCTGCGTGTGTCGGTTCAGGAAAGCCGCATTTTCAACCCGCTGCAAGCCAACAAGACCTTCCGCATCAGCATGACCGACCTGACTGAAGCGGTGATCCTGCCGCTGCTTTTCCAGCGCCTGCGCCGCCAGGCACCTGCGGTGGTGATCGAAAGCTTTTTGTGCAAGCGCCGCGAAACCACCAAGGAACTGGCCGCCGGGCGCCTGGATTTTGCCGTCGATGCCCCGCTCAACACCGACCCGCAAGTGCGCCATGTCAAGCTCATGCAAGACCACTACGTATGCGCCATGCGCAAGGGGCACCCGCTGAACAAGGAAAAAATCAGCCTGGACGAATACCTGGGCATGACCCATATCCATATTTCCAGTCGCCGCAACGGCTTGGGTTATGTCGACCTGGCCCTGGGCAAGATGGGGTTGCAGCGCAAGGTTGCCCTGCGCTCGCAGCACTACCTGATGGCTTCGCAAGTGATGCAGCAGACCGACATGGTCATGACCGTACCGGAGCGTTTCGCCCGGCGGCACGGGTTGGATTTCGTCAGCTTGCCGGTCAAGGATGTGCCACCGGTGGAGACGCATTTGTACTGGCATGAGAGTACTGACCAGGACCCGGCGAACCGGTGGATGCGGGAGCAGATGATTGAGTTGTGTCAGTGGGTGACGGCGCAGGAGAAGACGCAAGTAGTTGTTTGAGTTTTATTGCCATATGAGACGCCGCACACTTTGTGCGGCGTCTGGCGAGGAAGTTAGGCCTGATACACCTCAATTAAATGAGGTGGTATGACCGGCACTGCTATTGTATTCATACCACCTCGTTGAGCGGGAAACCTGTGCCTGCTAAGCCAATCGACCCGCTCACCTTTAAACTGATTTGGCGCCCTATGACTATCTTGGAATATCTCGCCATGATGGGGTTTAACCAACTGCCCTTGTTCATTGAGATAATTCTTGCCCACATGCGCCTCTTTCGGCTTTTTGAAATTTGCAGCCGTTGGGTGTAGTAGAGCGTCTGCAGGGTTCGTCCTTAGAGGACAATGAACATGCAGCACGGCAAAAAGCTTACCCGTGACCTTATTCTCAACGTGCCACCTGAAAACAATATCTTCTTTCATACCCCGCAACCTACCTACATCTTTAAGAGTCACCGCCTTCCAGCCTATTAACTTACTGACATTCTCTAGCTCTGGCGCCTCATAAAATGTATGCTTTATTTCCAGCTCCTCGCCCAGCGCCAGTATTTTTTTCTTATTTTGCACTATCGTTGAATAAGCCCTATTCACATTTTTGTCACCTTTGAAAGGCTCAAGAGCATCCAGTTGACGCTGGTAAATTTCTGCCTTCGCGTGCATTGTATGCAATGCAGAGTCCGTTGAAACACCATCGAGGGATCTCAGGTCCTTAATATCGCCCTCAAGTTGACCCTGCGTAGCATACTTATCTGCGTCGCTCAGGACCTTGTCCTTCCGTGCCGTTCCAGACGGGCCCGGCCGCTCGACCACCACTTTGGGCTCATCGTTTATCGTTATACCCCATTGCTTGCCGGTATGTCGCGTGTGTACCTCGATGTTGGGTTGAAGGTCTTGAATCGCCGTGTGGATTTTTTGAAGTGTTTCACGCAAGTTGGAAGGCAATATTGACTCATTGGCTGCCACTTTAAGATTCCGAACTAGCCCGGACAGGGCTGGCACTTTTTGCGTGCGAGCTTCAAGAATAATGCTAAAATTTTTAAGCGCTGTAGTTACTTTATCAAATTTATCAGGCAGGACCAATGCCGGCTGCCCCAATGCCACGCCAAGCTTATCACCCACTTCTTTACAATATTCCCTCACGGCCTTCGAAAATTCATCAATGTCATTTTTACTTGCAGACTCACGCACCAACGCTTTATTCGCTTCATCGACGTTTCCATATTTTGCATTTACGTTGTTTTTCAATGCATTCAGCGGATTGGGTGTTGGATCACCACTCACGGCGAGCGCCGGTCCAGACCCCTCGACCTCTCCAGACTTGCTGAGGAAGATACCTCCTCCTCTAAGCTTAGGGGTTGCGTCATAAAATCGCCCGCCAGCCCCCCTGCTTATTTTTTTGCCCCCTAATGCCGCACGATTAGGGTCAAACAACTCAAGCCCTTGCTGGGTATACCGAACAGAATAAGCGTTGGAGCCATCAGCAATATAAAGATTATTGCCAATCTGATAGGTCCCCGCGAAAGGTCCGGTCGCTTCGGAAGTTAGCCCTTTCAGACTGACATTCGCCTTATCTCTGCCCTCGAAAATGTTATAGTTTCTACTCGAAATACTCGCGCTATTCCCTTGGAGAACAGCGGCCGGTTGCTTGAGCTTCACATTGGCATTGAGATCAATATTCACAGCCATCTGACGGTCACGAGCAATCTTTGCGGTTCTACCCAGCTTTTTAATTGCGCCTGGGGCTGTAGCGGCTACAGCGGCGGGGCCAGCGTCCATGACAATGCTGAACAGTGAGATCACCGCATCAGCCAACTGTGCGCCGCCTTCCTTGGTATCGCGATTGAGGTAACCCAATACAGCGGCGTTCGCCGACATCCAGAAATCATAACCATCAATGACCGTTCCAAGCCCCGGTACCAGTCCGACGATAGTTTTGGCCACGGCCGCCATCTTTTCGTCGGTCTCTGCTTCGTATTGGGCAATCCTCTGCAATTTGGCATCCAGGCTGGAGCGTGAATCAAGTCGATGCTCGGTGAGCCGCTGCTCTCGCTCCAAATCGCAGAGGTAAGCTGCCATTGTCTCGCCGCCGCTTACAGTTTTACCCTGCTCGATACAATTTACGTTCGGCTTTTGATCCAACAGATACCTGGCGTGGTCGGAACTTTCGCCATCCTTGGGGAGCAACGCCAGGTACGGACGAACCAGCTCACTGCCACTGTTGGCCAGTGTTGCCATCTCGATTAACTTTCTGAGCGCATCCTCAGGCTTGGCATAATCGGTGAACACATGCTCGGTGGGTACGCCAGGCATGTACAGTATGGTTTGTTTGAATTGACTGGATTCAAACAGCAGTACCCCAGGCAACACAACGCGCTTGGTAGAATCGCGCCGTTGCTCTTCGTTACGCGCTGCAAAACATAGCTCATGAACCTTAACTTTTGCCTCATCAAAAGTTTTGCCAGAGATCAAATCATTGAGTATCCCGCGCGTTACTGCCGCCAGGTGGCTTGTCTTATACAAAAGGGTTTGCAGTTCGAAATGCTTGCGCCATGGCTCCTGCAGTTGCTCAGTGTGCAGCGCCTGCGCCATGGTCCTCGTTGAGCGCGAATATGCCTCTTTGATGCTATCTTCATATTGCTTCGCGGCATCAACCTTCTGGACCAGGTCTATCCAGAACAGTCTGTCCTTTGGAAACCGTATCGACCAGTTGCTTGTAATAGGCGAGTCGACGGCAACCTTCATGTAATACAGCTGCGTCACGCGTTCACGATCAAGGTTGCACAATGCAAGCTCGGCAAGCGATATCCACTCTTTTTCTTCGCTGGGTATCGCCGTTGCCGCATGTGACGGACCTTTCGCCTCAACGGTCCGAGGCAGCTCTATATACAGTTTGAAGGGCGAAATCAGGCCAAACTCTTTTTCCAGTTGCGGGCGCAGCAACTCGTCAACGAACGCCTCACGGTCAGGCAATGTTTGCCCCAACACATGTTGCGCCTGATAAAAACCATCGCTGCAGGCCGCCAACAACTGTTGCAGCTGTGGCTTATCGACCCCAGGCCGGCTTTCCAGGCGTGTCTTGATATTGTCGGCATCAGCCGGAGCGCGTAGCTGTTCAGCTTGGCGTTCCAAGGCCTTGTCCAGCGCATCATTGCCCGGGACCGCCATCAGATTCAGAGATTCATGGAGCAGACAGGACTTCGATTCTTTCGACGAAGGCGCGTAGTCGTATAAGTCCTTGCCCTGCTTTATCAGCTTTTCATGCTGCTGATACCGGGACAGTTGGCTGCGCACACTGTGCAGCCATGCATCGCCGGAAATGGTGGCGAGCTCAAAGCTAATTGTTTCTTCCCCCCTCCGGCAACGCTGCAAATGGGCTTGTACGGCCTTGTCAGCGCCGTGGGGCAGGTTGTCCAGCAGCACCGAGTCGCTGCTATCGCCCAGGGTTTGCGCCAATGCGATCCTCAGGGCAAGCAGGTGATCAAATTCTGCCAATCCTCCTCGCTTGCCGGGAACGTACAACAGCACGGACCGGTCTTCAGCGGGCTCGTCGTTGATATCCTTGTCCAGGACGACAAATGCACCATTGATTTTCCAGGTCTCGGTTTTGCCCCTTAGCGCCAATTGCTGAACGAGCGTGTGGCTCACCGTACGCGCACGCGGCCATGGCATACAGGTACTCTCAACCAGCGCCAAAGCGCCAACGCTCAACAGCTTCAGGTCACGCAGGCGCCTGGCCTCTTCCAAACAGCTCTTGCGGCGGTCATCGCAACACTCCTGCAATGCCGCGTCGTCAACCTGCGTGGCTTCGAGCATGCGCTTCAGGCGCACATCGGCGTACGCACGCGACCGAGCAGCCAAGGCTTTTTTAGATTGCAACCTTTCCAGCCGGGTACTGGATTTGGGATCCTCCAGTACCTCAAGAACCTTCACTTCCATGTGTTCCACAGCACGCTCGCGGTACGCAACGGGAAGCTGTGGGTCAAGGCTGGCAAAATGAATCAAGCCAATCTCGTTGGCGCCCTCCCAGGCGAGCCTATTCTCGATATGGCTACGGTC
Source organism: uncultured Pseudomonas sp. (assembly GCA_964453495.1). Classification (GTDB taxonomy): domain Bacteria; phylum Pseudomonadota; class Gammaproteobacteria; order Pseudomonadales; family Pseudomonadaceae; genus Aquipseudomonas. The sequence goes on along the minus strand of CAYVPI010000001.1, from coordinate 109,201 downwards.
TGTTGTTGAAAGCCCTTTAGCCAGAAACGTGGGGGTTCGGCTAGAGGTTGTATCGAACAATCGCTTGGCCGTCTCCTTGCAAACATCTTCGAACGGGTCACTGCCCCGCCGCTCAACAAACTGAACCCCATTGGCACGCTCAAGGCGTTGGGTGGGGGCTTGGGATGCCCAGAGCGCCTTGCGATTTTGCATCAGCAGGGCCTCCAGTTCCGCGCGAGTGTTGAACCATGCCACCCCTCGTCCCCAGGTCAGCGAGAACAACAGGCAAGGCCCTTTGGGTTTGCTTTTATCAAACACCACAAAGCTGCCAGGCAAGCCGATAACGGATAGCCCCTCGGTCAGATAGATATATTCGGCATCCCACTTATCAAACGTCGTCCAGCCCTTCAGTAACGCCCGATCCTTGCGAGCCAACTCAATGATCTGGTGCCCTGCCTCCCAACCGCTTCGTGTCATTCTGAACAGGCCGAATTCGAGATCCAGTCGGGCCGCAAAAAAATCGTGCAAAGTATCCAATCCGAATAGTCGGCGCGCACTGGCGGTACCCGGTTGACGCGCACTCCAGTAGCCGCTGTCGCCTTGTATGTCAGGCGCATTTGCTAACAACTGCTCAAGATGCCCATGTGACCTCTCCAGTTGCTGCGAGGCTGCAAACAGGAAGTTACCCGCCCCCTCTATGCTCTGGAATTCGATGTTCGGGTCATCCAACCGGACTTGGTCATTGTCGGTACGGCTTATCATCTGTGTTCACTCCTTGAACTGGATAAAGTGGCGTGCGGCCCGTGCACGGGGGTGCCGGGTCATGGCTAACTTCGTCGACTGCGGCGATAACTGGCATTCGGATGCGGTTCCCTTGGCTCATTTCGCAAACGCACCTTGACGTATACGTCAACCTGCCAGTAGGTTAGTCCCATGCCTTAATGCGAGCCCCACCATGAGCATCCCGACCTACAGCATCACCGACCTGTCCCGCGAGCTGGACATCACCACCCGGGCCATCCGTTTTTACGAAGAGCAAGGCCTGCTCAGCCCGGAACGCCGTGGCCTGGAGCGGATCTACACGGCCCGCGACAAGGTCAGCCTGAAACTGATTTTGCGTGGCAAGCGCATCGGCTTTTCCCTGGCCGAGTGCCGCGAGTTGATCGAGCTCTATGACCCCAGCAGTGGCAACGGCAAGCAGCTCAACAGCATGTTGGCCAAGATCGCCGAGCGCCGCGCACAGCTGGAGCAGCAGCTGCTGGACATCCAGCAGATGCAACTTGAACTCGATACCGCCGAAGAGCGCTGCGTGCAGGCGCTGGCCGAAACCCTGAAGAATCAGAAGAATGGCCGCCAGGCCTCCTAGAACGGGAAAACCGCTATGACGTTGCCAAAGAACGTACGCCTGGTCGAAGTCGGCCCGCGCGATGGCCTGCAGAATGAAGCCCAACCCATCAGCGTGGCTGACAAGGTACGCCTGGTTGATGACCTCTCGGCCGCAGGCCTGGGTTACATCGAAGTCGGCAGTTTTGTCTCACCCAAGTGGGTACCGCAAATGGGCGGCTCGGCCGACGTGTTTGCGCAGATTCAGCGCAAGCCTGGGGTGACCTACGCCGCCCTGGCGCCAAACCTGCGTGGCTTTGAGGATGCCCTTGCAGCCGGGGTGCGGGAAGTTGCCGTGTTTGCGGCGGCTTCCGAGGCTTTTTCCCAGCGCAACATCAATTGCTCGATCAGTGAAAGCCTGGAGCGTTTCGTGCCGATCATGGCGCAGGCCCGGGCCCACGGCATCAAGGTGCGTGGTTACGTTTCCTGCGTGTTGGGCTGCCCTTATGAAGGCGAGGTCAAGCCTGAGCAGGTGGCCGTGGTCGCCCGGGAGTTGCACCAGATGGGCTGCTATGAAGTGTCCCTGGGCGACACCATCGGCACCGGCACCCCCGGCGCTACGCGCAGGATGTTCGATGTGGTCGCGGCACACGTACCCCACGCTCAGTTGGCCGGGCACTTCCATGACACTTATGGCCAGGCCGTGGCCAACATCTACGCCAGCCTGCTCGAAGGCATCGCCGTGTTCGACAGTTCCATTGCCGGCCTTGGCGGCTGTCCCTATGCCAAAGGCGCTAGCGGCAATGTGGCCACCGAAGACGTGCTGTACATGCTTCAGGGCCTGGGCATCGAAACCGGCATTGACATGGAGTTGTTGATTTGCGCTGGCCAGCGCATCAGCGCCGTACTGAATCGCCCCACAGGTTCGCGGGTAGCACGAGCGCGCAGCGCGCAGTGAAATGTGGGGGGCGGTAACGTGGGCACAGTGTTACCGCCACCCCAATACGGACGAAAAAAGCGGGTAACACGGAAACAGATTTCCGGCTTTTTGTCGTAGCCCCTTTCTCAATAATTCGTAAATGCTTGATTTTATTGAGATTTTAAAAGTTGGCACGGGACCTGCTATATCTCTGGCACAACAACAATAAAAACTGCAGCAAACCCAATAAAAATAAGACGTACCGGATCTGACAAAACAAAAACAAAACGGCAGAGACGAAGCTAACAGATTTTTTTGGAGAGGATGTGCTTTCCAGGGGCGTGCCCCGTAACCGCACAAAAAACAATAAAACTACCCCAAGGTAGCGTAGGTGTCGGTTGGATCAGCGATGATGAAGGTAGATCAGCGCTCAAAAAAATACGTTTGCTCTTGACCCCGGATGGGGGTCGCAGAAAAACCAAGAAGGGTAAAAGGCCGACAAAAACAACAATAGGCCAGCCCTCAAAAATAAAAAAAAGAGCATGCATGCAACATACCTTGAGGGGAGCTTCGGCTCCCCTCAGTGCTTTGCGCCATTTGGAAAACAATGCTCTCTATTGTGGGGGCGGGCTTGCCGATCGCCGGACCGCCGCGATGCAAACACCGCGGTCTATCTATGCCGCCCCCCCACAAAAGATCCAATCCGGTTCAATCCTCCAGAGGCTTGGGCTCTGCTGCTGGCTTGGCCGCTTTCGCCTTGCCCTGCTTACCGCCCTTGGCCGGCGCCACTTCCTCCGGTGCTGCGGGTGGCGGCCTGGTGGCCTCCTGTTCGGCCGCAGGCAAGGCATCGACCGTCGTAAACAGTTCCTTGACCGCAACGGGCCCTGGCTGCTCGAGCTTCTTCTCACCGTCCTTGCCAATCAGGATGACCTTGGCCTTGTTCCCGGCTCCCAGCTTGAGCTCGCGGATCAACGCCATGGTGGTTTGTGGGTCCAGGTCCTTGCCGTCACGCTGGCCTACGGTGTTGATGACCGTGAACAACACCATCTTGCGTTCACTGAAGGCTTTGCGGTTATCCGGTTCTTCCAGCTCCTTTTTGAGTTTGACCAGGGCGGGGTCGGCGGAGCTGGGAACGATGACGACCACCGGGCGCGAGCCGCGCTCATTGGCCAGGGGGGTGTCGCTGTCGGCGGCCATCAATGGGCCGGCTGCGGCAAGCAGGGTGGCGAGGGTCAGGGACCGGATGAGCATGCGCACCTCCTTTTGATATCCATGCTGTAATCATTGCGCATCGTGGTAAAAGGTCCAGTCTAGGACAATGATTTCAGGACTTTTATCCTGCTTGTTTCAGTATCGAGACGTTTCCCCCACACTTTCGGTGAGCGTAGCCGCTGCCGCAGGCTGCGACGCAGCCCCACAACTCAAATCCCCCTCAGAGCGCGAAACAGTCGCCATACCTTGAAAACAGATGACCCCATCAAGGCGCCGGTTCAACGCGCTCCATGATCCGGGGAATCGGCAATCTGTATGTAGTTCATTCGGATGATGTGTTTCGTTGCTTCCAAATTCATCCTCGACCCTCTCCTCCACGCGATCAGGATGATCCAATGACGCCGCAAGAAATTTCAGACCGGATTGAGATTCAGGACCTGCTTGTCCGCTATTGCCACGCAGTGGACCGACAGGATTGGACGACCTTTGAGAGGCTGTTTACCGAAAACGCCGTCCTCGATTACTCGGCATTTGGCGGGCCCTGTTGCGCAGCCCGCGACATGGCCTCTTATCTCGATAACTCGATATCGCAAATGCGCGGTACCCAGCACACCATCTCCACTTCAATGCTGGATGTTGAAGGCAACACCGCAACGGCTCATACAGCTGCTCAGGTGATGATGATTTCCGGCAAGGATGACGGCACAAGCCACGTTTTATTCATTGGCTTATGGTACCGCGACACGCTGGTGAAAAGGCCTGATGGTTGGCGGATTCAAACGCGATCGCAAGAGCAAAGCTGGATACACAACATGCCCCTCGGCCGGGACCTTTTGAAATCTTGAATGCTGTTTTCCAGGCCCTGACGAAACGACCACCTCACAGGTACGCCGTCACGCGCCTGACATACTCACTTGTTAACGTCCTCGCGCTTCCTTGACCCGCTCCAGCTTGATCACCAGTCGATCAGGCTTCGCCCTACACAAGGTGACACTGCAGGTGTACACAAGCACGACACGCAAGCAAATCATCCTCAGGTCCGACGCCATTAACTGCGATGACTTTGGCGCACTGTTCTCGAACATGTTCGGCAACCGCTATGCCGACATGCCACCGTTGCCCAGTGACATCATCATCGGAGGGGTCTACGGCAGGCACGACAATTTCAGCTTTCGCCGGATGCATTACGGGGGCGACTTCACGATCACCTTCCCCGACCCCCAGGACGAAATCACCTTCGTCATACCCACCGCCGGCAGGATCATCTTCAACCACGCCTGCGAGTCGGTAGGGGTTGGCCAGGTCGGCCTGGCAATCGACAAGGCCGATATTCGCTCGATCCGTTTTTTCGACAATCATGCTCACCATGGGATATCGATAAACCGTGCGCTGTTCACCGAGCGGCTTTCAACCCTGCTGGGCAAGCCGATCCCGGCAAAGCTGTACTTCAAACCGGAAGTCGATTTGAATGCTTCTGCCTTCCAGGCCATCAGGGCATTGGTGGAACTGGCCACTGGGGCCGAATTCGACCTACTGATAAATGCAGGCTCTCTGCTGCCTTCACGCCTTCGAGAAATGCTGGTTGATGCCGTGCTGGAAACCTGGCCGCACAATTTTACCGAAGCCCTTCGGCGCCCTGCCCCGCTCATTGCACCGCGACATGTGAAGCTGGCCGTCGAGTACATTCAGGATCACCCCGAAAACCTGGTCAGCGGTACGGACCTGGCCCGGTTGACGAATGTCAGCCTGCGCGCGTTGCAGGAAGGCTTTCGGCGCTTCATGGGCATGTCGATCGTTGCCTACCAGCGGCAAGTACGCCTGGAGCGCGCCCATGACCTGCTTTGCTGGGACACTTCGTCCTCGGTAACAGATGTGGCCCTGCAATATGGGTTCAGCAATGTCGGCAGGTTTTGCCAGTATTTCCAGGCGGCCTACGGCGTAAGCCCCTCGGATGTGCGAAATGGCCGGAGAATGCGCCACTCTGCTTGACTGACGCTCACAAGCCCCAGGCCGCCAAAGCAAAGGTGGCCCGGGAACAGGAACAAATGTGGTCCGTCAGAACAGGTAGCTGGCCTTGAGGCCGCCGCTGTAGCCGTGGCTATCGCCTCCACCGCTGGCGCCGACTTCCGCGCCCAGGCTCAGTGCGCCAAGGTTGGCCATGAGATTGACACCACCGGTGAACTGCTCCCGGTTGTCGAAGGCCGCACGTTGTTCGATATCCAGGCCCAGCAGGTGCCCTTGGCTGTCGATCTCGTGATCGCCCAGCACATGCTCGTAGCCCACCTGAACACCCGGCACCAGTTGCCAGCTGCCCATCCCAACAGGGGCAAACGATACGTTGAGGTTGGCCACGGCACTGCGGCGGGTCTCGTCGATGTCGTCGACGTCCAGAGCCAGTTCGCTGCCTTTTTCCTGGAAACCTGACAAATTGAGGTGACTGACGCGCACGCCAAGGCTCGGCTCAAGGAACATGCCACTTACCGGTAGACGGTAACCCAGCGCCAGGGTGGCACCGACGAGGTCGCCATGGCTGTCGCCTTTGGCTGTACCCAGGCCACCGCCAAGGTCGCGCTTGCTCTTATAGTCCAGCCAGCCGCCGCTGACGTCAGCGTCGACAAACAGGCCGCGGTCCAGGCTGTCCGCCGCCAGGCGTGCGCCCAGACTGATGAAGGTCAGGTCCGTATCCGCCTCGCCTCCGGCGCCCCCCACACTGCCGCGGCTGTAGCCAAAACCGGCATAGGCGCTGAACTGTTCGGAGAAACGCTGGGTCAGTCCGATCATCAACCCTTGGCTATGCTCGTTGCTGCTGGAAGCCTCGGACGAACCATCGGTGCCCAAGTAGCCCGCCAGCGCGGTGCTCCACAAGCGGTACTGACCTGGCTTGAGGTCGGTGCCGCTGGCAAAAGGCGCGGCGGCCTGGTCGATCATCGCGCCCTGGCGCAGCAGGTAGCTGGCGGCATCGGCATGCACCTGGCCGCCGACGGTGTTTTCAACGCCGCCGAGGCTGCCGGCATCGATGGCCGACTGCAGGTAATAGTTGTAATCGCTGTAAGTACCCGACAGGCTGCTGTTCTGCAACTGTTGCAACAGCTGCGCACCGGCAGCGGCGTTGCCTAGCAATCCCGCCTGGCCGGGCAGGCTATTGTAGGAGACCATCTTGCCGCGCAACACATAGATGGTTTCCTGAGACAGGCCAAGGCCTTGCATGAGGTAATTGTCCATACTCCCATACTGCGCTGTGACCTCGTCCAGCCCGGCTTGCAGATAGCTGGCTTCCACGCCGATCAGCGGCGCATAGATTGCCGACATGCTCGGTGGCATTGCTGCCAGCGTCGCCGCCATGCGCGCGGCGGTGTAGTCGTTAGTGGCCAGGTAGTCGCTCATGATGGTCGCATTGTCGACGCCAGCGATGCTCAGCAGTACGGCAGCGGTCCAGCCCGTACGGTCCTTGCCTGCGGTGCAATGAAAAAGCGCGGCACCTTCGACACCGGCCAGCTCATTGAAAAGTTTGCTGAACTCACCGCGCATTCCTGCATCCCTGACGAAATCGCGGTTGGTGTCTTGCATCAAGGCGAAGGCCTGAGCGGCGCTGGTGTACGCGACGGTTGTGATGTTCGCACCCGACGTGGCATTGCCGATGATGTCGATGTTGCGGTAGGTGGCCCCGGTGGGCAGGGTGTCGGGCGTGGCGGCGATCTCACTGGGTGTGCGCAGGTCATAGACAGTCTTGATCCCCAGGGTGTTCAGGGTGGCCAGATCCGTCCCCCTCGGTGTCAGCGCATTGGAGCGGTAGAACACACCGGCACGCATTGTTCCATCGTTAGCCGTGGAATACGCGGTAGTGGTGCCAGCGACATCCCGGAAGTTATCCAGGCCCCGCAGGCGCGGAGTGTCGAGGGTGTTGGTCTCGGCGGCCTGGGCGGCGGCGATGGACAGGGTCAAAGCGGACAGTGAAAACACAAGACGTTGAAACACGATGCAGCCTCATTGAATGCGTGTTGGGCTGCCTACTATCTGCGATGAAATGGCACTTCAATGCTACCCAAGGCCCAATAATGTAAATCCGTGCGCGATCTGTCCGGGAGGCTCGCTTTCTGTCCGTACGCCCCGGCTTTGATGGTAACCGCGCGTGGATTGCGGGCTCAGGAATGCCGAAATGTATCCATGACAATTATTTGAATGTATTGATTCGTCCCTTTTAGGATAGCCCGACACAACGTCTCCACTCCCACGGGGCCTCCCAATGCACATTGCCATCCTGACGTTCGACGGTTTCAACGAGCTCGATTCGCTGATCGCGCTCGGCATCCTCAACCGGGTCAAGCAGCCCGGTTGGCGAGTCTCTATCGCCAGCCCAACGCACAAGGTGCGTTCAATGAACGGCGTTGTGCTGGAGGCACAAGCCTCGCTGCAGGAAGCATGTGCCGCAGACGCTGTGCTGGTGGGCAGCGGCATGCTCACTCGCGACGTCGTCGCCGATCCCACGCTGATGGCCCAGCTGCGACTCGACCCGGAACGCCAGTTGTTGGGCGCGCAGTGCTCGGGCACACTCATCCTCGCCAAGCTGGGCCTGCTCAATGATGTTCCGGCCTGCACGGACCTGACCACCAAGCCATGGGTTGAGGAAGCCGGTGTGGCGGTACTCAATCAACCGTTCGTGGCCAAGGGTAACGTCGCCACCGCCGGTGGGTGCCTGTCGTCACAGTATCTGGCGGCCTGGTTTATCGCCCGGCTGGCAGGCGTTGAGGCTGCACGCGATGCGATTCACTATGTGGCGCCGGTGGGCGAGAAAGAAGCCTATGTAACCCGTGCAATGGCGAACATCTCGCCATTGCTTTGAGAGGCAACTCTCACCAGAGACCGGGGATCAGCCGCCACCGCACCCGCCGCGCATAATCGGCGTACCCTGCAAGCTCGGCCTGCAGCAACCGGTCTTCCCAGGACGTGCGCAAGACCAATAGCGCAGACGCCAATGCGGCGGGCACCAGCGCCCAGAAAGAGCCCAGCGCCAGCGCCATACCGAAAAACAGAAACAACGCGGCGATATACCCCGGGTGGCGCACGAAACGGTAAGGGCCACTGTCGATCACGCGCTGATGCCGCTCGGCCTGAATGCGCACACCCGGCTCGAAAAACGGATTCACCGCCTGCGCCCAAGCTGTCGCCGCGATGCCTGCCAGCACAGCGCCATACCCCGCCAACACCAACCAAGCCGGTACGGCAGACCAATGAAAGCGCCCGGCATCGAGCGCCGCCACTGGCAGGACAGCTGTCATCGCCGGCAGGATGAGTGCCAGCAGCGCCTTGTCCCAGCTTTTTGTGCCTGGCTGGATGCGGCTGCGTGCGCGGTAAATCACCGGGTTGACCCGCCCGAGCACAAGCGCTGAAACGCCAAACCCCAGGATCAGCACGGCGAGAAATATCCAGCCGGGGGACCACGCCAGCGTGCCCGCCGGTAGAAAAATCAGTACCAACAGCGCAATCGGCAGGACGACCGCATAGGTGATGGCCGCGCTGCGCGACATGGGGCTCGGGTCGTGGGGGGCTTCGGAATTTTCCATTTTGCTTGGCATAATCGTTTGGGCCCAAAAATGGAGTGTAGAGTTCCTGTAACCATCGAGCGAAAGTGATCGAGGGGGTCCCATGTCCACCACGACCAGCAAGCCTTTATGCATTGGCATCGTTGTGCTGGCCTTGGCCCTGATGCTGTTCGGTTGCACCCGCGCGTCGATCCCGCCGAGGCTCGAGAACGGCAGTTGGCGGTCCTTTTATGTGGTGGATCACGGCCTGCACACCGGGTTAGTGATTGCGCGCCCCGATCTGCTGCAAGTGCTTCCCACGCTGGCCGAAAGGTTTGCTGACGGTGACTTCGTTGAGCTCGGCTGGGGCGATGAAGCCTTTTATCGAGCCCCACAACCCACCTTGAGCCTCGCCTTGCGGGCACTGTTCGGCTCAACGGCAACCGTGCTGCACGCAGTCAAGATTGACGGGGACCCCAGGCGGCGTTTCGCAGCAAGCGAGATGATTGAAGTACAGGTCTCTGAAGAGGGTTACCAGAAACTGCTCCGGTTCGTGGCCGCAACCTTCGCTCACTCCGCGGCGGGCACCGCGGTAGTACTCGGGCCCGGCCTGTACGCACAGAGCACGTTCTACCAGGCAAAGGGCAGCTATTCGCTGTCCTATACCTGCAATACCTGGGTCGCAGAGGTACTGGCCCAAACCGGTTGTCCGATATCGCCCGCCACGGTGATAACAGCGGGGGACGTCATGTCGCGGTTGCGCCGGGCGACAGCGCCCGGCTCAGCTTGTGTGGCGCAAGATTTGCGGCCTTTGTCCTCTACCGTATGGCCGTCCTGGCGGCGTTGGTGGTCTGCCACAGCGCATCCCCACCAACACCGATGACCCAACTGTTGCCCCCACCCCACCGAGCAGTCCATGTGTAATTCCTGGCCGCAGAGGTAGGGCTTTCAGGTTGGCCGAGAATACGCCAGGGTTGTACGCAGGTTGCGGATCTGCGAACGAAAGGCCACTGATGTACCACAGGTGATAAAAACGCAGGTTGCTGGCGGTTCGGGCGTAAAATAGCGATGTGCTGACAACCAAAGGAGTCCCGCCATGACCTCCGACCAAACGAACACGCAATCGGCCGTGGAAAAGGCTGTGTGGGATCAGTATTTTTGTGCTGCACTGGTTGCCGAAAGCCATCTTTCGGCACCTGTGGTAGGCGGCCCGAAATCCAATCACGAGGACCGGCAAAACCTGTTGGTTGAGCGGGCCAAGATGCTCGCGGACAAGATGATGCAACACCGCAAATAACAAAAGCCCAGCCACTGTGCTGGGCTTTTCATCCGTTGACGCGCTTCAGGCTCTGTCGCACGCCAGCGCCGCGTTGATCAGCCGGCCTTTGTCATACCAGGCATACTGTTGATACACGGTGTAGCTGCTCGCACTTGCGGCACCGGACATCTCAACAAGTCCGGACGCCTGTTTGGGATCCTGGCTGCCGATGAAGAGTTGGGTCTTGCCATTATCCTCAACGGTAAAGGTTTGCGCGCCCCTGGCAATGTCCTCCTTGATGCAGGCGATATAGGCCGCGTTACCCTGGGTCGTTACCCCGGGCACTTTATCGCCGCCCAGCCTTACATCCGGGTCATGGGCGCAACCGCTTGCCAGCAACAGGATGGAAAGCAACGACACCGTGCCAGTGCCAACCGAACTCGAGAACTTACCAATCAATAGGTTTTTCATGGTGGTGCTCCACGTAATCGTTGGATGTATCGGTTCTGCCTGTAGTGCTCGTTATTGACCTCAATCGACTGGAATCACCGGTGGCTTGTTCGCATCCTTGAGCAGGAACACCAGAAACTTGGCGGGTTTGTCCTGGCTGGCGTTGCGCCCGACCGTATGAATGTCTTTTGGTCCTTCATGAAAGCTTTGCCCCGGCATCAGCGTGACCTCCTTGCCGCCAGCCACGCCCATGACGACAGAGCCTTCGAGAACGTAGATGAAGCCATGGGCGTCGTGACGATGAACCGGGTCGGCGCCACCCGGCGGGTATTCCACTGTGAGCATCAGCACTTCCTTGCCGGGGTAGTCGGCGAGCACCTGCACCATCACGGTGTTGACGGTGGGGGGTGGCGCGGTGACTGCCTTGTCCACGGCCAGCACGAGCCCAGTGCACAACAAGGGCAACAGGGCGAAGAGTCGATGGATCTGCATGGCGCGCTCCTCTTCTGAAATGACGGTGCTAGCGCGAGGCCGTGCCGTTCTTGAGCCACGCCTCGAAATGGGTCGGACCAATGATGGGATTGTTCCCTGGGGTCAGCGACTGGTCATTGATCGGCGCCCCGAAGTAGGTGGCGTTATCGTCGGCAACCACTTCGCGCGAGTCCTGGTTGTGCGCAAGGTAGGTTTTGACAAAAGAGAACAGCGGTTGCCGGTCGGGGCCAGCCACTTCAACCATCTGGCCGGTAGGTGCCTGCACGGCTATCTTCGCCAGTGCTGCCGCCACATCGGCAGAAGCGACCGGTTGCAGCGCGGCCGGAGTCAACCGAACGGTGTCGCCCTGGGCACCGGAATGGGCGATGGCGCCCATGAACTCGAAGAACTGGGTGGCACGCAGAATGCTGTACGGCACTCCTGATTCTTTGATCAGCTGCTCCTGGGCCATCTTGGCCCGGAAGTAACCGCTGTCGAGCATTCGCTCGGTGCCTACCACCGAGAGCGCCACATGGTGCTTGACTCCCGCAGCCTTCTCGGCCGCAAACAGGTTACGCCCGGACGCCTGGAAAAACTCCAGCACGGCGGCATCTTCGAATGAGGGTGAGTTCGCGACGTCGACCACAACCTCGGCCCCCTGCAGCGCTGCCTGCAGCCCTTGGCCGGTGATGGTGTTGACCCCGGTGTTGGGCGAGGCTGCCAGGACATCATGCCCCTGTTCGCGCAACAAGTTGCAAAGCTGGGCCCCGATCAACCCCGTACCACCGATGACAACAATTTTCATGATCGCGCCTCCGTTTTCAAGGTGTGCCGAACGTTCCTACCAAGCTACGGCGCGCACCCGATACAGCAAAGGACGTAAATCGCTGGATTTCGGCCATAGCGGTTCTCGGGACACAAAAAAATCCTGCCCGGGAATACGTGGGCAGGATTTGTCAGCACGTTGAATCAGCGATTCACGCAGCCGGGATCATCGGGTCCGCCGAGGCCAGTGCAGTTTCGCGGTCGGCGGCCGGTGGGTAGATCCAGACGGTGTTGATCTGGGTCTTGAGTGCCTTGCCCTCCTCCTTGATCAACTTGACCTGACGATCCCAGCCTTCAGTGAACACGGCGCCCCAGGCGCCCAAGTCCAGGCAGGTCACGTACTTGGGTTGGCTGTACGGCTTGGGCTCCACACCCAGCAGCTGCGCAGCCACGTTGTTACCGGCGTGGCGGCCCAGGGAGATGGCATGCTGGCAGGTCATCAGCGCATGATTGCCCAAGTCATCGGTGGCGGCGTAGGCCACATCACCGGTGGCGAAGATGTCTTGCTGGCCGATGACTTGCAGGTTGGCATCCACGTGCAAACGCCCCAGAGCATCGCGTTCGGCAGGGATTTGCTCGGTCAGCGAACTGGCCCGCACACCGGTGGTCCAGACCACAGTCTTGGCTTCGATGCGCCGGCCATCGGACAGGGTTACGCCATTTTCGTCAACGGCAACCACCGACGCCTTCAAATGCCATTGCACACCCAGCGCATGGCTGGCCTCGGCGATGGATTGGCTGATGGCTTCACCCTGGGAGGCGCCGATCTTTTCGCCACGGTCGACGATGATGACTTCGATGTCGGCTTGCTCGCCGAACACCCCACGCAAACGTGCAGGCATCTCGGTTGCGGTCTCGATGCCGGTGAAACCACCGCCGGCGACCACCACGGTATTGCGGGCTTTGCTCTGGGGCTGGTCGGCCAGGGCCTTCAAGTGGTTTTCCAGTTTGATGGCTTGCTCGATCTGGTCCACATCAAAGGCGTATTGAGCGACCCCCGGGGTGTTGGGTGTAGCCAGGCGGCTACCGGAAGCCAGCACCAGTTTGTCGTAACTGCACACTTGCTTGGCCCCGAAGGCATCGATGTACTCGACGTGTTTCTGGTGCACGTTGATGGATTCGGCCGCGCCCTTGATGAAGTTGACACCTACCGCATCGAACAGCTCCCCCAGCGGTGCAGCCAGTTGATGGGCGTTGGGCTCATAAAAACGTGGGCGAACACGCAGCTCGGCTTGGGGCGCCAGCACGGAGACGGTGGCATCGGCATGGCCGTGCAGATCCAACAGGCGAGTGGCGCTCAAGGCCGACCACATGCCACCGAAACCAGCGCCGATTACCAAGATGTGTTGTTTCATTTTTAGCTCCAGGAGAAAACCGTGATGAGTTCGTTCAGTGGTCACGCTGCTCAGGTAGCAGGCATGAAGCCGGCTGATGACGCTTCGAAGCGCTGTTCGCTGCTGACCGGATAACTACGACTTTACTGGTCGTAGTTATTCTTCACAAGACAGTTGATTCGATTTTATCTATCCAAAATTTCGATTGGTTAGACTGAAGCCCTCTAAACTGGGGATCATGAGGATCTTCACGGCTTTTGTGGCGCTTGAGTAAATATTGGCGTGAATTAATAGAAGAAAACGCGGGCGAAAAATGATGGATTTTCGGTAGACATAAACACCGATATACTACGACCGCAATTGTCCTAGTTCTGCGCCTACTCCTGCTCCCGTGGATCGATTATTCAACCGCCGGCAACGGAAACACATCCACCTGCACCGCGCTTTTGCCTTGCTTGCGACGCTCAGCGGTGGCGTCGTACACAACCAGCAATGACGGCTCTTGCATGTCCTTGACCTGTAGTAGCGTGATGCCTTCGGCGTGATCGACACCCTGCCCATACGGTACATCGAGCACTTTGCTCAGCTGCGCTTCAAACACCAGGCTCTCCCCTTGTGGGATGGCGCCATTGCGCCAACGCATGACCGTTACCGGGCCGTCCAGGTCCATCGTTGGCCCGGCAAGGATCAACAAGTCATTGCCCTGAACGCAGAGGTCACGAACGCCGAGCCCACCCAATTGGAGAAAGTGCTTGCGGTAGGGACGACCTTGCGGCCCGATCTTGCTCAGGGAAAGTGTCTGCGGTGCATTGGGCGTTTCCTTGGGTTCGAGTTCCAGAATGATCGACCAACCGCGCAAAACCGGCCCGCGCAGGCCGATAAAAATGCGCTCGCCGGCAACTGCCAGGCCTTCGATATCAAAGCCGTTGTCCTTGCCGGGAATGTGCAGGAAGTCTTTCAGGTGCGGGTCATCCTTGAGCGCTTGGGTGAGTTCGTTGCCTGCGTGATCGCCCTTCAACTGCGCAGCCGTGCGCCCATCCTCGGGCGCTTCCCTGACGAGCCTGAAAGTGCCGTTTTGCTCGACAACCGGTAGGCGCGCCAACAGATAACGGTTGCCGTCGCTACTGACTTTCGCCAGGCGCTCGAAGTTTTTTTCGGGGGATTTGCCGCTGTCAGGCTTTTTGCGCTTCAAACTGTGAGAACCAACAAGCCAGAGATAGCCCTTTGCGCCGTCATGATCCAGGCCCTCGATGTCCGCCTCAACCGGTTCTTCCTCGTCCTGGGGTGGTACCGGCAGCATTAGCAAGGGTTCAAGCGGGAAGGTTTCGTGTTCGGCAAACTCCAGGCCCTTGGCCTGTGCGCGGTCAACCAAGGCAAGGCGTTCCAGGCTCAAGGTTTCATCATTAGCCACCCAAAGCGTGTCGCCGATTTGCACGACGGCAGAGAGACCATCGCGCAGGCTTTCATTGGCTTTCCTGAACACCAGTAGCGTTTTCATGGGGGGTTTCCTGAGTTTGCGACAAGTGTGCAAATTTCATATCGGGAACCGGGGCTGCTTGGCAGCCCTTCGCGGCCTGGGTCGCTCCCACGGCACCTACAAAGGTTAGGCGGGGTCGATGAAGACAGCCATCAATTCCGCCAGGAAGGCACTGACCACATCGCGCTGGCGGGCCGAATGACGTACCGCCGCGTGGAAGTCGACCTCATAACGCAACTGCTGCGCATTGAGCGCAAGCAGCTGCCCCAGCTGCTCATGCCTGGCCGCATAATGCTGGGGCAAGAAGCCCAGGTGTTGCCCGGAGAGGATGAGCAACGCCGCGCCGTCCATACTGTCGGTCAATGCGGTCAGGCGTTCGATCGAAGTGGGTGCGGGCATTTCCGGCAAGGGGTGGCTTGGCCACACCCAATCGTGCTCGGCGACGTCCTCGCGGGTGAGGCTGCCGACCTTGTTGAACAACGGATGCGTAGGCCCGCAATAGGCAATCTGGGTTTCCTGAAAGAGCGCGAAGTAATCGATGCTGGGCAAACGGTGCCAGAAGTAGCCGATGGCAAGGTCCAGGTGACCGTTGATGATTTTCTCCTCCAGCAGCGAGGGCGACAATTCGCTGAAGTGAAAATACAAGCCGTCGTGGCGTGCGCGCAGGCGGGCGATGGCCAGGGCGATTTTCTTGTTGGCGACGGGGTCGATCTGGCCCAGCAGGCCGATGTTGATGTTGCCCGACAGGGTGCGGTTGATGTGCTGCACTTCCACCCTGAACCCTTCAGCAGCCGCCAACAGGCGGCGCGCGGCGTCGACGAACTGGGTGCCCTTGGGTGTAACGGAAAACCCGGCGCGGCCGCGTTCGCACAGGCGAAAGCCCAAACGCGCCTCCAGCGAAGCCAGCTGCGCGCTGATGGTCGGCTGGGTGGTGTTGAGGGTGGTTTGCGCGGCCGAGATGCCGCCCGCCTCCACCACGGCGAGAAATACCCGGATCAAGCGCAGATCCAGTTCAGTGACGTTGCCCAGCATGCCCGCTCCCGATTGGCCGTTACATAGACCAATATCTATGTAAACAGTTGGCCCGGGATATTTTACTGCCCTGGCCGAATGCCTACATTGCAGCGCAAGCGGCACACAGCCGCAAGTTTCAGTGCGGATCAACCCACTGGCAGCCTCACCCATAAAAACAATTACCATCGATTCAATGCACAGGAGAATCGTATGTCAGGGTCCAATCATTCCGCGCAGGCCACAGTCGCCAGCAGTGGGTTGGCCATCGAAGGCCATTCGATCGATTACATTCCCGAGAGCGAACGCCACGCCAAGCTCAGCAGCCAAGGGCCTTTCTGGTTCCTCGGTAATTTCCATTTCTTTACCATCTCCATCGGTTTTGTCGGGCCCAGCCTGGGCTTGTCGGCCTTGTGGACGATGCTGGCCGGTGCCCTGGGCATCATGTTCGGTACCCTGTTCATGGCCTTTCATGGCTCCCAGGGGCCAGAGATGGGTTTGCCGCAGATGATTCAGTCGCGGGCCCAGTTCGGCTATCGCGGGGTCATCCTGGCCTTGCTGGCGACGATGTTCGTGTTCGTCGGCTTCAATGTGGTCAATGTGTCGCTGATCATCGGTGGCCTGGAACATGTGTTCGGCTTCGACCGCACGGTGGTGGCCTGCGTGGTGGTGGCAATCGGTGCTCTGCTGGCGATCTACGGCCACGACCTGATGCACAAGGCCTTCAAGTGGGCGCTACTGGCCACCTTGCCGCTGTACACCCTGGTGACCGTTGCCCTGATGTTCGGCGTTGGCCAGCCAGAAGTCGCGCCGGCCAGCACCCTGGGCTTCAACTGGATTGCCTTCGCCACCCTGTTTGCCATCGGTGCCAGCTACAACATTTCCTATGCGCCTTACGTGTCTGACTATTCGCGCTACCTGCCGAAGAACACCAGCCGCGCCAAACTGATCACGGCGGTGTTCCTCGGCGCGTCCCTGTCGGGCAGCTGGATGATCGGCCTGGGCGCCTGGCTCGCGCAGCAGCTGCAAGCCACCGATGCCCTTGTGGCATTCAACCAGATTGGCTCTTCGATGATCCCCGGGCTGGGCAGTGTGCTGGTGCTGGTGTCGGTGCTCGGTTTTGTGCCGATCATCGCGCTCAACTCCTACAGCGCCATGCTGACCTTGCTCACCGGTGTCGACTCGGTGAAGAAAATCACCCCGACGCCGCGTGCACGGGTGCTGTCGATCTTCGCCATCAGTATGGTGCTGCTCGGCTGTGTGCTGTCGATCAAGGGCGATGGTATCGCCATCCTCAATACCTTCCTGGTGTTGTTGCTGTACTTCCTGGTGCCGTGGACCGCGGTCAACCTGGTGGACTACTTCTTCGTCCGCAAAGGCCGCTACGCCATCGCGCATTTCTTCACACCCGAGGGCATCTACGGTGCCTGGCAGATGCGCGGGATCGTGTCTTACCTGGTGGGTTTTGCTGCAATGGTGCCGTTCTTCTACATCTTCGATGCCAGCGCCGGGCAGGAGGTGTTCGTCGGGCCGATGGCACGCCTGCTCGATGGTGTGGACATTTCCTGGCTGGTCGGCCTGGTGGTCTCGGGCCTTACCTATTTCATCCTCAGCCGCTCGATCGACCTTGAGTACGAAGCGAAGGTCATCGATTCGCTGCAAGAGAGTTTTGCCAAGTGAACCCATTGAACAGTATCCAGGTGGCGTGCTGCCAGGTCGCGCCGAAGGTCGGCGACCTGGCCTACAACCGCAGCCTGTCCGAGCGCGCCATTCGTTCTGCCGCCGCTCGCGGCGCCCACGTGGTGGTGTTACCCGAGCTGGTACAAAGCGGCTACGTGTTCACCGACCGCGCTGAAGCGCTGGCCCTGGCCGAACCCCAGGACGGCCCGACCTTGAGCTTGTGGCAGGCGCTGGCCGTGGAGTTGAACATCGTCATCGTCGGCGGTTTTTGCGAACGCCTGGCGGGCGACGGGCTGGCCAACAGCGCGGCGCTGGTCGATGCCCAGGGCCTGCGCGTGGTGTACCGCAAGGCACACCTGTGGGACGGTGAAAAAGCCATCTTCAGCGCCGGCGATGCCCCACCGCCAGTGGTGGAAACCGCATTCGGTCGCATCGGCGTGATGATTTGCTACGACCTTGAGTTTCCCGAATGGGTCCGCCTGCCGGCGCTGGCCGGCGCACAACTGCTCTGCGCCCCGGTCAACTGGCCCGACGGCCCACGCCCATTGACGGAACGACCGGCCGAGGTGGTACGGGTGCAGGCCAACGCCTCGGTCAACCGCCTGTTCATCGCCGCCTGCGACCGCCATGGCGTTGAACGTGGGGTGGGCTGGGTGCAGGGGTCGGTGATTGTCGATGCCGACGGTTATCCGTTGACTGGCCCGACCGAGCTTGGGGGCGAGCAGCTGTTACTGGCCACGGTGCAACTGGCCGAAGCGCGCAACAAGCGCATCAGTACGCACAATGACTTGCATGCCGACCGCCGCCCCCAGCTGTATCACTTGGCGGGTTTGGGTGGTATCGCGTAAGTCCCCACCACATGGGCGACGGGCTCCTCGTCGCCTTCGGAATACAACGCCACCTCTCCCATCACCAGTGTTTTGCCGACTTTCATCAGCCGGCACTGGCCAATGACGCGCCGGTCCGCTGACGGTTTGCGCAAAAAGTTGATGGTCAGGCTGCTGGTGACCGCCAGCGGCACGATGCCGATTTCTCCCAGCAGTGCGACGTACAGCGCCACGTCGGCCAGCGCCATGAGGGTCGGCCCCGAGACGGTGCCACCGGGGCGCAGGTCGGCTTCGGCGATGTCCTGGGAGACCGTGGCGCCGCGGCTACCTACCGCTTCGACGACCACACGGGTTTGCGGGAATTCTGTTCTGATGAAATGCGCAATGGCTTCTTTGCTGGCCACGTAAAGCTCCTTGATGACTTGATATGCCTAGCCCTTAGGCAACCCCATGGGCGCGAGAAACCTGTAGGAGCGGCGGTGCGACGACTCGATTTGCCCGCGATAGCGTCACCGCGCCTCACAGCTTCACCGCATCGCCCAAATCGCGGGCAAGCCCGCTCCCACAGTTTGTAGCTGAACCCGCATTTTGCGCATGTTTCCAGACAATCATGCAAGCATGAGGCAGGACTCACTTGGGAAAAAGCAACGTCAAGGCCACCCGAAAGCCCCAGCCCTCGGCACCATTGTCAGGGCTGTCGACCCAATAGCGCGGCCCTGCCTGCACGCTCATCGGCTGATGGCCCACCTTGAACAACTGCGTCACGAACAGGTTGATCGGCGCCGACCATTCGCGGGTCTGCCAGTCATACGTGGACTCGGTATTGATGCCAAAGGTGGTGTAGGTATGGGTGGTGTAACTGAAGAAAGGTTGCAGGAACGTCTGGTTGACCTTGTCCTTGTCATCGGGCGGGCTGTTTTCCAGCGACCAGATATGGTTGGCGAGAACGCCGCGGGTCCAGCCGTTGCTCTGCTTGAGCGCCACCACCGTAGGCCCCAGCCCCCATTGTTCACTGCTGAGCAGTTCATCGCTGCCGGCGGGCAGCAGCAAGGCCGGCCCTACCCCCCAGATCCAGCCACTGGCAGTGGGTTGCTTGGGTGAAAAGAAAAAACTCTGGGTCACATCGCCCACACCCGACTTGTCGGCTGAACCACCCGGCACCAGGCCGTGCTGGTCGATGATCGGCAGGATGGTGCGCGAGATCAGGTTCCATTCCTCGTTGAGGCTGAAGGGCAACACCGGCTGGATATTCGTGACGCTCTGGTAGCCCTCGCCACTGGGCCCCAGTTTCTGGTTCCAGTTGTACTGGATCGGCAGGCTGTATAGCGCCGCAACCGGGTTGAGCGACTGCTTGGCCAATTCGGCCTGGCTGTCCGCCCAGCCGTGTATCGACCATAGGGCCGCTATTGCCATGAGCCCAGCCGCATAGGCACCTTTGTTCATTTCCCTGCTCCTGTTCAAGCTCAACGAAGTGGCGAATGCAGTTTGCGAGCGATTCGTGGGCAACAAGCATAGCCGGGCCTGGGCATTGCTATTGATGTGCGCTTGCTCGAACCAGTCGTGCAATGGCTGTCTGGTTTTCTGAACTACGCTTGATTCGGTGACCGACTCGTGCCGTGCACGAGCTTCTACTCAAACCATAGGGATGGGCGTGGCAATGAGAACATTCGCTTCCTGGCTGACAATCGGCTTTTGCAGCGTTTTGCTCAGTGCCTGCGCCGCCGTGGGCGCAAGCGACGGCGGTGCGGGCGAAACGGAAATTCGCAGCGGGAAAATCGAGCAGATCGTGCCGACCCAGATGCAAACCAACCACGACAGCGGCGTTGGCGCAATTCTCGGCGGCCTGGCCGGTGTCGGCCTGGGCAGCCTGGTCGGTGGCGGCACCGGGCGCGACGTGGCCATGGTGGCGGGTGCCCTGGCCGGTGCGGCGGGCGGTAACTATGCCGAGAAGAAAAAATATGACCAACCCCAGGAAGCGCAGCAGATCTTCGTACGGGTCAACAGCGGGGTGCTGGTGTCGGTCACCCAGCCCATCAACCCTGCCTTGAGCAAAGGCATGAAGGTGTACATCGAGGGCAGTGGCAACAGTGCTCGGGTCGTGCCGCAGAATTACTGAAGTTTTTCGCTGGCTTAGGGAGGTGTCGGCGCTGCGAAAAATGGAAATAAAGAAGACTTGGGCAATACTGCTTTCACACCATGATCACATCCATTTTCCCAAGACCGATCCATGGCAGTGGTCTTCCTGTTACAGGATTTTTTATGCAAACGCACTTGCATAGGCTGTCTGTTCCCACCCTGGCGTTGCTGACGCTCATGTACCAGCAAACCAGCCACGCCGGCGGCATCATGCTGTACGAAATCGCCACCGACAACGCGGGCGTAGCCAACGCTGGTGCGGCGGCCCGGGCCCAAGGGCCCTCGACCATCGCCAGCAACCCGGCGGGCCTGAGCTACCTGGACGGCACCCAGATTACCGCCGGTGCACAGGTGCTCTACGGCAACCTGGAGTTCAACCGAGATTCGTCCACCAACACCCCTGGCAGTGGCAGCGACAACATCATGGAGCCCACCCCCGGCCCCAGTTTTTTTGTCAGCCACAAACTCGATGACCAATGGAGCGTGGGTTTCGGCTCGTACGGCGACTTTGGCCTGGCAATCAATTACGACAACGATTGGTCTGGCCGTTATTTCGTGCAGAACTCCAGCATCCTCGGCCTGTCTCTGGTGCCCAGTATCGCTTACCGCTTCGACGACCAGTGGTCAGTAGGCGTCGGCTTCAAGGCCATGTACGGGGCGCTGCAGTCCCAGTCGGCCATCGACCGTTCGCCACTGGGCTTCACCGATCGTGCCGACGGGCAATATAAATACAAGGACGGCACCTGGGGTTACGGCGCTAATGTAGGCATCATCTACTCCCCACAACCCGGCACCCGGGTTGGCCTGGCCTACACCAGTAAAATCGACCTCGACTTCGAGGATAACCTGGACATAAAAGGAAACGGTCCGCTTCTCCAACGCCTGAATGGCGCCAACGTCGAACTGGACACGCAGGTGCCGCAAACCATCACCCTCAGCCTGTATCACCAACTGGACAAACAATGGGCGCTCCTGGCTTCGGTCAACTGGCAGGACTGGTCGCAGTTCGGTGATGTGGGTGTGGACGTTGATACATCGGCAGGCGGTGCCTTCGCGACTAACGTCGATGCCGGCTTCAAGGACACTTACCAGATTGCGCTTGGTGGGCAGTACCAGGCTACTCAGAAAGTGCTCTGGAACTTTGGGGTGGCGTACGACAGTTCGGCGGTATCCGATTCCGACCGCACGTTCCTGATCCCCATGGGCGCCGCCTGGCGCTTCGCCGCCGGAGTGACCTTTGCCTTGGCCCCCGACACTGACGCAAACCTCAGTTGGACGACGATATGGCTGGGCGACATGGAAATCGACCAGACCAAGAACCTGTCCGGCAATCGCACCTCCGGGCAATTCGATGATGCGTGGCTGCAAGCCCTGTCGGGCAGTATGACTTGGCGCTTCTGAACCTGGTAACACCGACCGCTACTTCACCCCTCGGGAGTACCCGTGAAAATGAACATGGCTCGTAAATGGTTCGTTGCTGCCACGATAGGCAGCCTGCTGCTCACTGGCTGCACCTCAAAGGTCACGGAGAAGGAGCAGTTCTCGGGGTTCCTGCCCCGCTACGGTGACCTGAAAGAAGAGAAATCGCCCAGCGGCGAGCCGGTGCTGCGCTGGATGGCACCGGGGTTCGCGCCCGACAAATATGACACCGTGGTGTTCAACCGGCTTGAGATGTACCCGGCGCCCAAGCCCGATGAGCGGGTGAACATGCAAACCTTGCAAGAGTTGCAGACCTACACCAGCGAAAGCGCCAAGAGCACGTTGTCGAGCCAGTACAAGGTGGTATCGAGCATGCAGTCGGTACCACCGGGCTCGCGCGCCTTGGTGCTGCGCGCGGCAATCACCGGGGTATCGGCTTCCAACGAAGGCATGCGCTGGTATGAAGTCGTGCCGATTGCGGCGGTGGTCGGGGCTACGCAAGCCGTCACTGGCCATCGCGACCAGGACACCGAACTGTTTGTCGAGGCCGAATTCATCGACGCTGCCACCGGCCAGTCCGAGCTCAAGGTGGTACGCAAGCTCTTCGGCAAAACCTTGAAGAATGAAAGCCAGGAAATCACTGCCGAAGACTTCAAGGCAGCGATTGGGCTGATGATGAACGATATGCGCACCTTGATGCGCTGACCCACCCTGCGCGGCAAGCCAACCCTGCCCTGCAGGCGCTGGCTTGCTCGCAACATGAAGCCCCCAAAAACTCCGCTTATAGTTGTCTCAGTTAAATCCAGCAGCCTGTCGCATAACCTGACCACCTGTTGTTTTCCCTGGCTGGACTTGATAGCTTAATGCGACTAGTACAGTCGGAGTTTGACATGTCCCTCTACAGTGCCGGCGTCGAGTACGGCATCCACTGCCTGCTTTTCCTGGTCGATGAACTGGGCGACAGCCGCGAGGCGAGCGTGCGCGACCTGGCTGAACTGCAGGGCGTGCCCCATGAATACCTGGCCAAAGTCTTCACCAAGCTGGCCAAGGCCAAGTTGGTGGTGGCTACCGAAGGCGTGCGCGGCGGCTTCAAGCTGGCCCGGCCTTCCGACGAAATCACCATCCTCGATATTGTTACCGCCATCGATGGCCAGAAGTACATCTTCGATTGTCGCGACGTGCGGGAGCGCTGCGCCCTGTTCGATGGCTCGCCTCCAGATTGGGCGGTGGCAGGCACCTGCGGCGTTCACGCTGTCATGCTGACGGCGCAAAAGCGCATGGAAGAAGCCCTGGCTCAACAAACCATCCTGGACCTTGCCCGCCGGACCGGTCGCAAGGCTCCAGCGGAGTTTGGCGCGCAAGTCGGTGGCTGGATGAACCAGCGCCGCGACAGCAAGGCAGGCGGTAATGCAGATACGATTCCGGTGGTCGAAGTGCCCTGAACCGAGCGGGCGCAGCCTGGCGCACCCGTCGCTTTAAAAAAGCCCTAGCTGCCCACCGATCAATGTACTGAAATCATCCTGCACAAACGGCAGGATTGCATCGGCCACCGGCTGTAGCTGGCGCGTTACGTAGTGGTCGTAGTCGATCGGCGCCGTGCGGGCCTCCAGGGGCTCGGGCCCGCTGACGGTAATCACATAGCTGATCCAGCCGCCGTTCTGGTACTGGCGGGGACGTTCGTGCAGGTCGTTGTATTGGTCTGCGAGGCGCGCGGCGCGCACATGCGGCGGCACGTTGCGCTGGTAATCGCCCAACGACCGGCGCAGGCGCTTGCGGTAAATCAGTAGGTCATCAAGTTCGCCGGCCAGGGTACGCCGCACGTAGTCGCGCACATAATCCTGGTAAGGTTGGCGCTGGAAGATGCGCAGGTACAACGCTTGTTGAAATTGCCTAGCCAGGGGCGACCAGTCGGTGCGCACGCTTTCCAACCCCTTGTAGACCATCTCCTCGCTGCCATCGGCGCGCCTGACCAGCCCGGCATAGCGCTTCTTGCTGCCCTCTTCGGCGCCGCGAATAGTCGGCATCAAAAAGCGCCGGTAATGAGTTTCGAATTGCAGTTCCAGCGCGCTGTGCAGGCCCATCTCCTGCTGCAGGTGATCACGCCACCACTGGTTGACCCCTTGTACCAGTTCGCGGCCGATGCGCGCGGCCTCCTCTTCGCCATGGGCGCACCCCAGCCAGACGAAGGTCGAGTCGGTGTCGCCGTAGATTACCGTGTAGCCCTGGGCCTCGATCAACTTTCGGGTAGTGCGCATGATTTCGTGGCCGCGCATGGTGATGGATGAGGCCAGGCGCGTGTCGAAAAAACGGCAACCGCTGGAGCCGAGCACACCGTAGAAGGCGTTCATGATGATCTTCAGCGCCTGGGACAGTGGCTGGTTGTGCTCACGCTTGGCCGCCTCCCTGCCCTGCCAGACCCGCTCGACGATCGCCGGCAGGCAGTGGCGCGTACGCGAGAAACGCGCCCCGCGAAAACCCGGCACCGAATCGACATCGTCAGGGTGACGCAAGCCTTCTACCAGGCCCAGAGGGTCGATCAGGAAGGTGCGGATGATCGAGGGGTACAGGCTCTTGTAGTCCAGCACCAGCACCGACTCGTACAAACCTGGCTGCGAATCCATCACGAAACCGCCGGGGCTTGCCTGCGGGGGTTGATCACCGAGGTTGGGGGCGACATAGCCCTGGCGGTGCATCAATGGCATGTACAAATGCGTGAAGGCGGCCACCGAGCCACCGCTGCGGTCGGCGGGCAAACCGGTGACACTGGCGCGCTCGAGCAAAAAGGTCAGCAGTTCGGTCTTGGCGAAGATACGCGTGACCAACTCGCAGTCCTTGAGGTTGTAGCGCGCCAGGGCGGGCTTATCCTCGGCAAACATGCGGTCGATCTCGGCCATGCGCTGGTAGGGGTTGTCGATCGACTTGCCCTCGCCCAACAGGGTTTGCGCGACATTCTCCAGGCTGAACGACGGAAAACTCCAGGTGGCAGAACGCAGCGCCTCGATGCCGTCGATGATCAGGCGCCCGGCGGCTGACGCAAAATAATGGCTGTTGCGTGCACCGTGCTCGCGCCAGCCCATCACCTCGCCCCCGCGCCCCAGGCGCAAAGGCACTTTCAGGCGCTGGGCGTGCTCATGCAACACACGCAGGTCGAATTGCACCAGGTTCCAGCCAATGATTGCGTCGGGGTCATGCAAGGCCAGCCAGGTATTGAGTCGCTCCAGCAACTGGCTGCGGCTGTCGCAATAGTCGAGCTCGAAATCGACCCGGGCATCGCTGCCATTGACCGGGCCGAGCATGTACACCTGGCGCTGGCCACACCCTTCGAGGGCAATGGAATACAGATCGCCGCGGGCATTGGTCTCGATATCCAACGACACCAGCCTGAGCTGCGGTCGATAACCGGGAGCAGGTTTCATCTGTGCATCGAGCAGCGGCCCGTCGCCGTTGGGCGTGCCGCTGAAGGCCACCGGTGCGGTGATGAAACGCTCCATCAGGTAGCGCTCCGGCGGGCGGATATCGGCTTCGAACACATCGACGCCGGCCTGGCGCAATTGGGTTTCCAGGTTCATCAAATGGCGATGCTGGCGGCAATACACACCCAGCACCGGCCGCTGCTGGAAGTCGCACAATTGCAGTGGCCGCAGTTCCACATCGGGCTCGCCACGCAGCAACGCCTCGACCTGCTCACGTTGTGTGGCCGGCACAAAAGCCACCGAAGTCTGGTAGGGCAAGCGAACATGGCGCGGGCCGTCGTCGGTTGCCAACCAGAATTCGACTTCCGTGCCTGCCGGCGTATCGCGCCAATGCCGGGTCAGGAGCAAACCCTGTTGTAAGTCCACCGCTCAACCTCGAAAACCACGTTCTGTAACGCGATTCTACTTGCCATCAGTCAGGATTGCGCTTGCAACAGCGCAGCAGCCGGTTTGAGTGGGTATACTGCGGCGCCTTGGGCGCTTGTCGCGCGCCCCGACTACCTAGTTTCTTCCCGGAGCGTTTCATGTCTGTCGATCACCAGCCGCCTGTCGAGCCAACCCCTGAAGCCACCAGCGGTGACAGCAAGCCTGGCATTCCCGCGTTCAGCTTCCCGTTCAAGCCGGCAGCCTTTGCCGATGCCATCAAGCAGAACCAGGGCCGCTATCCCGGGGCCGGCAAATCCAACCACGACAAGACCCCGGGCCGCGCGCCGAACGGCACCCGCCGTTCCATGGGCAAACGCTGAACCCGCAATGAAACCTCCCCGCCGCATCCAGTAGCTATGCTTGGTGGGTGGGCGCAATGAGACGAGCGGTTGTGCCCGCCCATTCATTGCCGCCCACCTGCAAAGGCCAAGCACATGTCCTTCCTCGAGACGCTGCTGTACCTGGTCACCCTTTTCGCCGCCCTGGGTTGCGGCATCATGGCTGGCCTGTTCTACGCCTTTTCCAACTTCGTCATGAAAGCCCTGGCGCAGATTCCCGCCCCCAGCGGCATCGCCGCAATGCAGGCGATCAACGTGACCGTGCTCAACCCGTTGTTCCTGGCGATTTTTCTCAGCACCGCCGCAGCCTGCGGCATCCTGGTGATCTACGCGCTGATCAGCTTGCAGACCCCCGGCAGTTACTGCCTGCTGACGGCGGGGCTGCTCTATCTGCTCGGCAATGTGCTGGTGACCATGGTCTTCAATGTTCCGCGCAACAACGCCCTGGCCCGGCTTGATGCTGCAAGCACCGAGGCAGCGGGGTTCTGGGGTGATTATGTGGTGACCTGGACGCGCTGGAACCATGTGCGCACGGTGACGGCAATGGTGGCACTGGTGCTGTTGATCATTGGGCTGTGGCGGGTGAAATCGATGGGATGAGCGCCGGGCTTGCCCGCGATAACATCGGCGCGATGCTTCAGACAAACCGAGGCGCCTGCATCGCTGGCAAGCCACACACAGGGATCGCGCCTGGTTTGATTTCTGTGGGCTTGCCAGCGATGCAGGCGACACGGTACTCCTGAACCACCCTCCTTGGCATCGGTGGATTTGCCCCCGGCTCTTTCATCCAGTCGTCTTCTATACTGAATCAACAACACCAGCCACGCTCCACTGTAGTTAACCGGCGGATTTTCCACCCAGGAGCCGCACGATGACTTCTTCCGACAACTCCCCCCAAGGCCCCGACCTGACCCAGGGCATCCCGCTCGCCAAAATCCCTCCTTCCGGCATGATCGCCGGGCATGTGGACGGCAGCCCTGCCCTGCTGGTGCAACTGGAGGACGGCCTGTATGCCTGCAGCGGCTCGTGCACACACTATGGGGCGCCATTGGCCGAAGGGTTGATCGTGGCCGGGGAAGTTCGCTGCCCCTGGCATCACGCCTGCTTCAATCTACGGACTGGGGAGGCGTTACATGCACCGGCGTTTGCGCCACTGACCTGTTGGCAGGTAGAGGTGATCGACGGGGTCGCTTATGTGCGTGCCGACCACACACTCGAAACACCGTCACGACCGCACCTGGGGCACCCTCGCCCCGAAAACATCGTGATCATCGGCGGCGGCGCGGCCGGCTACGCCGCGGCCGACCGATTGCGCGGACTGGGCTATCACGGCTCATTGACCCTGCTCAGTGCCGACACAATGGCCCCTTACGACCGCCCCAACCTGTCCAAGGACTACCTGGCCGGCACCGCCCAGGAAGACTGGATGCCGCTGCAAGGCCCCGAGTACTACAACGAACAACACATCGACCTGCACCTGGCCTGCACCGTGACGGCAATCGATCCCCTGGCACGCGAGGTGACGACCGCAACAGGGCAATCCTGGCCTTACGACGCCTTGCTGATTGCTACCGGCGCGCAGCCACGGCGCTTGTCGTTTATCGGCAGCGACCGACCCGAAGTGTTCGTGTTGCGCTCGATGGCAGATGCCCAGGCGATAATCGCCGCGTGCCAAGGCGCCACTGCGGTTGCGTTGGTGGGAGCCGGATTTATCGGCATGGAAGCAGCCGCCGCCTTGCGCAGCCGCGGGCTCGATGTGCACGTGATAGCGCCTGAAGCGGTGCCGATGGCCCATGCGCTAGGCGATGAATTAGGCAGCCTGCTCACGGGGCTGCACAAGGATCAGGGCGTGATATTCCACTTGGGTTGTGGCGTAACAGGTTTCGATGGCAATCGCCTGAGCTTGACCGACGGTACCTCGCTTGCAACGCAACTGCTGATACTGGGCGCTGGCGTCGCACCGTGCACGGAACTGGCGGCAGCCGCTGGGCTTGCGGTGGACAACGGCATCCTGGTCGACGCCCATCTACAAACCTCGATCGCCGGGATCTTTGCCGCCGGCGACGTGGCACGCTACCCCCATGGCAACGAACGTATCCGTGTCGAACACTGGGTGCATGCGCAACGCCAGGGCCAGAACGCCGCCGCCAACATGCTCGGGGCCGGGCTTGCGTTCACCGACGTGCCGTTCTTCTGGACCCATCACTATGGCCTGGAGCTGCGCTTTACCGGCTTTGCCGGAGGGTGGGACGCCATGCGCATTCACGGCGACCTGGCCCAACACGACTTCACCGCGCGCTTCTTCCGCGCGACCACGCTGGTTGCAGCCGTATCGGCCGCCCGTGACCTGGAGAACCTGGCCATCGAAGCGGCATTGCGCGATTAAATCGGCGTTGCCCGAAAAACCATCCGGCAGTACATAGTTACCGGCTTCGACACATGACAGGAATTTACGCTGGGCGCTCCATTCATATCACGGAGCGATCCAATGTACGAAGCCGTCCCTCCAGCAACCCCACCTGCCGAAGATAACTCGGCGCAAACCTTCAATCGACACATCGTTGAGCAATGCCTGCCGAGCTGGTTGACCACCGGCACGCCCTGGGCCGTAGGAGCACTAGCCAAAAGTCTTCGAACGAGCCAAAGGGCCAGCCACAGGCTGCGTTCCCCACTCAAGTCCCTACCCACCGCCCAGGCGTTCGCAGCCCCATTGTTGACAGAAGCCTTGCGCAAGCAATTTGGCAGCGAATTGAACATCGACACCGACTTCTACCTGCAGGGTAAATCCGTGCTGGTCAGGGATATGCGCCCTGTCGGCAACATCGAGTGGCGCACCGAGTACCATAAGCAATCACTGCTGCAGGCTGCGCTGCACAATTTTGAAGCCAGCGCAGTGGTTGCCCCAAATCTCAATCGGTTGCAAATCGCGCGGCCAGTGTCGGTATTACCCAAGCAATTTGCCCAACTCTGCCGAACGCTGGATATCGGCGGCAAATACCAGGCCCTGTTCAATGCCGTCATCAACCCACCTGCCAGTTCCCAGGAGACGGCCGTTCAAGCCCGCGCCCGCGTGCGTGCACAACTCAAGGACAGCAAGCGGCACGACCTGGCCGTAGCCGCCCATGTCGCGCTCCTGCACAGCCAGATTTCAGAACCCGTGCATGCCATGTTGCTTCGTGTTTCAGAACTGGATACCGATGTGATGCTCGATGGGCTGAAAGTGCGCCACAAACGCTTGAGCATGCTGGGACAGCCCCTGACAAATATCATGGTGTTCGAGACATCGTCGTCGGTATCGCGCCCGGAATACGCCTGGGTACAGTACGAACTGCGAAAATTGGTGGTGTATGTTCCGAATGATCCAGTGTCGCCCCTCACGGAATACATGACGTGGGAGGCTTGTGAAGACGACTTGCGAACACGCCTGGGGCAAGCGGACTACCGCCGTTTTTTCTGTGGTTTTGTGCCGCACAAGGATGCTGCGGTGTTTTGCCCTGCACTGGAGTCGACGCTCAAGCAAAACGCCGGTCTGCGCCTGGTCACCCATATCGTGACCGGGGAGCCGTTCGCAGATCGCGTCGAACGGGCCATTGAAAAAGTGTTTGCCGACGCGAGGTTCCAGGCGGTTCCGACCGCAGACCAGGACCTGAAAAGCCTACAGGACAGCCGTCGAAAAACAGAAGAACTTGGCTTGAACCTGCTCAATGTAGCGGCATTCTTTGTCCCGGGATTGGGCGAACTCATGTTTGGTGTGGCTGCCTATCAGCTACTGGGCAAGGTCTATGAAGGCATTGAGGATTGGAGCGACGGCCACAAACAGGAAGCGCTAGCGGACATGGTCGAGGTGGCCAAGACCGTCGCAGTGACAGCTCTGATGGCAGGTGCCACGGTCGCCGTGAAGTCCGTGTACTCGCGCTTTTTCAGAGAACTGATGCCAATCTCCCTTGACAATGGCCAAACCCGACTCTGGCATAAGGACCTGACTCCCTACGAAGTCGAGCACTCCAGCGAGGCTGGTATCAGCGAAATCGAACCCGGCTTGTTCAAGAAGGGTGACCAGCACCGTGTGCGAATCGAAGGCAAAACATACAGTGCAAGGTTCGATGAAACCGCCGGCAAGTGGCGCCTTTGGCACCCGACTCGAACTCAGGCTTATGCACCGATACTCGAGCGTAACGGTGCAGGTGCGTGGCGCATGGCGTTGGATAACCCCTTGGAGTGGCAGGGCAGCCCTTACCTGTTCAAGCGCCTGGGCGATGACTTCAGGCAGTTTGATGACAACTCCATCGAGCAGATTTTGACGGTGACGGGCCTGGATGAGGACGCCTTGCGCTGCATTCACCTGGATAACGCAAAACCGCCTGGACATTTGCTCGACACGGTCGGGCGCTTCCAACTGGACCGGGATCTCACACGGTTTATCGACAAACTCGAGTCCGCAGATTCGGCTCTGCCCCTGGCCGACAGCCTGGCTGGGCTGCGCGAAGACAGCGCGTTTGATACGGTTTGGAAAGTATTGGACGAGCAACAGCGCGCACTGACAACCGAGCAGAGCACACAATGGACACAATCATTGACCACGTCACAAATTGCGGAACGCGCCGGCGCAATACGTAACGACTTGTTCGAAAGGCTGTACTGCGCTCGCAACAACTTCGCTCCAGGCGCTGAGACCCTCGTCAAACGCGACTTCCCCGGTTTGCCGTTAGCAGTGGTCAAGCGACTGCTCGAACGTGCTACCGATGCCGAACATCTCAGGTTTTCGACCGAACAACGCATCCCCCTGCGCCTGGCGGAATCGGCCAGGGAGCTGTTGCGCACGGTGCGGCTCACGCGAGCAAAAGAAGGTTTCTATCTCAACTCGGTAGACAACGCCGACACTGACAAACTTGCGTTGCATCTGCTTGAAAAACTGCCGGGCTGGCCCGTTGATACTCGGGTAGAGATCCGGGCGCAGACTCAGGACGGAGCAGTGCTCGACTGTATCGGCGATGCACAGGCGACTTGGCTTGGTGTATTGGCCAAGGATACCAATCGCTACAGCCCTGCCGAACCGGAAGAACTCGCGCCGCCGCTATCAAGCGTCCGCCCTCACAGCCTGTTCTCCAGCCTGTTCAGTACCGTACGCATCGATAACATCAAGAACGCCGACGACCTGCGGCTGACACTAGCAAAACTTGCCGCCAGCCAGCGGCAAGACGCAGAACGTATTCTAGGGCTGGTGCCGCGCCCCCCACATTTCAACCCGCCGCTGCGCCTTGGCAAAAACCGGGTCGGCTATCAGTTGAGCGGCCGTGGCGACCCGGCGCCTGCAAGGCCCTCGATTACTGGTTTGGTACGCAAGCTCTATCCGGATTATTCTAACTTTGAAATCGACCACTTTCTTTTTTCATTGAGACTTTCCGGCGCCAATGTCCGCGAAGTTCTGCAACAACGTGAAAAGCAGTATCTGCAATTTGATCTCGCGCTCAGCCGGTGGGAGCATCAGCCCGGCACATCGTCATCCACCAAGGTACGTGCGCAGATAAGTCATTCGCTCAGGCGTTGCTGGCGCCGACAAACCCCACGCCTGGACCACCCCGACGGGCGCCTGCTGGGTTATCGATTGAGCCTTGAGGCGAGCCATCCCGGCCAATTGCCGGAGCTACCCAAGGGTACGGACCTAAGCCATGTAGTGGACCTCAACCTGTACGGCATGCAATTGTCAGAGATCCCGGACGGCTTTTTGCGCCATTTCAGCGCAACCCGCTGGCTGGACCTTGGTAACAACAGCCTGGACCGGCTGCCGACGGCACTCAAGCAGATGCCCGAACTCAGGGGGCTGAATCTGCAATCCAATCGAATCAGGTTGAGAGCGGCGGATATCCTTGATCTCAGCCAGTTGCGCAAACTTGAAGAGCTCAATTTGAGCGGTAACCCACTGGGCCAGGCACCAGATGTAACCCAGCTGCAGCACCTGCAAATTCTGCGTCTGCGCGACACCGGTATCGAACAGCTGCCCAACGGCCTGTTCGATAGACGAAACCTGGTGGATGCCGACCTGCGCGACAACCAAATCCGTGAGCTTCCCGAAGAGCTGTTTGGCGCCCCGCCACAGACGCTCCAACGTATTTTCGTACACGACAATCCATTGTCCGATGCTAGCCGCAGGCGCCTGGCCACCGTCCAGCACAACCATGGCCTGGATTTGGACTTGGGGGAGCAGGTTAACGATGCCGCCAGCTTGGAGGGTACTGACTGGCTGCCAGCAACCGACAACCCACTGCGGTTGCAAAAACAACAAACCTGGGCGCGCGTCGCAGCCGAGCCCCGTGCCCGGCACTTTATTCGCTTGCTTGCCAACCTCACCGAAACGTCCGACTTCCGGTTGGTCCGCGAGGATTTGACCGGGCGCGTCTGGAACGTTGTAGAGGCCGCCTTTGAGCATACCGAACTGCGTAATGAACTGTTCGAATTAGCCGCCACTCCCACAAGATGTAGCGACACGTTCTTGGTGAACTTCAGCGCCCTGGAAGTCAAGACATTGGTCTTCAAGGCACGCTCCGCGGCGCACGACACACAAAATTCAAGCGGTTTACTGGCACTGGCACGGGGCCTGTTCCGCCTGAAACGACTTGAACACATTGCTCGTGAGGATATTAAAAGCCGTGCTGTCAATCCCGACATACCCGAGGAGAACGAGCAGGAGCTCACAGATACGGATACAGATACGAACACAGACTCAGCAGACACAGGAGTCACAGAAGTCACAGACACAGATACTGAAGACCTCGACCAACCCGCAGTGGACGAGATCGAAGTGAGCCTTGCGTATCGCACAGGTCTTGCCCAACGACTGGCATTACCCGGGCAGCCGAAATCAATGAGTTACAAAGCTATCGCCGACGTTACCGACGCAATGCTCGATACCGCAGAAAAGCAAGTGCTGGCCGATGAAAACACACCGCAACTGCAGGCGTTTATCGTCGAGCAAGATTTTTGGGTCGAGTTCCTCAAGCAGAAATACGCCATGGATTTCGCCCAAGTCAAACAACCCTTCCGAGACGACGAAGCGCGATTGATCGAACAACCTGACGTGAGCTCCGAAGAATATGAAAAGCGCTATAAGGCCCTGGCTGCGGATTGGGCAGATGCCGAACATTCACTCATCCAGCGCCTGACCGAGCGCGAGCTGGCAAAAACGGCCGCAACCACAGAAAACGCCGGCCCCTCTAAACCCGCCGCACCAGCGCCCGCCGAAGGTTCAAGCAGATGAATTTTTCTTTAGAAAGCCGACGGCCTATTCTTGGCACAATGCACGCCACAGATCCGCTCTTGCAGGTGCCCCCATGAACCGCGTACTGACAATCGAAGACGATGCCGTGACCGCCCAGGAGATCGTCGCCGAACTCAGCAGCCACGGCCTGAACGTCGACTGGGTCGCCAATGGCCGTGAAGGCCTGGCCAAGGCCATTGGCGGCAACTATGACGTGATCACCCTGGACCGCATGCTGCCCGAGCTCGACGGCCTGACCATCGTCACCACCTTGCGCAGTATTGGCGTGGCCACGCCGATACTGATGATCAGCGCCCTATCCGATGTGGACGAGCGCGTGCGCGGACTGCGCGCCGGTGGTGACGACTACCTGACCAAACCCTTCGCCTCCGACGAAATGGCCGCGCGGGTGGAAGTGCTGCTGCGGCGCAAAAGCACCGGCACGGTACAAAACACCTCGCTGAAAATCGCCGACCTGGAGCTGGACCTGATCAGCCACGAGGCACGCCGGGGCGAACAGACCCTCAACTTGTTGCCCACCGAGTACAAGTTGCTTGAATTCTTGATGCGCAATGCCGGCCAGGTGCTGACGCGCATGATGATTTTCGAAGAGGTCTGGGGCTACCACTTCGACCCCGGCACCAACCTGATCGATGTGCACATCGGTCGCCTGCGCAAGAAAATCGACGCCACCGGCCAGCAGCCCCTGATCCGTACCGTAAGGGGCTCCGGCTATGTCATTGCCGAACCCGTCTAAGGGCTGGCAGTCGTCCACCAGCCGCCTGTTGGCGCTGTACAGTTTTCTGTTCGTGGCCTGGAGCAGCATCCTCATGGGTGCGCTCTACTTCGAAGTCTCGGACTACCTGAACAAACTGTCCCGGCACTCCCTGCTACAGCGCCAGCACCTGTTTGCCAACATGCAAGGCCAACAACTGGACAACGCCCTGGCCGCCAGCCAGAGCTTCGACCCGCGTGCCTTCGATGCCTACGGCTTGTTCGATGCCCAGTTCCGTCACCTGGCAGGCAGGGTGCAACATATACCGCCGCAACTGGACCTCAACGGGCATATCCACGAACTGCCCCAGTGCATCGACTCCAACGACCCCCAATTGCCCCGCGACAGCTGCGACGCCGTAGCCCAGCGCACCCAGGACGGCCGCTGGCTGGTGCTGGTGCGTGACAATGGCTCGTTGTTCGCGGTGACCCGCATCATCCTCCACGCCCTGCTCTGGGGCATATCGCTGACCATCATCCCTGGTTTCGCCGGCTGGTACCTGCTGCGCCGGCGCCCGTTGCGGCGCATCCGTGCCATCCAGGCCAGTGCCGAAGCCATCGTCGCCGGCGACCTGACCCGCCGCCTGCCACTGGCCAACCGCCGTGACGAACTGGACATGCTGGCGGCCATCGTCAACGCCATGCTCGAGCGCATCGAGCGGCTGATGATGGAGGTCAAAGGCGTGTGCGACAACATCGCCCACGACCTGCGCACCCCGCTGACCCGCCTGCGCGCCCAGCTGTACCGCATCCAGCAACAAGCCCCGCTGGGTTCGCCCCTGCATGAACAACTGGACCAGGCCATCGATGAGACCGACACCCTGATGGCACGCTTTCGTGGCTTGTTGCGCATTTCCGAGCTTGAAGACCACCAGCGCCGTGCCGGCTTCGTGCAACTGGACCCACTCCCCTTGCTGGGTGAGCTGTATGAGTTCTATCTGCCGCTGGCCGAAGAAGGCCTGATCACCCTGCAATTACAAGTGCCCGACGACCTACCAGAGCTGTACGGCGACCGCGCCCTGCTCTTCGAAGCCCTGGGCAACCTGCTGAGCAATGCCATCAAATTCACGCCGCCAGGCGGTCGGGTCATCCTGCGAGCCAGCGCCCAGCAAGGCGGCACCCGCGTGGAAATCCACGACAGCGGCCCCGGCATTCCTGAGGCCGAGCGCGAAGTTGTGTTCAAGCGCTTCTATCGGGCCGAGAATGGCCAACAGCAGCACGGTTTTGGCCTGGGGCTGTCGATTGTCGCGGCGATCGCCAGCCTGCACGGTTTCGCGCTGGCGGTGGCAAGCAGTGAACTGGGCGGCGCCTGCCTGGTACTCGACTGCCGACAAATCAAGGCGCTGGTGTAACCACAAGCGAGGTGAACCATGATCGTCCGACTCTGGCATGGAAGAACCAAAAGCGAGGATGCCGATCTCTATCAGCAATTCATGAAGGTACGTGCAGCTCCCGACTATGGCGCTGTCGAGGGGTTGCTGCACGTCTACTTCACACGGCGCGACGAAGGTGTCGAAACCCACTTCCTCCTGATCACGGTGTGGGAATCCATTGAGGCGGTAAAGCGTTTTGCCGGGGAGCATCCGGAAAAAGCCAAGTATTACGCCGAGGATGATGGGTTTCTGCTGGAGAAAGAAGAGAGCGTGGCGTTGTATAACGTTTTTTTGAAGGTGTAATTGCCACGAGGCTGAATCCTCCAAACGCGGCAGCCCACCGCGCCGCCGCGCTTGGGCTGCACCACTTTGACGGGCGTCAGGCGCCCTGGCCTGCGCGTCTTGGTAGCCTCCCCCGTGTGTCAGCAATCCATCACAAAGCTCGAAGCGGCTACCTTTGAACTTGCAAATACTATAATTTCTCGTTGTTATTACGATTTGTTATATATATTCTCTGCGCGCTTTTTACATGGATCTGTCCTACAGGAGTTGGACGCGAATGATTAATGGACGTCTCGAGTTTTGCCTTCCTCTGCTACGGCGCAGCGCGGATTCTCCAGTGCTGCGCATTAGCTAACTCCTTTCTGCCTGCCGATTCCGCGCGAGCCCCTCACAAGAAACTGACCGCCGGCTGCCTTTGCCAAAAGGCTGGCTTGCAACACCTTTGCTGAATAAGACCGCACCATGACCCCAACCAGATTTACCCTGCTGTTTCCCATTGTCGGCGCCTTCAGCGCTCATACCTGGGCCCAGGATGCCCAACAGTCAGGCATCCTGAACATGGAAGCCACTGTCGTTTCGGCCACGCGCAGCGAAGCGGCCATCGCGTCGATTCCAGGTTCGGTACAGATCATTGATGAACAGCAGATCCGTGAGCAGAGCGGCACCGGCCGCCGAGTCTCCGACATCCTCGGCCAACTGGTACCCGGTATGGCTCCCTCCAGCGGCGGGATGAGCAACTTCGGCCAAACCCTGCGCGGGCGCAACATGCTGGTGCTGATCGACGGCGTGTCGCAGAACGCCACCCGCGACAATTTCCGCCAACTCAATAGCATCTCGCCGGCCAGTATCGAGCGTATTGAAGTGGTGTCCGGCGCGAGCAGCCTCTACGGCGCCGGCGCATCTGGCGGCATCATCAACATCATTACCAAACGCAACCAGGGCCAGGACCTTTCTTTCAGCAGCAAACTGGGCTTGGGCAGCGGTAACAACCTCAATCCCAAGGGCTTCGCCTACGAGGCTTTCCAAAGTGCGACTGGCAAGCAAGATGCCCTGGACTGGTATGTCTCGGCAGACCTGATCCAACGCAACGACCAATTCGACGGCAATGGTGACCGCATCCCCCAGGACACGTCCCAGGGCAGTAACATGGACACCGAAACCTATGACCTGCAAGGTCGGTTTGGTTATGAACTCGATGCCGAAAAAAAGATCAGCCTGTCACTGCAGGACTACAAGGATCAGCAGGACACCGGCTATACCAAGGACCCGAAGAACCGGCAGGATGCTGTCGCCATCAAGGGCCTGAATCTCGACGACCAACCCTACACCCATAATCAGGCCGTCAACCTCAACTACGTCGACAACGATCTGTACGGCCAAAGCCTGTTGCTTGAAAGCTACTGGCGCCGCGCCGATGCGCTGTTCTTTCCCGATTTGGCGCGGGGCAAGGCCGGTGTATCGGACAATAACAGCGTGCAGGACGTGTATGGTTTGCGGGCAGCCATCAACAGCCCACTGCCATCGATCGGCAATGCCACCGGCAACGTCGTCTGGGGCGCCGACTACGACCACGAACGCTCCCGCCAGCGTGGCGACCAGTACAGTGTCAACGGCCTGAACTACACCAAGACCGGCACCACCTTTGAACTGGGGCCGGACATAGAGACCACCACCAAGGCGCTCTTCGGGCAGATGTCCTGGGACATCGCCGACTGGACCCTGCGTGGCGGCATACGGCGTGAATGGATCGAAAGCGAGGTGGCCGACAGCATCGCCTATGGGGAAATCGTCCAGACCGGAAACCGTGCAGTATTGCCCGGCGACACCCTCAAATATGATGACACGCTCTACAACCTGGGGGCGGTATATCACCTGAGTGAAAACCAGGATGTGTTTGCCAATTTCAGCC
Source organism: uncultured Pseudomonas sp. (assembly GCA_964453495.1). Classification (GTDB taxonomy): domain Bacteria; phylum Pseudomonadota; class Gammaproteobacteria; order Pseudomonadales; family Pseudomonadaceae; genus Aquipseudomonas. The sequence goes on along the minus strand of CAYVPI010000001.1, from coordinate 71,531 downwards.
AAGGCTTCTCGCTGCCGGACATCCAGCGCTTCATGCGGGATGTGAGCAGCACCTTCGACATCCAGAGCCTCAACGCCCAGGCGATCAAGGTCGACAGCTACGAGTTGGGTTGGCGCGGCACCTGGGATCAATGGCAAGCCGACGTCACCTTGTATGAAAACACTTCGGACGTCACTCAATTCTACGATGCAACCGATCGCGTACTACGCCTGATCAATCAAAAGGAGCGCGTACGCGGCATCGAAAGCCTCATGACCTATCGCCTCACCGATCTCTGGTCGCTGGGTGGCACTTACGCTTACGCCAAAGGTGAAACCAAACAGAACGGCAAGTGGATCGACCTGCCGGCCACGCGTATTTCGCCGGCCAAAACCACCTTGTTCGTCAGCTACACCGAGGACGACTACAACCTGCGTTTGCAGGGCATGCACCTGTCCAGCTACGACGCCGCTGCCAAAGATAACAACGGTCGCGATATCGAAGGCTATACGCTGGTGGACATGCTCGGCTCGGTGGAACTACCGGTCGGCCGCCTGGATGGTGGGGTGTATAACCTGACCAACCGTACGTACCAGAACCTCTTCACCCAGGCCAACGCCCGGGCGCCGTACGCCAATGCCGAGGGGCGTACGTTGAGTGTGAGTTATTCGCTCGATTGGTGAGGCCGCTTCGCCTGGACCGGCCTCATCGCGGGCCAGCCCGCTCCTACAAGTCCAGCATGCCCCAAGGAGGAGCGGGCGTGCCCGCGATGAGGCCCGCCAGATCAGCCTAAACTATT
>CAYVPI010000001.1:0-70743 GCA_964453495.1 uncultured Pseudomonas sp. | reverse complement strand
TGTGTTGGGTGTGTTTGGGTGTGTTGGGTGTGTTTGGGTTGTTGGGTTAGGAATAGTTTACGCTGATCTGGCGGGCCTCATCGCGGGCAAGCCCGCCAGATCAGCGTAAACTATTCCTGACCCACCTCAGGAACCCACCATGCCTACCTTTGATCTGCTCGAGGTCTGCGGCGGTAAGCCGATCAAGCTCTGGACCCAGGGCGTGCCCGTCGAGCCCGAAGCCCGCGCGCAGTTGATTGCTACCGCAAAATTGCCCTTCATCTTCAAACACCTGGCAGTCATGCCGGACGTGCATCTGGGCAAGGGCTCGACCATAGGCAGCGTGATCCCCACCGTCGGTGCCATCATCCCGGCAGCAGTGGGCGTGGACATCGGCTGCGGCATGATTGCCGCACGCACCTCATTGACCGCCTCGGATCTGCCGGACCACCTCGGCCGCCTGCGCAGCGCCATCGAACAAGCCGTGCCCCACGGCCGGACAATGAAACGCGGCAGCCGTGACATCGGCTCCTGGGACAAGGTGCCGGCTGCTGCGGACCACGCGTGGAAGGTATTGGCAGACCGCTTCAAAGCCATCACCGACAAGTACCCGCGCCTGGAAAAAACCAACAACCGCCAGCACCTCGGCACCCTGGGCACCGGCAACCACTTCATCGAAGTGTGCCTGGATGAAGCCGACCGCGTCTGGTTCATGCTGCACAGTGGCTCGCGTGGGGTCGGCAACGCCATCGGCACGCTGTTCATCGAACTGGCCCAGGCCGACATGCGCCAACACATCGCCAACCTGCCCCACCGCGACCTGGCCTATTTCGAGGAAGGCAGCCGGCATTTCGCCGACTATGTCCAAGCCGTCGGCTGGGCCCAGGATTTCGCCCGGCAGAACCGTGCCTTGATGATGCATGCCGTGATCGGCGCCGCGCGGCAGGTGATCGCCAAGCCCTTCGAAGCCGAGCTTGAGTCGGTGAACTGCCACCACAACTATGTGCAGAAGGAGCGGCATTTCGGCCGAGAAGTACTGGTCACACGCAAGGGCGCGGTGTCCGCGCAAAAGGGTGAACTGGGCATCATCCCCGGCTCCATGGGCGCCAAAAGCTTTATCGTGCGCGGGCTGGGCAACGAGGAGTCATTCTGTTCCTGCAGCCACGGGGCCGGCCGGGTGATGAGCCGTACCCAGGCGAAAAAACTCTTTACCGTCGCCGACCAGGTGCGCGCCACTGCCCATGTGGAGTGCCGCAAGGACGCCGAAGTCATCGATGAAATTCCCATGGCCTACAAGGATATCGACCGCGTCATGGACGCCCAGCGCGAGCTGGTGGAAGTGGTCCATACCCTGCGCCAGGTAGTATGTGTCAAAGGCTGAAGTCGTTCTGAATCTCAACTGGTCAGACCGGTAAAACCAATATTCGCAAAAACCCCTTGCGCACCCTCGATAAAAGCGTAATCTGAGCCTGCACTGGACATACCGGTAAGACCACAACAATTAAGTCCCCGCTCGTTGCTCCCAACAGCGATGCAGGACACCGACCAGAGATCCTCCCCATGCTCAGATGGTGCTCGCGTTCGATCTTCCTCCAAGTCGTTGTAGGCCTGATGCTCGGCATCGCATGCGGCCTCAGCTTTCCCGAATACTCCACTGAACTCAAACCCTTGGGTGATGCGTTCATCAAGCTGATCAAGATGCTGATCGGCCTGATCGTGTTTTGCGTGGTGGTCAGCGGCATTTCCGGCGCTGGCGACCTGAAGAAGGTCGGCCGCATTGGCCTCAAATCGGTCATTTATTTTGAAGTACTGACCACCCTGGCCCTGGTGATTGGCCTGGTTTTCGCCTTTACCTCCGGTATCGGCAGCGGCGCCAACATCCACCTGGATCAACTGGCCAGCGCCGACATGGGCGACCTGGCCGAACGTGGCCAGCACATGCACAGCACCACCCAGTTCCTCATGGACCTGATCCCAACCTCAGTGATCGGTGCGTTTGCCGATAACAACATCCTGCAAGTGCTGTTGTTTTCGGTCCTGTTCGGCAGTGCACTGAACCTGGTCGGTGAATCCGCTTCGGGCATTTCCCGGCTGATCAACGAACTGAGCCATGTGATCTTCCGCATCATGGGCATGATCGTGCGCCTGGCGCCTATCGGTGTGTTTGGCGCTATCGCCTACACCACCAGCAAATATGGCCTGGACTCACTGCGACATCTGGGCGGCCTGGTGGCCCTGTTCTACCTGACTTGCACCGCCTTCGTCCTGTTGGTGCTAGGGCTGGTGATGCGCCTTTCTGGATTGCGCATCCTGCCGCTGATGAAATACCTGCGCGAAGAGTTGTTGATCGTGCTGGGGACGGCATCGTCCGACGCAGTATTGCCACAGATCATGCGCAAACTCGAACACTTGGGCATTGGCAGCTCCACGGTTGGCCTGGTGATCCCGACCGGCTATTCCTTTAACCTGGACGGCTTCTCCATCTACCTGACCCTGGCCATCGTGTTCATCGCCAACGCCACCGGCACACCGCTGTCGATATCGGACCTGATGACCATCCTGCTGGTGTCGCTGATCACCTCCAAGGGTGCCCACGGCATTCCCGGTTCAGCCCTGGTCATCCTGGCCGCGACCCTGACCGCCATCCCGGCCATCCCGGTGGTCGGCCTGGTGCTGGTGCTGGCCGTGGACTGGTTCATGGGCATCGGCCGCGCCCTGACCAACCTCATCGGCAACTGCGTCGCCACTGTCGCCATTGCCCGCTGGGAAAAAGATATCGATACCACCCGCGCCAACAATGTATTGGCCGGTAAGGAAGGGTTTACCTTCCAACCCAGAAAAACGACACCCACGGTGCATCAGCAACAGTTCTGACCGCAGTACCGCAGCCTGCCTAGTGCAGGCTGCGGCGCAGCTTCAAGACTGATTTTTACTGCCTTTTTAGATGGAGCAAACAGTGATTACCACTTCAACCGTCGTCAATTCGGTCGTCGAAAAGCTTCGCGAAGCCCTGGCCCGTGGCCAATGGCGTTCGGGCGAGATGCTGCCGGGCCAACGGGAGTTGGCCGAACAGCTAGGCATCAGCCGCCCAAGCCTGCGTGAAGCGGTCATCGTCCTGGAAACCCTGGGCCTGGTGCGCTCCATGCCGGGCAAGGGCGTGGTGGTTCTCGACGGCGTGGCCAGCGAACCGCAACGCAGCGACAGCACGGTGGCCGGCGCTAGCCTGGAAGACGTCCTGCAACTGCGCTACACCCTGGAGCCCTTTATCGTCGGCCTGGTGGCCCAGTCGATCAGCAGCAAGGAAGTCGGCCAGCTGCGCCTGACCCTGATGGACATGCGCGATGCCCTGGAAGACAACGACAGCGAAGCCGGGCTCAATGCCTACATTGCGTTTCACGAAGAATTATTCGCCCTGACTTCCAACCCGATCTTCCAGAACGTGGTACAGCAGACCAGCAACGCCCTCAAGCAAAGTGCCGAGATGCTGCGTAACTCTCCGGAGCACCTGGCCGAGCGCCTGCAGGAAAACGAGGCAGTGGTGCGCGCCATCCGCAACAAGAACAGCGCCCTGGCCAGTGCCGAAATGCGCAAGCACATCCTCCAGGAAGGCCAGCGCATGGGCATCACCCTGAATATTCCCGACGACAACCTGGGCAACTGACGCCACAGATTCGGAGGCAAACCATGAACACATCCAGCCAGCAGGTTCCAGCCCTTGGCAAAGCTTCGGTGAAATCGATCTACCCACAGATTTTCGACGCCATCCTGGAGCAGCGCCTGGCGCCGGGCACTGCGCTTACCGAGGAGGCACTGGCCCAGGTGTTCGGCGTCAGTCGCACGATTATCCGCGGTGTGTTGGCGCAGCTCTCGCACCAACAGGTCATCGTCTTGCGACGCAACCAGAAGGCCCAGGTCGCGGCCCCCGACACCGAGCAGACACAGCAAATCCTGCACGCCCGACGCTTGGCCGAAACCACCCTGATCAGCCTGGCTGCGCAGAACCCTGAACCGGCGCAACTGCGCCAATTGCGCGCCTTGATCGCCGACGAGCGCCGCCATCACGAACAGGGCCAACGCTGCAGCGCCATCCGCCTGGGCGGCGAGTTTCACCTGCAATTGGCCAACCTGGCCGGCAACGCGCCGTTGGCGCAGTTTCTCAATGGCTTGCTGCCGCTGACCTCGTTGATCATCGCCCAGTACGAAGCACAGCCGTGCAGCCACTGCGCCTGGCAAGAGCACGCGGCGATCGTGGATGCCATCGAACAGCACGACGCCGCCAAGGCCTTGCAGTTGATGCATGAGCATCTGGATAGAATCGAGGCCAAGCTGGTGACCCGTCGCGAAACCGTCGCAGGAGATATCACCAAGGTGTTTGGCACCTGACATGCACCAGGGGAACAATGCCCGCTCGCAGGGCTCGAATGAACACCACGTACTGTTCATCCGCCATTGGAGGTTCGTATGGATATCCAGACCCCACGCACGCCGGTTGCCCCTGACCCCAACGCGCCAGACCATCTGCCCACCGGCACCGATGTGCCCATGAACGACGCCGACGACGCCGAAGCCCTGCCCGAAGACGCGGACATTGCCGGCGACGATGCCAGCGAAGAACCCAGTTAGGATGCCAGCCGGCGCGCCTTATCGAGCAACTCGATGACCTCTTCGTCCGAGGTCTGCTCGAAATGCTCGTACTGCGCGCCAACCGATCCGAACCACGCAGGGACCACCGGGCACACCAACTCATCGACCAGCGGTCGCAAGCTCTCCAGGCTTTCTCGCGGCGCCACTGGCACGGCCAGGATCAGGCGCCTGGCCTGGGCTTGGGCCAGCAACATGAGCACGACCCGCGCCGTGTTGCCGGTTGCGATGCCATCATCGACGACGACCACATCGCGCCCGACCAGCATCGGCGCAGGCCGATTGGCGCAATACAAGGCCCGGCGCCGACGGATTTCCTCGAGCTGCCTGGCCTTGGCATCTTCGAACCAGCGCGCTGACGCCCCCATGGAATCGAGCAGGATCTGATCGACGACGCAAATCGGTTCCGGCCCGTCGACGATTGCGCCGATGGCGAACTCTTCGTGGCCCGGCGCGCCGATCTTGCGCGACAGCACCACATCCAGCGGTGCATTGAAGGCCCGGGCGATTTCATAGCCCACCGGCACGCCGCCACGGGGCAGCGCCAGTATCACCGGTGTTTCCGTGAGCAATGGGCGCAAGGCTTCAACCAGTGCCTTGCCGGCGGCCTGACGGTCCTTGAAGGCCGGCAGGAAGGATGAATAGGAATGCATGTTCACACTCCGAATGGGAAGGTGTCTTCCTCACGGGTGGTTAAATGCTGGTCACTCAGCGTCGTCATGGCTTGGACTTGCGATTGTACCTCACGTAAGCCTACCCGCGCCGGGTTGCGCCAATCGGTCTGTCGGCCATTTTTTGTGGGAGCCGGTGGTGCGGCACTCCGATTGCCGGTGATGGGGCCTTGGCAGGCACCCACCCTCACGCCCTTTGCTTCATCACCTGGACGATGATCGGCACCGGCGTCATCAGGTGCGTGCGCATCATCGCCGTGGCCCGTGGCGCGTCGCGCGCCAGGATAGCTTCGACCAGCGCCGCATGCTCCTTGCGCTTGAGTTCCAGGGCTTCTTCGGAGAATACCGTTTGCGTCAGCCACAGGTGGCGGTAGCGCTCGGCCTGGTCGAACAGGTAGCCGCGCGCCTGCATCAGGTGCTTGGAGCCGCAGCCGGCGGCGATGGCAGTATGGAACGCCTTGTGCCGTTCGTCCCAGACATCCAGCACCTGCTCACGGGTCTTGACGTCCATGACCTTGGATAAAGTGTGGGACTGAGCGAGGATCTGCGCCTCCCAGGCATCATCGCCGCGCTCGATGGCCAGGCCGACGATCATCGCTTCGAGGTTGGCGCGGGCGTCGTAGATGTCCTGCATTTCTTGCAGTGACATGGGGGCGACTCGGTAGCCCTTTTGGCTGATGACCACTACCAGGTGCTCGGCCACCAATTGCGACAGCGCTTCGCGCAAGGGTCCGACGCCCAGGTCATAGCGCTCCTTGAGCCCGCTCATGAGGAGTTTTTCACCGGGCTTGAACACGCCGCGAATGATGTCCTGCTTGAGCCACTCATACCCGCTGATTGCAGAGTTCTGCTTGGGGGCGAGGCTATCCAAAGGTGCTGCTCCAAAAATCGTCGAAGCGCCAATCATACCCAAACATCTACCAGCCGAAAAACATTAGACGAAAGTATATTTTGTCGCCTTAATACAAAAATGTAGACATTTTTAATGGATGGCGATATTTTTGCTCCATGCCTGATCCAGATCAACACTGGAAGGCGCCAATCACTACCTTCTGCCAGGAACTGCCATGAACGCCTTTACTCAGATTCAGGACCTTGTGATGCCGCTGCCATCGGAGACCAAGGGCTTTACCCTCACGCCTTCGCGCCAGTCGCCGCGCCTGCTGGAGCTGAAATTCGCCAAGGAAACCGTCGATGCATTCGTCAAGGCGGTAGCCGAGTGGCCGGTCCAGGCCCTGGAGTACAAGTCGTTCCTGCGTTTTCGTGTTGGCCAGATCCTCGATGAGCTGTGTGAAGGCACCCTGCGCCCGGTCCTGGTCAACACCATCCTGGACCGCGCCACCGGCGGCATGCTGATCACCCCTGAAGGCCTGTGCGAAGTGAGCCAGGCCGATGACATGGTCAAGTTCTCCTCGGCCGTGGCCCACCTGATCGGCCGTTCCAACTTCGACGCCATGAGCGGCCAGTTTTACGCCCGCTTCGTGGTGGTTAACACCGACAATTCCGACAGCTACCTGCGCCAGCCACACCGGGTCATGGAACTGCACAACGACGGCACCTTCGTTCAGGAACGCACCGACTACGTGCTGATGATGAAGATCGACGAGCAGAACATGGAAGGCGGCAACACCCTGCTGCTGCACCTGGACGACTGGGAAGACCTGAACCAGTACTACACTCATCCGCTGGCCCGTCGTGAAATGCGCTTCACCGCACCACCGAGCAAGAACGTGCGCGAAGACGTGTTCCACGCCGTGTTCGACAACGACGCCGAAGGCCGCCCGACCATGCGCTACATCGACCAGTTCGTGCAGCCCAAGGACTTCGAGGAAGGCATCTGGTTGAACTCGATGAGCGAGTCCCTGGAAGGCAGCGAGAACAAGGTATCGGTACCGGTACCGGTCGGCAGCTTCGTGCTGGTCAACAACATGTTCTGGCTGCACGGCCGCGACCGCTTCATCGCCCACGAGGGCCTGCGTCGCGAGCTGATGCGCCAGCGCGGCTACATCAGCTTCCAGAAAACCATGTACCAGCGCGGCCAGTAATGCCTGCCATGCGCTGAAATGACCAGGGCCACCGCGTGTGGCCCTCGTCGTTCCCAAACAAAAAACATCATTTCTGTGGGTGCAAGCTAATGGCTGTGTACGACTTCATCATCATCGGTGGCGGCATTGTGGGCATGTCCACGGCCATGCAACTGACCCAGGTTTACCCGGACGCGAAAATCCTCTTGCTGGAGAAAGAGTCCGGCCCGGCCAAGCACCAGACCGGCCACAACAGCGGCGTGATCCACGCCGGCGTCTATTACACGCCGGGCAGCCTGAAAGCGCGTTTCTGCCTGGAAGGCAACAAGGCCACCAAGGCCTTCTGCGACAAGCACAGCATCCGTTACGACGAGTGTGGCAAGTTGCTGGTGGCCACGAACGATCTGGAAATGCAGCGCATGAGCGCGCTGTGGGACCGTACCGAAGCCAACGGCATCAAGCGTGACTGGCTGTCGGCCGCCGAACTGCGCGAGCGCGAGCCGAACATCGTCGGCCTGGGTGGTATCTTTGTGCCGTCGAGCGGCATCGTGAACTACGCCCAGGTCACTGCTGCCATGGGCCGTGAGTTCGAAGCCGCCGGTGGCGAAATCCGCTACAACAGCGAAGTGGTCGCCATCGACGAGCGCCCTGACGAAGTGGTGGTACGCACCGGCAACCAGGAGCACCACGGGCGCTTTTTGGTCACCTGCTCGGGCCTGATGGCCGACCGCGTGGTGCGCATGCTGGGGATCAAGCCGAACTTCATCATCTGCCCGTTCCGTGGCGAGTACTACCTGCTGCCAAAACAGCACAATCAGATCGTCAACCACTTGATCTATCCGATCCCGGACCCGTCCATGCCGTTCCTGGGCGTACACCTGACCCGCATGATCGACGGCACCGTCACCGTCGGCCCCAACGCCGTGTTGGCGATGAAGCGCGAAGGCTACCGCAAGACCGATATCTCGGTGCCTGACATGTTCGAGACCCTGACCACCCCGGGCATCCTCAAGGTGCTGATGAAGAACCTGCGCCCCGGCCTGATCGAAATGAAGAACTCGCTGTTCAAGGGCGGCTACCTCAAGGAAGTGCAGAAGTACTGCCCGAGCATCGTCAAGAGCGACCTGACGTCCTACCCGGCCGGCGTGCGCGCCCAGGCCGTGTCCCTGGACGGCAAGCTGATCGACGACTTCCTGTTCGTCAACACCGCCCGCAGTGTCAGCGTCTGCAACGCCCCGTCGCCTGCCGCCACTTCGGCCATCCCGATCGGCGCGCACATCGTCGACAAGGTGCGTGAGCAGCTGGCCAACTCCGGCGCCACGTTTGTGAAACCCGTCAACACCGCTCGGCCTGCCCCTCTGGCGGCCGCCGTCGCAACTCAATAAGAAGGAATTTCGCGTGCAACTCAACGATCCGCAACTGTTCCGCCAACAAGCCTACATCGACGGTGCCTGGGTAGATGCCGACAACGGCCAGACCCTCAAGGTCAACAACCCGGCCACCGGCGAAATCATCGGCAGCGTGCCGAAGATGGGCGCCGCCGAGACCCGCCGCGCCATCGAAGCTGCCGACCGCGCCCTGCCGGCCTGGCGTGCCCTGACCGCCAAGGATCGCGCCATCAAGCTGCGCAAGTGGTTCGACCTGATGATGGCCAACCAGGAAGACCTGGCGCGCCTGATGACCCTGGAACAGGGCAAGCCACTGAGCGAATCCCGTGGCGAAATCGCCTATGCCGCCTCCTTCCTGGAGTGGTTCGGTGAAGAAGCCAAGCGCGTGTACGGCGACATGATCCCCGGCCACCAGGTCGACAAGCGCCTGATGGTGCTCAAGCAGCCGATCGGCGTGACCGCCGCCATCACCCCGTGGAATTTCCCTTCGGCGATGATCACCCGCAAGGCCGGCCCGGCCCTGGCTGCCGGCTGCACCATGGTGCTCAAGCCAGCGTCGCAAACCCCTTACTCGGCACTGGCCCTGGCTGAGCTGGCCGAGCGCGCCGGCATCCCTAAAGGCGTGTTCAGCGTAGTGACCGGCAGTGCTGGTGAAGTCGGCGGCGAACTGACCGGCAACCCGATCGTGCGCAAGGTGACCTTCACCGGCTCCACCGAAATCGGCCGTCAGTTGATGGTCGAGTGCGCCAAGGACATCAAGAAAGTGTCCCTGGAACTGGGTGGCAACGCCCCGTTCATCGTGTTCGATGATGCCGACCTGGACGCCGCCGTCGATGGCGCGCTGGTCTCCAAATACCGCAACAATGGCCAGACCTGTGTCTGCGCCAACCGCCTGTACATCCAGGACGGCGTATACGACGCCTTCGTTGAAAAACTGAAAGTCGCCGTGGCCAAGCTGAACATCGGTAACGGCCTGGAAAACGGCATCACCACAGGCCCTTTGATCGACGCCAAGGCCATGGCCAAGGTCCAGGAACACATCGACGACGCCGTGAGCAAGGGCGCGCGCGTGGTGGCCGGCGGCAAGCCGCACGCCTTGGGCGGCACCTTCTTCGAACCGACCGTGCTGGTGGACGTACCGCGCAATGCCGCCGTGGCCAAGGAAGAAACCTTCGGCCCGCTGGCACCGCTGTTCCGCTTCAAGGATGAAGCCGATGTGATCGCCATGGCCAACGACACCGAGTTCGGCCTGGCCTCGTACTTCTATGCCCGCGACCTGAGCCGTGTGTTCCGCGTCGGCGAAGCGCTGGAGTACGGCATCGTCGGCGTCAACACCGGGATCATCTCCAACGAAGTAGCGCCGTTCGGTGGCATCAAGGCCTCGGGCCTGGGCCGCGAAGGTTCCAAGTACGGCATCGAGGATTACCTGGAAATCAAGTACCTCTGTATCGGTATCTAAGCCACATCGCAAACCTTCGTAGCAGCTGCCGTAGGCTGCTGCTACGAAGGTTTGTCAGCAGTCTGTAATTCCGCTTTTTTTCATCAACAAGGCCGCTGCTGTTGCGGCCCATGAGGCAAGCATGAGCGATACCAACCAATCCCTGCAGCAACGTCGTATGGACGCCATTCCTCGTGGCGTTGGCCAGATCCACCAGATCTACGCCGACCGCGCTGAAAACGCCACCGTCTGGGATGTCGAAGGTCGCGAGTACCTCGATTTTGCCGGCGGCATTGCCGTGCTCAATACCGGCCACCTGCACCCTAAAGTCATGGCGGCCGTGCAAGCGCAACAAGCCAAGCTGACCCACACCTGCTTCCACGTCTTCGCCTACGCGCCGTACGTCGAGCTGTGCGAGAAGCTGAATAAACTGGTCCCTGGCGATTTCGCCAAGAAGACCCTGCTGGTCACCACCGGCGCCGAAGCGGTGGAAAACGCCATCAAGATCGCCCGCGCCCACACCGGCCGCACTGGCGTTATCGCGTTTACCGGTGCCTACCATGGCCGCACCCACTACACCCTGTCGCTGACCGGCAAAGTGGTGCCCTACTCCGCCGGCATGGGCCTGATGCCCGGCGGCATCTTCCGTGCCCTGTACCCTAACGCGCTGCACGGCATCAGCACCGACGACGCCATCGCCAGCATCGAGCGCATCTTCAAGAACGACGCACAAGCCAGCGACATCGCCGCCATTATCCTTGAACCGGTACAAGGCGAAGGCGGCTTTACGGTTGCACCGAAAGACTTCATGCAGCGCCTGCGCGCCCTGTGCGACGAGCACGGTATCGTTCTGATCGCTGACGAAGTACAAACCGGTGCCGGCCGTACCGGCACCTTCTTCGCCATGGAGCAGATGGGCATCGCTGCCGACCTGACCACCTTCGCCAAATCCATCGCCGGCGGCTTCCCGCTCGCGGGCGTGGCCGGCAAGGCGCAGATCATGGATGCCGTGGCCCCGGGTGGCCTGGGTGGCACCTATGCCGGCAGCCCGGTCTCCTGCGCCGCTGCACTGGCAGTGATCGAAGCCTTCGAAGAAGAAAAACTGCTGGACCGCGCCAAGTCGGTGGGTGAAATCCTCACCACTGGCCTGCGCCTGATTGGCGAGAAGCACAGCAGCGTGCTGGAGGTGCGCAACCTCGGCGCCATGGTCGCCGTGGAGCTGTGCGAAGGCGGCGACGCCGACAAGCCAGCTGCCGAACTGACCGCCAAAATCGTCGCCGGCGCCCGTGACAAGGGCCTGATCCTGCTGTCGTGCGGTACCTACTACAACGTCCTGCGCATCCTTGTGCCACTGACCGTCAGCGATGCCGACCTTGAGCGTGGCCTGCGCATCATCGGCGAATGCTTCGACGAACTGGCGTAAGGCTCCCGTCTGTCATTGCGATGAGCTAACCCAGGCGGCCTCGCTATCTGCGTGCCGAGGCCACCTGTGTATTCACTTGCGCAAGGACGCTGCTTGAGAAAGGTAAGACCATGAATAACAAGCACAATAACAACCTGAGTCACGGGCTCAAATCCCGTCACGTCACCATGCTCTCGATTGCCGGGGTCATTGGTGCAGGCCTTTTCGTCGGCTCTGGCCGCGCCATCGCCGAAGCGGGCCCCGCTGCGGTACTGGCGTATGTCTTCGCCGGCATCCTGGTGATTCTGGTCATGCGCATGCTGGCCGAAATGGCCGTGGCATCGCCCGACACCGGCTCCTTTTCCACTTATGCAGACCGCGCCATTGGTAAATGGGCCGGTTTCAGTATCGGCTGGATGTACTGGTGGTTCTGGGTGTTGATCATCCCGATCGAAGCCAATATCGCGGCCACCATCATCAACTCCTGGGTGCCGCAACTGGACATCTGGGTGTTGTCGTTGGTGATCACCTTGCTGCTGACCGCCACCAACCTGTTCAGCGTGAAGAACTACGGTGAGTTCGAGTTCTGGCTGGCCCTGGTCAAGGTGCTGGCCATTGTCGGTTTTATCACCCTGGGTATTTGCGCCATCATGGGCCTGCTGCCCAACACCGGTGTCAGCGGCGTCTCGCGCCTGTGGGACAACGGCGGCTTCATGCCCAATGGCTTCGGTGCCGTGATCAGTGCCATGCTCATCACCATGTTCTCGTTTTTGGGCGCGGAAGTGGTGACCATCGCGGCGGCTGAATCGGACGCGGCGGAGAAGCAAATCTCCAAGGCCACCAACTCGGTGATCTGGCGGATCGCGCTGTTCTACATCCTCTCGATCTTCATTGTCGTGGCCCTGGTGCCCTGGAACGACCCACGCCTGGCCACTGAAGGCTCGTACGTGACCGTGCTGGAAATCCTCGGCGTGCCCAACGCCAAGATGCTGATCGACGTGGTGGTACTGACGTCCGTTACCAGCTGCCTGAACTCCTCGCTGTACACCGCCTCGCGCATGCTCTTCTCCCTGAGCAAGCGCGGCGAAGCCCCGGCCTGCGCCAACTACACCACCAGCAGCGGTACGCCGATCTACGCGGTGTTGCTGTCGACCGGTGCGGCGTTTTTGACGGTGATCGCCAACTACATGGTGCCTTCGAAGGTGTTCGGCTTCCTGATGGCCAGCTCCGGCACCATTGCCCTGCTGGTGTACCTGGTAATCGCCGTGTCGCAACTGCGCCTGCGCAAGAAACTGATCGCCGAAGGCAAGCAACTGGGCTACCGCATGTGGCTGTTCCCGTGGCTGACCTGGGCGGTGATCCTGTTTATTTCCATGGTGCTGGTGGTGATGCTGCTGCGCCCTGACCATCAGTTGGAAGTGGTTGCCACCGCCGTGCTGAGCGTGCTGGTGGTGTGTTCCGGCCTGCTGGTGAGCCGTCGGCATGCCAAGGCCCGCGCCCGTGTGACCGCCCAAGGCGGTATTCCGGTATCGACCGGACGTTGATGCCGTTGAAGGGGCGCAAGCCCCTTCTCTTTTAAAGCCCCTTTCCTTTTGTAGAGATCCTCATGATGAGCAACGATCTGTCGCTGGCCGAAAAAGACAAGCAATACCAACTGCACCCCTACACCGACGCCCGTGTGCACGAAGAAGTCGGCCCGCTGATCATCGAACGCGGCGAAGGCATCCACGTCTACGACGACCAGGGCAAGCAATATATCGAGGCCATGTCGGGTCTGTGGAGCGCCGCACTGGGCTTTAGCAACGAGCGCCTGATCAAGGCCGCCGAACAGCAACTGCGCCAGCTGCCCTTCTACCACCTGTTCAGCCACAAGGCTCATGCCCCAAGCATCGAGCTTGCGGACAAACTGATCGCCATGGCGCCGGTGCCCATGAGCAAGGTGTTCTTCACCAACTCCGGCTCCGAAGCCAACGACACCGTGGTCAAGCTGATCTGGTACCGCAACAACGCCATCGGCAAACCGACCAAGAAGACGTTCATCAGTCGCGTCAACGGCTACCACGGCATCACCATCGTCAGCGCCAGCCTGACCGGCATCCCAGCCAACCAGCGTGGTTTCGACGTACCGCTGGCAGGCTTCCACCATGTCGGCAACCCGCACCACTACCGCCACGCCCTGCCGGGTGAAAGCGAAGAACAGTTCGCCGACCGCCTGGCCGCCGAGCTGGAAAGCCTGATCCTCAAGGAAGGCGCCGAAACCGTCGCGGCCTTCTATGCCGAACCGCTGATGGGCGCCGGTGGCGTGATCGTGCCGCCACGCACCTACTGGGACAAAATCCAGGCCGTGTGCCGCAAGCACGACGTGCTGATCGTGGCTGATGAAGTGATCTGCGGCTTTGGCCGTACCGGCAACCTGTTCGGCTGCCAGACCTTCGGCATTCGCCCAGACGTGATGGTGCTGTCCAAGCAGCTGTCGTCGTCCTACCAACCGATCTCGGCCATCCTGATCAACGACGAGTTGTACCAGGGCATCGCTGACCACAGCCACAGCCTGGGCACCCTGGGCCATGGCTTCACTGGCAGCGGCCACCCGGTTGCCGCCGCCGTGGCGCTGGAAAACCTCAAGATCATCGAAGAAGACAAGCTGGTGCAGCATGCCGCCGCCATGGGTGAAATCCTCCAGGCCGGCCTGCGTGAATTCGCAAGCCATCCGCTGGTGGGTGAGGTCCGTGGTGTGGGCCTGATCGCCGCCGTCGAGCTGGTGGCCGACCGTGAGACCAAGGCACCGTTCGACGTCGTGGGCAAGCTCGGCCGCTACCTGGCCGGCCGCGCCCAGTTCCACGGCATGATCACCCGCAACATGGGTGATGCCATTGCCTTCTGCCCGCCGCTGATCTCAACCGAGACGGACATTCGCGCGATCCTGGATGTGTTTGGCAAGGCGTTGGCTGATACCCAGCAGTGGTTTGACGCCCACAAATAAGATTGGTGGTGATGCCATCGCGGGCAATCGGAATGCCGCCCACCCGCTCCCACAGGTACGGCGCAGACCTCTGTAGGAGCGGGCTTGCCCGCGATTCAGGCGACGCAATTACTCATCTGCATCGCGTTAGTAGTACCGTCGCAACCAGCCGCTCAAGCTCCTGGCAGGGTCAATACGCTCACACAGCTGCCCCCCGCCCTGTTGATCAGCCTCAACTGGAACTATTGCCCATCGCCCTCTTTTTTCTGCTTGTCGTGCGCGTCAGCCGGGCGTGGTGACGTGCCGCCAAACAAACCGAAGAGGTTCTGCGTGTTCAGATAAAGCGCCTTGGATTGCTCGACATACTGGCTCATCAAATCCTGCATGACCGGAGCCTGCTGCTGCATGAACTCGCCCCAGGCCCGGGAGGACTGCTCGCCGGCTTGAGCCTGGATATCCATGACCGTCTCGATGCTTTTTTCCAGGTAATTGCCGAATACGCCCTGCAGGGGGCCATAGAAGCGGATGATGCCCATCAGCATCTCGCTGGAGAAGATCGGCTCCCCGCCACTTTCAGCTTCTTGGATAACCTGCAGCAAAATGCTCCGCGTCAGGTCCTCGCCACTTTTGGCGTCGACCACCTGGAAGTCGACTTTATCGATCACCAATTGGCGAATATCGGCCAGGGTCACGTGGCTGCTGGTGTGGGTGTCGTACAAGCGGCGATTGGGGTATTTCTTGATCAGGTGCGTACTGTTCTGACTACGGGGCGGCATGTGGAGCTTCTCGCGGCGGTGCAGGAATAGGCATCATCTTATCCTACTCCAGGCGCGCGCCTCGTTGTGCCGATAGATGCAGGAGCAACAGTGCGCACGATCGCGCACTGTTCATGACAACATTTGACTCAGCTCATGTTCAAGCCGCCATTGACCGAGAAGTCGGCGCCAGTGGCGTAGCCGGCTTCATCACTCGCCAACCAGGCCACCATGGAGGCGATTTCCTCCGGCTGGCCGAGGCGTGCGGCAGGGATGCCCGAGACAATCTTTTGCATGACATCCTCACGAATCGTGGCCGTCATTTCAGAGCGGATGTAGCCGGGGGAAATAGTATTGACGGTGACGCCCTTGTTGGCCACTTCCCGTGCCAGCGCCATGCTGAATCCGTGGATGCCGGCCTTGGCTGCCGAATAGTTGGTCTGACCGAACTGGCCGCGCTGGCCATTGACCGAAGAGATATTGATGATCCGGCCCCAGCCGCGCTCAACCATCGGGTCAATCACCTGCTTGGTGGTATTGAACAGGCTGTTGAGGTTGGTGGAAATCACCGCGGTCCAATCCTCGGGGGTCATTTTCCTGAACGTTGAATCACGCGTGATGCCCGCGTTATTGACCAGTATGTCAATGTGGCCAACTTTCTCACGAACCTGGTTGAAGGCCTGTACGGTGTCATCCCAATTCGAAACATCACCGGTGACGTGATGGAATTCGAAGCCATCGCGCAACTGTTGCTCCAGCCAGGCTTCCTTGCGCGTGGATTGCGCACTGCAACCCACTACCACGATAAAACCATCACGCGACAGACGACGGCTGATTGCTGTGCCGATACCCCCCATACCGCCCGTTACCAGTGCAACACGTTTATTGGCCATTTTCCTATCCTGTGATGAGTTGAATACGCGAGACATCCTTGCCAGATAGACTGGTATTACGGTAAATCGACACGCCAGCAGAGGATGGCGGCAAGCAAAAAAATGGCGATGAACTACAAGCCCATCGCCACCGACAACCGTTTGCAACCCGACTTACTTGTTGCCGCCCGCCGTCTTGCCCGCTTCACGGGTGGCCTGGCCTGTGATGTTGGTTGCCGCAGCGATACCGCTTTCAACGACTTCTGCAGCCTGCTTGGCAGTTTTGCGTGCACTTTCATAAGCCGTGGTGGCATTGCCCATCGCCGACTTGAATGCCGCCACCACAGGCTCGCTGCCCGCTGGTGCATTCTTGCTGATCACGTCCACCCATTCCTGCGCTTGTTGGCTGCCCGCTTCAAGCTGGCGTTCGGCCAGTTTGGCGATTTCCGACTGAGTGCCGGAGATCAATTCATAGACCTCACGATTGAACGCCTGCAGGCGTTCGGCTTGTGCGGTCGGTTGAACCAGGGAAGCCTGCAGCTTGGCGAAGCTTTGAGGGTCACGTACCGAAAGCAGCTTGTGCATACCCTCGAAATGTTCGTCCGTCGAAGCCTGCAGTGCTTTCAATTGCAATTGACTGAACTTGCCGAAGGTTTCGAATACCTTGCCACTGATTTGTTGCAGTACGTCGAGATTGGCTTTTTGCGCGTTCTGCAGTTTTTCCGAGTCGTAAAAAGACATCGTTGATTCCTCCTGGTGGTTTAAGACCGGCAATGGCCTGGCGCGACACTGCTTTGACTTCATCGTGCTGAACGAAATGTTGCACCGCACAAAATGATTTGGCAACCATTTTTGTGCAGTGCAAAAAAAACATTCATTTTCAAGATTGCCGTGACTGGCTATTGGCAATATCTCTTGAACAGGGGGATTCGTCCGCTTCAATTATTGCGATGCAAAATAGTTCGAGACGCCAGACGCTCTTCGTCATTGCTTCACATAACTACCGGGTGCCGGCTCCAGCGCAGGATGGTCGGTGCTGCCGAGCTCCATCGTGGCAGGCCGACGCTCGCCCGCATGCTTGACCAGCCAGGCCGACCAATCATTCCACCAGCTCCCTGCATGCTGCTCGGCGCCCTTGAACCAGGTGTCAGGATTCTTCGCAAGCCTGTTATTGGTCCAATATTGGCGTTTCTGTTTGGCGGGTGGATTGATGACGCCCGCTATGTGCCCGGAACCGCCCAGGACAAAACGCTTGGGGCCCGAGAGCAGTGCGGTGCTGGCGTAAGCGCTCTTCCAGGGCACGATATGATCGTCCTGGGTGGCCAGCAAATAGGCCGGCGCATCGATGGCCCGCAGATCGACCCGCGCGCCGCAACACTCCAGTTCCCCGGACTTCAGGTCATTCTGCAAATAGGTGTGGCGCAGGTAAAAGCAGTACATCGGCCCTGGCAGGTTGGTGCTGTCGTTGTTCCAGTACAACAGATCGAGCGGCGCGGGCTTTTGCCCCTTAAGGTACTTGTCGACGTTGTAGTTCCACCACAGCTCGTTCGGTCGCAGCAACGAAAAAGCATTGCCCATGTCTTCGCCGCGGAAAAGACCTGCCTCATTGCCCCGACGGCCAATGGTACGCTCACGATAAGCCACCAGTTGTTCGTCGACGAACACGCCGATTGGCCCGGTATCCAGATAGTCGAGAAAGGTCGCCAGCAAGCTCACGCTGCCGATTTCCCGGTCACCGCGTGCCGCGAGTACCGCCAGCGCGGTACTCAGTAGGGTGCCACCAATGCAGAAGCCCATGCAGTTGAGCCGCTGTTCGCCACTGATTGCCCGCGTCTTTTGCAACGCCGTAATCACACCGTCCTGGATCAGGTCATCCCAGGTCGTATCGGCATGCTTCTCGTCAAAGTTGCGCCAGGACATCATGAACACCGGATGCCCTTGTTCCAGAAGGTGGCGGACCATCGAATTTTCAGGACGCAGGTCGAGGATGTAATACTTGTTGATCGAGGGCGGGACGATCAACAACGGCCGCTGGTATTGGGTTTCGCTCTGCGGGTAGTACTGGATGAGTTGGAAAACGTCATTCTCGAAAACGACCTCGCCGGGGGTGATCGCCAGATCAACGCCCACCGTGAACTCGCCACTATCGCACTGGCGCAGCTTTCCATCGCCCAGGTCGTTGGCCAGGTGCAACAGGCCAGCAAGCAGGCTGGCCCCCTGAGTCTCCACCAGGTGATGGAGGGCATCGGGGTTGCTCGCCAGGAAGTTGCTTGGCGCACTGGCAGCGATGGCTTGCTCCAGCAGATAGCGCAGGCGCTGGCGCGGCTTGTCTTCTTCGATGTTGAGCGCATCGAGCAGTTGCAGGAGAAAGCGGGAGTTGAGGAGATAGAATGCGGCCATGGAGCCGAAGAATGGCTCGCTCCAGTGGCTACTGGCGAAACGTCGATCATTGAAGCTGAAGGGCTGATGGGTCAGTAGCTGTTGACCGAGTTCTGCCCATTGCTGGTAGTAATCGGCTTGCAGACGATCGATAACCTCGGCTGGCAACTCGAACCAATCACTGTGCTCATGCCCGGCAAACCAGGGGTTGGTGCTGACCCACAGGCGCAGTTGTTGCACCGCGAAAGACGCGACAAAAGGCACTTGGCCTGACCAATAGCTGCTGAATACATTTCCGTTGTTCATAAAGCTCCATGCCTTGGAAGGTGAGCGAGCCAAAAGGCCAGCCCTGCTTGAGTACCGGTGCAGCGGAACGAAAAAACGGCGCCGGCAAACGAATTGCTTCAATACAACGCAGCCAATTTTTCCGCTCAGGCTTGGATACTATCCTGAGCCTCAAGCCTGCCGGAAAACTGTTTCAATTTATATTCAGAAAAACGCCTGGATACCGGTCTGTGCACGACCGAGGATCAGCGCATGCACGTCATGGGTACCCTCATAGGTGTTGACCACTTCCAGGTTGACCAAATGCCGCGCCACACCGAACTCGTCACTGATGCCATTGCCACCAAGCATGTCCCTCGCCAGGCGCGCGATGTCCAGCGCCTTGCCGCAGCTGTTGCGCTTCATGATCGAGGTGATCTCCACCGCCGCAGTCCCCTCGTCCTTCATCCTGCCCAGACGCAGACAGCCTTGTAGGGCAAGGGTGATTTCGGTCTGCATGTCGGCGAGCTTTTTCTGGATCAATTGGTTGGCCGCCAGCGGGCGACCGAACTGTTGGCGGTCCAGGGTGTACTGGCGCGCGGTGTGCCAGCAATCTTCGGCTGCACCCAGCGCCCCCCAGGCGATGCCGTAACGCGCAGAGTTCAGGCAGGTGAACGGACCGCGCAGGCCACGCACATCCGAGAAGGCATTTTCTTCAGGACAGAACACGTTATCCATGACGATTTCGCCCGTGATCGAGGCGCGCAAGCCGACCTTGCCGTGGATCGCCGGTGCACTCAGACCCTGCCAGCCCTTCTCCAGCACGAAGCCGCGAATATCGCCATCATCATCCTTGGCCCAAACCACGAACACATCGGCAATCGGGCTGTTGGTGATCCACATCTTCGCGCCGGTCAGGCGATGACCGCCCTCGACTTTGCGGGCACGGGTGATCAGCGAACCTGGATCGGAACCGTGATTGGGCTCGGTCAGACCAAAGCATCCAATCCACTCACCGCTGGCCAGTTTCGGCAGGTATTTCTGTTTGGTGGCTTCATTACCGAACTCAAGTATCGGCACCATCACCAACGAAGACTGCACGCTCATCATCGAGCGATAACCTGAGTCCACCCGCTCGACCTCACGGGCGATCAGGCCGTAGCAGACATTGTTCAAACCACTGCCACCGTAAGCCTCGGGAATGGTCGCGCCCAGCAAGCCGGTCTCGCCCATCTCGCGAAAAATGGCGGGGTCGGTCTGCTCATGGCGGAAGGCTTCAAGCACCCGTGGTGCCAGTTGTTTGGTGGCGAACTGGCGGGCGCTGTCGCGCACCATGCGCTCGTCTTCGCTCAGTTGTTGGTCCAACAGCAGTGGGTCGATCCAGTTGAAGCTTGCCTTTGCAACCATGGTGAAATTCTCCGAGAGTTTTGTTGTTGTCATCAGTTCAATCGAGGCGTTCGATCACGCAGGCGATGCCCTGGCCCAGGCCGATGCACAGGCTGACCAGGGCATAACGACCGCCGCTGCGTTCCAGCTGGTGCATGGCGCCGATCATCAGGCGTGCACCGGAGGCGCCCAGTGGGTGGCCGACGGCGATGGCGCCGCCATAGGGGTTCAGGCGCGAATCGTCGAAGGCCAGGCCCAGCTGTTTTGCGCAACCGAGCACCTGGGCGGCAAAGGCCTCGTTGATTTCGATCAGGTCCATGTCAGCCAGCGTCAGTTGCGCACGCTGCAAGGCCTTGGCAATGGCGGGCACCGGCCCCAGGCCCATCAAGTGCGGCGCCACGCCGGCGACGGCGCTCGACACGATCCGCGCTCGCGGCCTGCAGTCGTAACGCTGGCCCATGGCCAGAGAACCGACCACCAATGCCGCCGCGCCATCGTTGACGCCCGAGGCGTTGCCGGCGGTGGTCACGCCTTGGGCAAACAGCGGCTGGAGTCTGCCCAGTGCTTCAACCGTGCTGTCCGGGCGCGGGTGCTCGTCGCGATCGACGATACGGGGTGGCCGCTTGCGTCCCTGGGGCACTTCGATGGGCAGTATCTCGTCGCTGTGCAAGCCTGCATCGAGTGCGGCCTGAAACAGCGCCTGGCTGCGTGCCGCATAAGCATCGGCCTGCTCGCGACCGATACCCAGTTCGCGGGCGATGTTGTCGGCGGTTGCCGGCATGGAGTCAGCGCCGAACTCGGCCTCGACCCTTGGATTAGGAAAGCGCGCGCCAATGGTGCTGTCGAAGGCGGTGAAGTCCCGCGACCAGGCGCCCTGCGCCTTGGCCACAACAAAGGGGGCGCGGCTCATGCTTTCCGCGCCACCTGCAATAAACAACTCGCCCTCGCCAGCCCGCACCGCGCGGGCCGCATCCAACACGGCGGCCAGGCCCGAGCCACACAGGCGATTGACTGTCACCCCGGCCACCGAAGTCGGCAGCCCGGCCAACAGCGCCGCATGGCGGGCCAGGTTGCGCGCATCCTCGCCAGCCTGGTTGCTGCACCCGGCGATCAGGTCTTCGTAGTCATTGCCGGCAAAGGGATTGCGCGCCACCAGCGCGCGCACCAGGGTTGCCAGCAAGTCGTCCGCGCGTACGCTGGCCAGTGCACCGGCATACCGACCGAACGGCGTGCGCAGACCATCGTAAAGGTAAGCACTCATCTTCATTCCTCAGGGGTGGTCAATGGCAAGCCCAGTTGCACGCGCCGGCGCAACCAAGGGCTGACCCGGTAGCGCGGTTCCTGATACAGAACATGCAGGGCATTGAGAATCCGCTGGATACGGGTAGCACCGAAGCGCTCACCGAACGCCAGCGGCCCCTGCGGATAGCCCAGCGCCAACTGCACGGCGCGATCCAGGGTGGCGGGCGTGGCGATGCGCCGTTGGGCGATCTCGCAACCCAGGTTGACGATCCCGGCCAGCACCCGCTGGGCGATGAATCCCGGCGAGTCATTGATCACCTCGACCGGCACGCCATCGGCAGCAAACGCTTGGCGAGCCTGGGCCAACACATCCGGGTCAAGGGCCGGCTGGCGCATCAATACCCGGCGCACGTCGAACCCCGCGAAGGTTTCCAAAGCCAGGGTGCGCTCCGGCGGCAGTTGCTGGGCGGCGATAGCGCTGCTGGCGTCTTCGCCCAGCGGTGTCACCAGGCAGATCGCCGTCGGCCCAGGGTGTGCGCCCTGCTCCAGCTCGGCGCCAGCTGCCGCCAGTACCGCTGCAACGTGCTGACGAACATCCGCGTCGCGGCTGTCCAGCCAGAACGGCCGGTCGATCAGTACCTGCGCTAACGCCTCCGGCACCGGCACGATCGCCTTGCCCTCCTCGTAGCGGTAAAAGCCCTCACCGCTCTTGCGCCCCAGCAAACCACTGGCCAGCCGTGGCGCAACCAGTGCCGAAGGGGTATAGCGCGGGTCCTGATAAAACTGCTGGTGAATCGACTCCATTACCGCATGGGCAACATCCAGTCCGACCAGGTCGAACAGTTCGAAAGGCCCCATGCGAAAGCCCAGGCTGTCCTTGAGAATGCGGTCGATCTGCTCGGCTGTGGCGATGCCTTCACCGAGAATGCGCAAGGCTTCGGGGCCAAAGGCGCGACCGGCGTGGTTGACCAGAAAACCCGGCGAATCCGGCGTGACCGCGGCAAAATGCCCAGCCTGCTCGGCCAGGGCACTCAGGCGTTCCACCACCTGCACTGCCGTGCGCTCACCGCGCACCACCTCGACGATCTTCATCAAGGGCACCGGGTTGAAGAAGTGAAAGCCGGCCACACGCTCGGGGTGCCGGCAGCCACTGGCGATCTGGCTGATGGACAAGGATGAGGTGTTACTGGCCAGCACCGCATCGGCGCTCACAAGTTGCTCCAACTCGCGGAACAAGGCCTGCTTGGCTTCGAGGTTTTCCACGATGGCTTCGATCAGCAGGTCGCACTCCGCCAGGTCCTGCAGGCGTGGTGCCGCACGCATGCAGGACAGGGTGGCTGCCAGCGCCTGCGCACTGAGCTTGCCCTTGGCCGCGCTGCGCTCGAGCAATTGGCGGTTATGCAGCAGTGCCTGCTCGATGGCTTCGCTACGGCTGTCATGGAGTAAGACTTCGACCCCGGCACTGGCGAACAGCTGGGCAATGCCCCGCCCCATGGCGCCACTGCCGATGATGCCGATCTGTCTGAACTGATGCATGGCGCACTCCTTAATGAGCATGCGAGCTTTCGCTGAGCAATTGGGCATAAGCCTGCAAGTGATGATCATCGTCACCGAACTGGTGGCTGAGCATCACCAGGCGCTTGGCGTGGTGGGCCAGGTTATATTCCCAGGTCATACCGATGCCGCCATGCAACTGAATCGCCTGCTCGGCGATCAAGCGCGCGGCGCGTACCACCACGAACTTGGCGGCAGCCAGTTGCCGGTTGCGCTCGTCGCTGTCGGGCTGGTCGGCCACGCATGCGGCGAGGATTGCCATGGAGGTGGCCATTTCCAACTCGCCACGCATGTCGGCCATGCGGTGCTGCAGCACTTGGAACTTGCCGATTGGTGCGCCGAATTGCTTGCGCGTTTTCAGGTAGTCGAGGGTCAGGCGAAAAGCCTCTTGCATGCTGCCGACAGCTTCGGCGCACTGCCCGGCAATGGCCCGCCCCTGCTGGTAACGCAAGGCCGGCAGGGCTTCACCGACCCGGCCCAGCAACGCGCCCTCGCCCACCCACACATGGTCCAGGATCAGATCGCTGGCGCGTGGGCCGTCGATGCAGGGATAGTCGTGGCGGGTGAACCCGGCAGCGTGCGGTTCAAGCAGGAACAGGCTGATGCCCTGCTCATCAAAGGCATCTCCACCTGTGCGCGCCGATACCAGGAGCAACCCGGCGCTGGCAGCACCGACCACCGCGACCTTGCGCCCGGACAGGCGCCAGCCACCCCCGACCGGCTGCGCGCGAGTCTGCACATCGTGCAGTTGGTAGTGGCTTTGCGGTTCTTCCAAGGCCACCGCCAGTTGCAGCGAGCCCTCGGCGACCTGCGGCAACCACTGCCCCTGCTGATCGGCATCGCCCAACTGCTGCAGCAGCCCGGCAGCATGAATCTGCGACTGCAGGAAAGGCTCCAGGCACAGGTTGCGCCCCAGCTCGGCCATGATCAGCCAGTTGTCCACGCCGCTGCCGCCAAAGCCCCCATGGGCTTGGGCAATCGGCACCGAACACAGGCCAAGCTCTGCCAACTGGCTCCAGAACGCCGGGCTCATGCCCGCCTCGCTGCGGTAGTAACCTTCGCGCGCTTCGAAGCTGTAGTGATCACGAGCCAGGCGGGCCACGGTGTCTTGCAACATCTGTTGCTCGGAACTGAGTGTGAAGTCCATTGCGTGCCTCCTTAAAGCTCAAGAATCATCTTGGCGATGATGTTCTTTTGAATTTCATTGGAGCCGCCGTAGATCGACAGCTTGCGCAGGTTGAAATACTGGCTGGCGGGGGCCGCGCTGTAGTCGCTGTGCAGCGGCTCGCCGGCAAAACCATCGTGCAGTTCTGCTTCGAGGAACGGCAGGGCCTTGGCCCCCAGTGCCTTGCGCAGCAGGTGGCTTATGGCCTGGCGAATTTCCGAGCCCTTGATCTTCAGGATCGAACTTTCCGCGCCGGGCACCTCCCCGGCCTGGGCCGCGGCAAGGATGCGCAGGGTGCTCATTTCGATGGCCAGCAACTGGATCTCCACTTCAGCGACCTGCAGGCGAAACTGCGGGTCGTCCAGCAGTGGCCGCCCATTGCGCAGCTCCTGCCCGGCCACCTCTTTGAGGTGCGCCAGCGCGGCCTTGGACTGGCCGATGCCAGCCTGGCCGGTGCGCTCATGGGTCAACAGGTATTTGGCGCAGGTCCAGCCCTGGTTTTCTTCACCCACGAGGTTGGCCACCGGCACCCGCACGTTGTCGAAGAACACCTCGTTGACCTCGTGTTCACCTTCCAGGGTAATGATCGGGCGTACGCTGATGCCAGGCGTGGCCATGTCGATCAACAGGAAGGAGATGCCCCGCTGCTGCTGGGCCTCGCTGTCGGTGCGCACCAGGCAGAAAATCATGTTGGCGTGCTGGCCCAGGGTGGTCCAGGTCTTCTGGCCGTTGACCACGTAGTGATCACCCTCGCGCACGGCGCGGGTCTTGAGGCTGGCCAGGTCCGAACCGGCACCGGGCTCGGAATAACCCTGGCACCACCAGTCTTCACCGCCGAGAATGCGCGGCAAGTAGTACGCCTGCTGCGCCGGGCTGCCAAACTTGATAATCACCGGCGCGACCATGTTGACGCCGAAGGAGATCAGGCGCGGTGCACCTAAGGCAGCGCATTGATCCTCGAAGATGTGTTTTTGCACCACGCCCCAGCCGGTACCGCCCAAGGCCACGGGCCAGTTGGCTGCGTACCAGCCACGCTTGGCGAGAATTCGTTGCCAGCGCTGGTGATCGTCCTTGCTCAGGTGCTTGCCCTGGCGCACCTTGGCGGCGATATCGGCCGGCAACGCGTCACGCAAGAAAGCTCTCACCTCTTCGCGCAACTCAAGCTCGGCAGCTGTGTAGTGGATGTCCATGCAAAGTCCTCGATGATGCGCTCAAGCCTGGCGGCCAGCGGCAGATATCGGTTTGCTCGCCTGACGACGAGCAAAGAAGTCTTCGATCAGCACCGCGCGCTGGGGCGATGCCATGCATTCGAGAAACAGCTCGCGCTCACGCTGCAAGCCTTCGCGCAACGGTAAGTGGGTCGCAGCTTCTATGGCGGCGACACAGCGAGGCGCCGCGAACGCATCGGGTTGGCTGCGTTGAAGTTCGGCACGCCTGGCGGCAAACAGGGCGCTGGCCTGGGCAGGCTCGGTGGGCACCTGGGCCTGGCCGATGCGGCGCACCGGCGCGTGGTCTTCCAGCAGTTGCCGTGCACGCTTGAGGCCGGCGGCCAGTGGTGGTTCATCAAAAAGGCCATCGACAATGCCCAGGCGCAGCGCTTGGGTGGCGTCGATGGGCTCACCACCAATGATCATCTCCAGCGCCACTTCCACTCCGACCAGGCGTGGCAAGCGCTGGGTACCGCCACCACCGGGCAACAACCCCAGGCGGGTTTCCGGCAAGCCGAGCCGGGTGGCGCATTTGGCGTAGCGGTAATGGCAGGCCAGGGCAATCTCCAGCCCACCACCGAGTACCGAGCCATGCAATACGGCCAGTGACGGCTTGCTGCAGTTCTCGATGGCCAGGGTCAGCTCCTGCAGGATCGGCGCCTGGGGCGGCTGGCCGAATTCGCGGATGTCGGCGCCGGCGACAAAGGTCTTGCCTTCGCAATAGAGCATCACCAATTCCACCTGCGGGTTACGCTCGGCGGCCAAGAAAGCTTCGAGCAATCCTGCGCGCACGGCATGACCAAGGGCATTGACCGGTGGATTGTCGACCCGAATCAGGGCCACGGCCCCTGCATGGGTCAATTGCACGACTGAAGCCATTGGATGGTTCCTCTTGTTGTTCTTGTTTTACTGGCCGCACGACCGCCGACCTGTCAGCGGTGGGTCCACACCGGCTTGCGCTTTTGGGCGAAGGCCTGCATGCCCTCCTTCTGGTCCTGGCTGGCGAAGCTGGCGTGCATCAAGCGCCGCTCGAACTGCACACCTTCAGCCAGGGTGGTTTCAAAAGCGCGGTCGACTGCCTCCTTGTTCAGCTTCACCGCGATGGCCGGGTGACCAGCGATTTGCGCGGCAACGCCCAAGGCTTCATCGAGCAAATTGGCCAATGGCACTACCCGACTGACCAGGCCACACCGCTCGGCCTCCTCGACCTCCATGAAGCGCCCGGTCAGGCACAGGTCCATGGCCTTGGCCTTGCCGATGGCGCGGGTCAGGCGCTGGGTACCGCCGGCACCGGGCAAGGTGCCGACCTTGACTTCCGGCTGGCCAAAACGGGCGTTGTCGGCCGCGATGACCAGATCGCACATCATCGCCAGCTCGCAACCGCCGCCCAGCGCCAGGCCGGCAACCGCTGCGATCACTGGCTTGCGGCAACGGGTGACGGTTTCCCAGTTGGCCGTGACGAAGTCCTCCAGGTACACATCGGCGAACCCCTTGAACTGCAACTCGCTGAGGTCGGCACCGGCAGCAAAGGCCTTGTCGTTGCCGGTAATGACGATCGCCCGTACCCGGTCGTCGGCCTCGAACGCCAGCAGCGCCTGGCCCAACTCGGTCATCAAGGCGTCGTTGAGCGCGTTGTACACAGCCGGACGGTTCAGGCGTATCAAGCCGACGGCTGCACGCTGCTCGACAAGGATGTTGTGAAAAACCATGGCACCTACCTCAGTTATCCGGGACTGGGATCGAGTCTATCCATAGAAAAAAATAAAGACAACATGTTGACATATTAATTTTGAAAGCCGTATCTTCAGCTCCATCGAAAGGGCAAGACCAGTCACACCCAAAGACAACAACACAACCCTTAATAGTCGGTGCTTATTGATGAACACCTGCAAAAGCGCGGCAAGAGATGATCAATCGAGCATGCAAAACAGCACTGCTTATAACGACATGATCATTACAGATTATTGGGATTCACAGGTTGCAAGCGACCCCAGAGCCCGCGCCCTGGTCGCCTACCGTGCAGGTGAAGACGGCCCGGTCTCCTTTACCTACGGTGAACTCGATGCTGTGGTCACCCGCATGGCGGCAGGCTTGGCCGCCCTGGGCGTGGAAAAAGCCAGCGTGGTGTCTTGCCAGCTGCCCAACTGGTGGCAGATGACCGCCCTGTTCCTGGCCTGCGGCCGGCTCGGTGCGGTGTTCAACCCGCTGATGCCGATATTCCGTGAACGCGAGCTGCGCTTCATGCTCGGCCATGCCCGCAGCCATGTGCTGATAGTGCCGCAGCACTTCAGGGGCTTCGACTACGCGACCATGGCCGCAGGCTTGCGAACCGAACTGCCGGAGTTGCGCCACGTACTGGTGATCAACGGCACCGACGACAACAGTTTCGAGCGACAGCTACTGGGCCAGGCCTGGGAAACAAGCTGCGATACCCAGGCCCTGTTCGCCCAGCGTCGCCACCGCGCCGACGACGTGGTCCAGCTGCTGTTCACTTCCGGCACTACCGGTGAGCCCAAGGGCGTGCTGCATACGTGCAGCACCTTGATGAATAACGTTCGCCCTTACGCCGAACGCATGGCTCTGGGCCGCGACGATATCGTCTACATGGCCTCGCCCATGTCGCACCAGACCGGCTTCCTCTATGGAATGCTGATGCCGATTTACCTCGGCGCGGTCGCGGTGCTGCAGGACGTCTGGGATGCAGGCACCGCCCTGAAAGTCCTGGCCGCCGAGCGCCCGACTTTCACCATGGCTTCGACACCGTTTCTCGCCGACCTGGTCGAGGTCGCCGCCAACCACCCTGAAGCACTGGCTTCACTGCGCATCTTCGTCTCGGCCGGCGCGCCGATTCCGGAAAGCCTGGTGGAACGGGCCGGTACCCGCCTCCCTGCAAAAATCGTCTCGGCCTGGGGCATGACCGAAACCGGTGCCGTGACCATGACAAGGGTGCAAGACGACCCCGAGCGCGCCATACACACCGACGGCCTGGCCTTGCCCTTGATGGCTGTACAGGTAGTCAACGATGCCGGCCAGCCGCTGCCCGCCAGCATCGAAGGCCACTTGCAAGTGCGCGGCGCCAGCCTGTTCGTCGGCTACCTCAAGCGCCCCGACCTCTACAGCGTCGATGCCCAGGGCTGGTTCGCCACAGGCGACCTGGCGCGCATGGATGAACAGGGCTACATCCGCATCACCGGCAGGACCAAGGACGTGGTGATCCGCGGCGGCGAAAACATTCCGGTGGTGGAGGTCGAGAACCTGCTCTACAAGCACCCGGCCATCAGTGCCGTAGCCCTGGTCGGCTGTCCGGACGAGCGCCTGGGCGAGCGCGTATGCGCCTACGTCACCCTGCATGAGGGTTTTGACGACCTGCGCCTGGAAGACGCCGTAGCGTTTCTGCTCGAACACAACCTGTCGCGCAATTACCTGCCCGAATACCTGGAGGTGCTGCAGGCCCTGCCGCGCACGCCCTCCGGAAAAATCCAGAAGTTCAAGCTGCATGAACGGGCCGAGAGCATCCGCATCGAACCGGCCAAGCGCCGCTGACCTCAATCACGCCACTCAACGTACCTGGAGAATTGCCCCATGAAAGGTCTTAATGGAAAAACCATTATCGTCACCGGCGGCGGTGGCGGCATCGGCCGCGCTGTCTGCCTGCGCTTTGCCGCCGAAGGCAGTCGCGTGGCTGTGCTCGACCGCGACAGCGCAGCGGCCCAGACCACGGTCGACCTGATCCTCGAAGCCGGTGGCAAGGCAATCGCCTACGCCGCCGACATCACCGACTACAACGCCATCTGCGATACCGTGACAGCCATCGAGAAAGACCTCGGCGTGCCGACAGTGCTGGTGAACAACGCGGGCTTCGACCGCTTCATGCCGTTCCTCAAGACCGAGCCTGGGCAGTGGCAACAGCTGATCTCGATCAACCTGACCGGCGCCTTGAACATGCACCACGTGGTGCTGCCGAAAATGCTCGAGGCCGGAGGCGGCAAGGTGATCAACATCGCCTCCGATGCCGCCCGCGTCGGCTCCTCTGGCGAAGCGGTATATGCAGCGTGCAAGGCCGGGCTGGTGGGCCTGAGCAAGACCCTGGCGCGCGAACTGGCGACCAAGAACATCAACCTCAACGTGGTCTGCCCCGGCCCGACCGACACCGCCCTGCTCAAGGCTGTGGCCGACACCTCCAGCAACCCGGAAAAACTTCTGGAAGCCTTCAAGAACGCGGTGCCGATGCGCCGCCTCGGCCAACCGGACGACTACCCGGGGATCATCGCCCTGCTCGCCAGCGACGATGCCAATTTCATCACCGGACAAGTGATCAGCGTGTCCGGCGGCCTGACCATGGCTGGCTAAGCCTGGCGACTTTTAAATGAGAGAGCATGCAATGAACTACGAAGACATCCTCTACCAAGAACTCAACGGCGTGGCGACCATCACCATCAACCGTCCCGAACGCTACAACGCCTTTCGCGGCCAGACCTGCATGGAGCTGATCGACGCCTTCAACCGCGCCGGCTGGAACAAGGCAATCGGCGTCATCGTCTTCACCGGTGCCGGCGACAAGGCCTTTTGCACCGGCGGTGACCAAGGCGCCCATGAAGGCCAGTACGACGGCCGCGGCCTGATCGGCCTGCCGGTCGAAGAACTGCAGAACCTGATCCGCGAAGTGCCCAAGCCGGTGATCGCTCGGGTCAATGGCTTTGCCATTGGCGGCGGCCATGTGCTGCACGTGGTCTGCGACCTCAGCATCGCTTCCGACAAGGCCGTGTTCGGCCAGGTCGGCCCCAAGGTCGGCTCGGTCGACCCTGGTTACGGCACCGCCTACCTGTCGCGCCTGATCGGCGAAAAGCGCGCCCGGGAAATCTGGTACCTGTGCCGCAAATACAGCGCCCAACAAGCACTGGATTGGGGCCTGGTCAACGCCGTGGTACCTCACGAACAGCTCGATGAAGAAGTGCAGAAGTGGTGCGAGGAAATTCTCGAGAAGAGCCCCACCGCCCTGTCCATCGCCAAGCGTTCGTTCAATGCCGACAGCGCCAACATCGGCGGTATCGGCGGGCTGGGCATGCAGGCCCTGAGCCTGTACTACGACACCGATGAGTCGAAGGAAGGCGTTGCCGCCTTCAAGGAAAAGCGCAAGCCCCAGTTCCGCAAGTTCTACAAGTGATGCCTGTGCCGGCAGCGTTGATGCTGCCGATGCACTAACCGACCTGGCTTGGAGAGAATCATGAACTTCGCCTTCACAGAACAACAAAATGCCATCCGCGAAAGTGTGGCCCGCTTCAGCGCCGACGTACTGGCCCCCGGTTACCGCCAACGGGATCGCGACGGCCGCATCGAACGCGAGGTGATTGCTCAGCTCGGCGAGATGGGCCTGCTCGGCGGTGAGCTGCCTGAAGAATATGGCGGCAGCGGCCTGGACTGCGTCACCGCCGGCCTGATCATCGAAGAACTGGCCCGTGGCGACTTCAACGTGGCCTATATTCCGCTGCTGACCTCGCTCAACGGCCAGATCATCGCCCAATACGCCGAGTCGTCGCTGGCTCGGGAATGGCTGAGCGAAATCACCGCCGGGCGCAAGGTAGCCTGTATTGCCCTGACCGAACCCAGTGGTGGTTCGGATGCCGCCAGCCTGCGCCTGAAGGCCGAGCGCAAGGGTGATGTGTACGTGCTCAACGGCGAGAAGACGTCCATCTCCATGGCCGACCAGGCCGACGTTGCCGTAGTGTTTGCCCGCACCGGCACCGTGGAGCAACGTGCCAGTGGCATCAGCGCCTTTCTGGTGCCGATGAACCTGCCGGGCATCAGCACCACCCGTTTCGAAGACGCCGGCGAGCGCGCCATCGGCCGCGGCTCGATCTTTTTCGACAACGTCGAAGTACCCGCCAACCATCGCCTGGGCGATGAGAACAAGGGCTTCAAGCAGGTCATGCAAGGGTTCGACTACAGCCGCGCGCTGATCGGCCTGCAATGCTTGGCCCTGGCTCAGCAGTCACTGGATGAAACCTGGCAATGGCTGACCGAGCGCAAGGCCTTCGGCCAGGCCCTCTCGTCCTTCCAGGGCCTGACCCACCCACTGGCGGAATTGCAGACCTACGTGCATGCTGCGCGCCTGCAGTGCTATTACGCCTTGTGGCTCAAGGACAATAAGCTGCCGCACAATGCCGAAGCTGCGATGAACAAATGGTGGGGGCCGAAACTGGCGTTCGATGTGGTCAAGCAATGTTTGCTGGCCCACGGGCACACCGGTTACGGCGAGGACCTGCCCTTTGCTCAGCGCCTTCGTGATGTGCTCGGCCTGCAAATCGGTGACGGCACCGCGCAGATCATGAAAAATATCATCGCGCGCGAGTTCGTCCCCAACTGATGCCCTGCCGGCTTTGCCAGGCCGGGCGCCCATTTCACCGCGCTCGACCCATCGGAGCCGACAAGGAACAAAAATGAGCACCAGCGACGCCAGATCCGTACCCAACAGGCTGTTTTTCCGGTTGTTCCAGACCGGCAACGTCCTGCAAAGACAAGTCCAGAACGAGATGGGCATCAGCACGGTGCAATGGGCCGTGCTCGGTGCACTCTCCCGCGAAGGCCATGAAGGCGGTACCTCGTTCTTTGAACTGACCGAATACCTGGTCGTCAGCCGCCAGAGCCTGGACGGCGTGCTCAAGCGCATGGAGCGCGACAACCACGTGCTGCGCGTGCCGCACCCCGATGACGGGCGGGCGCGGCTGGTGCAATTGACCGACACCGGCAAGGCGTTCTGGGATTCACTGCAAGAACGCATCCAGGCGTTTTACCTGCAGGGGCTCAAGAGCTTCAGTTTCGACGACAGCATCAGCCTGCTGCACTTTTTGAACAAGCTACAAGGCGACATGGCCGCGATCTCCCTCGGCCACGCGCAGCAAGACGACGAGGCGCAGTAGGCCGATCTCCTTTCCTGCCCTCGCCCATGTGTCTGATGTTGATAAAAGCCCGATAAAACGCCCCTGCGGGGGCCGGTTGAATAACAACAACTAACAGCAGGCAGGAACCTTTCACCATGCGTACAGCCAATCCCCCCTTGGGATCGGCCGGGCCTTCTTGCGCCCGGTTTTTCCTCACCCTCGGCTTTTCCACCTCGATGCTCGCAGCCCAGGCCCACGCGGACCTGCTTGCCGACAGCCATTTGAGCCTGGAAGCGCGTAATTTCTACATGAACCGCGACTACCGCGATGACGGCCTGTTCGACCACCCGCGCCACGACGGCCAGCCCCAGGGCAAAGCCGAAGACTGGGGCCAGGGCTTCCTGTTACGCGGCGCTTCAGGTTTCACCGAAGGCACGGTGGGCTTTGGCCTGGACGTGCTGGGACTGGTCGGCATCAAGCTCGATTCCGGTGGCGGTAGCAGCGGCACAGGCGCCCTGCAGCGCAATCGCCTGACCGGCGAACCGGTGGATGAACTCAGCTTTCTCGGCCCCTCCGCCAAAATGAAAATCGCCAAGACCCTGGTGACCGTCGGCGACCACGAACCAGTGATGCCGGTGCTGTACCGCAACGATACCCGGCTGCTGCCGCAAACCTATCAAGGCGCCCAGGTCGTCTCCAGCGATATCCAGAACCTCAACCTGACTGCCGGGCAGTTTCGCCAGGCCCACCAGCGCGACTCATCCGACTACGAAGACCTGCGCATGTATTCAGACGGCTCCAGGGGTGGCGTGGCAACCGACCGTTTCAACTATGCCGGTGCAACCTACGCCTTCTCCCCCGGCCTGAGCGCCACGCTGTACCGCGCCGAACTCAAGGATAACTACAGCCAGAACGCCGCCAGCCTGCTGTACAAAATACCGCTGGCCAGCGGCCTCAATTTCAAGGCCGACATCCGCTACTTCGGCAGCGATGCCCAAGGCCATACCAATGTGGACAATCGCTTTTTCGGCGGCATGTTCACCTTGAGCACCCAGGGCCATTCGCTCGGCATCGCCTACCAGAACCAGAACGGCCGCACCGGCCTGCCCTTCCTGCTGGTGGCCGACCCCTGGGCCTTGAACAACGGCACCTACCACCACTTCGTCCGCGCCGCAGAAGACTCCTGGCAACTGCGCTACGACTACGACTTTACCGCCGTCGGCATTCCCGGGTTGACGCTGATGACCCGGTACATGCGCGGTGATGATTTCAAGGTTGCCGGGGTGGATGCCAAGGAGTGGGAGCGCAATACGGATATTGGGTATGTGATTCAGAGCGGTCCATTGAAGAACCTGAGTGTGCGTTGGCGCAATGTCACTTATCGCGGCAGCGACACCACCAATGTTGACGAGAATCGGGTGATCATTGGGTATACCTACAGGTTTTGGTAAGAGGTTGTGGCCTGATCAGACACCCCGACAGCCACAGCCTGCTAAGCTGAATACCTGCATCTCATTCATTAGGAAGGAGATCCACCAATGGTCGCGCACTACAAAGTCGCCGGGCACCTGGCCTGTGGCCGCCATGGCAGCAACCTTACCGCCACCACCGAACTGAACCGGGTGAAATGCCGCAGTTGTCGCAACACCGATGCCTACAAGGACGCCCGCAAGGATGCCCGCAACGCCGCACGGCGAGCGGCGCGCAGGGCCAAGGCGGCACATGCTGGGAGCAATTGGCGTTCGCAATGGCAGCAACGGCTCAGCGAGATTCCCGGGCTGCAGCGGTTGCCGCGGGGGTTTGGCGGGCAGCCGTTCGTTTAGTGGCAGCCCCTGTCGCCAACAAGCCTGCTCTTGGGAGCGGGCTTGCCCGCGATGAGGCCCATACAGGCATTGTAAAATCTCGAACACCCACACTCCCACCGCAACAAACCCTCGGTTGGCAGCCACTTCGCAATACAAAAAATTCAAGGCAAACGGATGATCGATTCGAGCAATAAACAACAGCTCCTCAACCTCATCGACGACGCTTTCTACCTATACCATGGCCATCGATTGGCACATGATCTCTTCGAAGGTGGCGATGCCGACCGGTTGCAGTGGGTCGATGCCCAGGCCCCCTTCGCATTGCTCGCTCACGACACCAGTGCCGACCCACGCTTCATCTACGTCAACGCCAGCGCCAAACGTGCCTTCGGCTATTCAGAAGCAGAATTTATTGGCCTGCCCTCACGGCTCAGCGCCAGGCCCGATGCCCGCGCCGAGCGCGCCGTCATGCTCGATGCCGTGGCAAGAACAGGGTACGCCAGTGGATACACAGGTGTGCGGGTGAGAAAGGATGGCTCGTTGTTTTGCATCGAGCGTGGTGAGCTGTGGTGCTTCAATGATGCCCAGGGAAACCCGGCAGGCCAGGCTGCACTGGTTTGGGCTGTTGGGGTTTGAAGCCGAGTCAATAGCAGGAGCCAAGGTATCAAAGCCAAGGGCAGCAACGTGACCATCTCACTGAGCATCAACCCGGACGGTTCAGCTGCTGTGTCGTACACCGGTAAGAACAAGGCCAATGGTGTCTGCCAGGTCAAGCCATAGCGCCCTCCTTGTTCACAAGGGAGAGATGGTCGCAAGCGCGCCGATCAGCAGGGTCAGGGTTAAAAAACCCACCAGAAAAATCGCCAGCTTTGCCATCAGGCCTCCTGAAAATGCGTGTACGCGCTGCAATTCTGCGC
Organism: uncultured Pseudomonas sp.; assembly: GCA_964453495.1. GTDB lineage: Bacteria > Pseudomonadota > Gammaproteobacteria > Pseudomonadales > Pseudomonadaceae > Aquipseudomonas. The sequence goes on along the minus strand of CAYVPI010000001.1, from coordinate 35,813 downwards.
TTGAAGCCGGCCCCTTGCAGGGGCCTGACGGGGCGTTATTGTGAGAGGCAAGCGACTTTCGAAACAGATGCAGATAGGCAATAGAAATACGGATCAGCGACCGCTTCAAACCCCGATGGCAGCAAGCTTGATCTCCCGCTGACAAATATCCTCTTCCACGGCCCTCACCTCCTTCATGTAAGCCTGAACTGCCGGTGGCAATGAACGCTCCTTGAGGTAGATGAAGCCGTAGCGCGTGCGCAGGGCGACGTTGTGAACGGGTAAGGCAACGATCTGGCCAGCTATCAATTCGCGCTCGAACATCGACATGGAACCGACCGTGATGGCATTGCTGTGCTCGATAAATTTAACGATCTGCATGGGCACGTCGATTTCGATTGCCGGTACGAAATCACCATTCACCGCATCATAAGCGCCGGCGCAACCCAGGCTTGCCGGCAGCATCTGGCTGGCCAGGCGCAGCGGAAGCCGCGAGGCCACCCATGGGTAATCGAGGGTTTGCGCCAAGGTGACCGAGCGCTGCGCCAGCAGCGGGTGGCCCGGCCGGCAGAACAGGCGCCCCTCATGCTCGCCCAATAATTCGCAGGCGAACTCGTCCCGGCCATGCAGGGCGCTGATCTCGGCGATGCCAATATCCACCACGCCCGTGGCGACCTGGTGAGCCACGTCACGCCAGCCAGCCACATGGGCAGTGACTTTGATTTGCGGATGCTTGGCGTGCATGCGGGCAATGCCGGCATAACCGCTGGTGATACTCGGGTAAGGCCCCAACGCCACTTTCAGCGCCCCGATCTCTGCGCCCGACAACAAGGCGATGTCGCGGCGCAAATCTTCCTCGGCCATCAACAGGCGCTGGCTCTTTTCCCGAAGCAGTTGGCCGAAAGCCGTGAGCACCACGCCTTCGGTGCGCCGCTCGAACAAGGTGACACCCAGTTCACTCTCCAGCAACTGGATGCTTTTGCTCAACGCCGGCTGGGAAACCCCCAGCGCTCGTGCAGCTCGACCGAAGTGTGCATGTTCAATCAACGCGAGGAATTGGCGTAGGCGGCGCGGGGTCATGCGATAACCTTTATGTTATTGAAAGCCAATGAAACGGAATTTTTCGTAATCGGATGAATATGCTATTTCTTGCGCCACAGGGTCAAGCGGGCCTGCAAGACGCACCCGTGTAGACCGCTGTCACGATCATCCTTTTGCGAAGGAACAGCTGCATGTACAACAAGACCATAAAAATGGCTTTGGCAATCAGCCTTGTCGGTAGCTTCAGCCCGGCCGTTTTTGCAACCGACACCGGGGAGGCAACCGCCGACTCCGCTGTGATGCAAGGCAAACACTTCGATGCCAAGGGTAAAGCGCCCTCCTCTTACACCATCGAATTGCAGAACGGTGTGCGCAAGACCCTGCCGTTCCAGGACAAGCGCGATTTCGAAGAGGCCAAAAAAGGCTTCATCGCCGCCCCACCCTACAAAAAGATCATGGCCGAAGCCGGCAACGTCGCCTGGGACATGGGCAGCTACGACTATTTGTTGCAGGACAAGAACTACGACAGCATCAACCCTTCCCTGCAACGCCAGGCCGTGCTCAACATGGCCTACGGGCTGTATGAAGTCGTGCCGGACAAGATCTACCAGGTGCGCGGATTTGACCTGGCCAACATCACCTTCATCAAAGGCAATACCGGCTGGATCATTTTCGACACCCTGACCGCCAAGGAAACCGCCAAGGCGGCACTGGACTTCATCAACGAGAAGCTGGGCAAGCGCCCGGTGGTAGCCGTTGTCATTTCCCATTCCCACGTCGACCACTTCGGCGGTATCCGTGGCGTCGTCGACGAAGCCGACGTGCGCAGTGGCAAGGTACCGGTGATAGCCCCCGAAGGTTTCATGGAGCATGCCGTGGCTGAAAACATCTACGCCGGCAATGCCATGAACCGCCGCGCCTTCCTGCAGTACGGCATGTTGTTGCCGCGCAGCCCTTACGGCCATGTGGACATGGCCATCGGTAAAAACGCCGCCAGCGGCAACCTCGGTTTGATCGCGCCCAACCGCACCATCAAGCAAGCCTTCGAAACCGTAACCATCGACGGTGTGGAGATGGAGTTCCAGAGCACGCCTGGCACTGAAGCCCCGGCGGAAATGAACACCTGGTTCCCGCAGTTCAAAGCCTTCTGGGCAGCCGAGAACATTACCGGCACCATCCACAACATCTACACCCTGCGTGGCGCCCTGGTGCGTGACCCACTGTTGTGGTCGAAAAACATCAACAATGCCCTGTACCGCTACGGCCAGCAGGCCGACGTGATGTTCGCCGCCCACAACTGGCCACGCTGGGGCAACGAGCGCATCCAGGAAGTGATGCGTGCCCAGCGCGATGCCTATGCCAACCTCAACAACGCCGTGCTGCACGCGGCCAACCAGGGCGTCACCATCAACGAAATCCAGAACGTCTACAAGCTGCCGCAGAGCCTGAAAAGCAACTGGGCGACCCACAGCTACCACGGCTCGGAGGAGCACAACAGCCGTGCGGTGATCAACCGCTACCTGGGCTACTGGGACGGCAACCCAGCCACCTTGATGCCACTGTCGCCGAAAGATTCGGCGCCGTTGTATGTGGAAATGATGGGCGGCGGCGAGAAGATCATGGCCAAAAGCAAAACCCTGTTCGAGCAGGGCAAATACCGCGAAGCCTATGAACTCCTCAACAAGCTGGTGTATGCCGAGCCCCAGAACACGGCGGCCAAGGATCTGCTGGCCGACGTCTATGAGCAGGTCGGCTACCAGAAGGAAAGTGCCGGCGTGCGCAACAGCTTCCTCGCGGCGGCTTATGAGTTGCGCAACGGTCTACCAAAAGGCGTGCCGCCGAAAACCGTCGGGCCTGACGCCATTCGCGGCATGAGCACTGAGCTGTGGCTGGAGTACCTGGGCATCAGCCTCGATGGCGACAAGGTCGCAGACAAGCACTTCACGTTCAACCTCAAGACGCCCGATAACGGCGAGCAATTCGCGGTTGAATTGAGCAACTCGACCTTGACCGCCATCAAGGGGCAACAAGCCAGGAATGCTGACCTGACCATCACCCTCAACCGCTCCGACCTTGAAGGTGTGATGGCAAGAAAAACCAGCTTCGACCAACTCGTTGCAGCCGGCAAGGCCACCTTCGAAGGCGACCGTAAGCCGTTCGAATTGCTGATGTCGGCCATGACGCCTTTCACCCCCTCGTTTGAAATACTGCCTGGCACCCTGCAGTAATCGATGATGCGCGCTTCACCTCGCCACGGGGTGAAGCGTCCTTCGCGGCTCAAGCCCTTGAAAAACCTCTTGAAACGCTCCTGCTGGATACGCAGCCAGCACTGGCGAGGAAATATTTCCGCCACAGTGTAAATAGCTACGATTCTCATTCGTTCTTTTATCAATGCACCATTCGAGTGCTGCCACCACCCAAACGAATGAAGGACTCCGTCATGCCGTTCCAGAATGCCCCGCGCCGCGCCGGGCTGCGTTGCTCCTCCTTGCCTGATCCATTGTGTGCCGCCATCCATCGTGCAGTACTGGGGCTGACCCTTGCCGCTGTATTACCCGCAGCGACTGCATTCGCTCAAACCGTGGGGGCAGAACAGGAGGAAGTGGTGGCAGCGAACTCATCGGAGCCAGCGCCTGGGTCGAATACCATTGGCGCCGTACAACTGGCCCCAACCTACCTCAACGAACAACGCCTGGGCGCCACCACCGAAGGCACAGGCTCCTACACCACAGGCTCCACCAGCACCGCCACCGGCTTGCCCCTGTCGATTCGGGAAACGCCGCAATCGGTCAGCGTGATCACGCGCCAGCGCATGGACGACCAGAACATCACCGACCTGACCGAAGTGGTACGGCAAACGCCGGGGCTGACCATCAACCAGAGCGGCAACAGTGGCTCGGACGGCAGCGTCATCTATTCGCGCGGTTTTGCCGTGGAAAACTTCCAGATCGACGGCGTACAGCTGCTCGACAGTAACTACGGCTCGACCGTGCAAAGTAACGACATGGCGTTGTATGACCGGGTCGAAATCATCAAGGGCGCCACGGGCCTGACCAACGGCATCGGTACCCCCGGCGCGACCATGAACATGGTGCGCAAGCGCCCGACCTACATTCCGCAGACCAGCCTCACGGTCAAGGGCGGTTCCTGGAACTACCAGCGCACCGAGCTCGACACCAGCGGCCCGCTGACCGAAAGCGGCAACATCCGCGGCCGTCTCGTAGGTGCCTATCAGGACAACGAGTCCTATATCGACCGCCTCAACGAGCGCCGGAAAATTTTCTACGGCGTCATCCAGGCCGATCTTACCCCCGACACCCTGCTGACCGTGGGCATGGACTCCCAGGACTTCGATATCGACGACCATGCACGCAGTGGCTTGCCCCTGTACAACCAGGACGGCTCGTTGGCCGACTGGTCGCGCTCGGACAGCGCCGGTGCTTCCTGGGCTTACTCCAAGCGCCATTTCGTTTCCGGCTTTGCCTCGCTGGAACACCAAATGACAGAACGCTGGAAGGCCAAGCTGACGTTCAACCAGTCGCGCAACGAATACGATGAAGTGATCGGTTACGCCGCTGGCGGTAACCCGGACCCTGCGACCGGCACGGGCGTCAACCTGTGGTCCGGCCGCTGGGAAGCCAAACCGGTGCAGCAGAGCTTCGACCTCAACACCTCCGGCAGCTTCGACCTGTTCGGCCGCGAGCACGACGCGATCATCGGCTACAGCCAGCAACACACCGATTACCGCACCAATGGCTATGAACTGTGGCGCCACGAAGGCTGGGACAGTTCGGTGCCGAACATCTACACCTGGGACGGCCAACCGCCGGAGCGCCCGAATATTCCCGCCACCAGCCGGATGGACTTCAGCGAAAAACAGACCGCAGGCTACGGCAGCGTGCGTTTGCGTGCCACGGACGCGCTTTCGCTGATCCTCGGTGCCCGCGTCACCAACTGGGAAAACACCATCAAGACCGACAACTTCGACCCGACTGTTGACGACACCAAAAGCCATCGCACCGAAACCGGTGTCGTGACCCCCTACACGGGCCTGGTGTACGACCTCAACGACAACTGGTCGCTGTATGGCAGCTACACCACCATCTTCAAGCCGCAGAGCAACATGACCGAGCAAGGCACCTACCTCGACCCGCTGGAAGGCAACGGTTATGAAGTGGGCAGCAAGGCCGCCTTCTTCGAAGACCGCCTGAACATCGGCCTGGCCCTGTACCAGATCGAGCAGGACAACCTGGCCGTGGCCATTCCCGGTGTATCTGCACCAGACGGCAACCAGGCCTACCGCGCCGAGTCTGGCACCAAGACCCGTGGCTTCGAGCTGGAACTCTCCGGGGAGCTGACCCCCGACTGGCAAGCCAGCGCCAGCTTCAGCCGCAACATTGTGGAAGACAGCGACGGTCACAAGCTCAACACCCACGTGGCGCAGAACACCGCCAAACTGTTCACAACCTACACCTTGCGCAGCATCGGCAACGGCCTGACCCTGGGTGGCGGCGTGAATTGGCAGAGTGAAATCTTCAGCGACAACATGGGCCCCTCGAGTGTGCGCTTCACCCAGGACGACTATGCCGTGGTCGACCTGATGGCGCGCTACCCCATCACGAAAAACCTCAGCGCCACCGTCAACGTCAACAACCTGCTGGACGAGGAGTACTACACCAGCACGTCCTCCAGCTACTACGGCACGCCGCGCAATGCGACGGTTGGGTTGCGTATGGAGTTCTGACGATAAAGCGCAGGGCCTTGTCGGCCCTGGACGCAGCCTGGCGGCAGCTGCTACGCCGATCTCGTAGCAGCTGCCGCCAGGCTGCGTCGCCTTTAGGCTTTTGCGTTCAATTGCGTGGGCATGAGAAAATCAAGACAAATCACTATCTTGATTTTGATTTAAAGAATTATCCTACGACCCGTGTCGCCCTCCTGAAGGTTGCGTCGCTTCGGTCTGCGCTCTAGGCTCGTTCGGTCGCTGCAAAATCAGCGGCCGAGTGTGCAAGCTCGTGTAATCGTAGTTGCCAAGCAACGCCATACCCTTCTTCGGAGTTCTTCCTTCGCGAAGTGTTTTATGGCGGCTGTGCGTGGGAGGTCTTCGGGCCTGCCGGGTTGCTACGTTCTCGGTCTTGCACACCCGCGCACAGCTGCCACCCATTCGTGTGCAAGCGAAAGGTGGTAGCTCCCATGTACCAACGTAGGAGCTTCACCATGATCAAAATCGTTCCCGATCCACCCGCCAGCGGCACCCTCGTCAAAACCGCCTTTACTCCGTTCGGCACCTGCGATGCCGGGCATGATCCCTTGTTTGCCGTGTGCGCCGGAATCAATGCCGAAGACGCTTTGGTGCACGCCTCACTGTCGCTCAGATGCGCGCGGGAGACGACCTACCACCTGTGCATGAGCGAAACCGCTACGAACGAGGGGTTGATGTGGTCGACCTTTCATACCATTGAGATGGCCAAGGCACTGATAGATGCGGTGCTCGATGGCATCGAGAGCGAGGGGGATACACGCTCAGTGAAAGCCGAGGGCTGAGTTTTTGTAATACATTTGCCAGCAAGCTCAATGCTGGGTTTTGCTGGCAATCTTGTTCGTTTGATCGACAGGTTCCAATTTGGTCGCCCCCCATGCTTGCGGGGGAAAGCGCCCAGTCTCAGCCCCTCCGCCCGATAAACCATGCATCGACAATCTGTGGTCGTCTGGACTGTTTCGAGCCACCTGAAGACTACGAACCATAAGCCACTCCAGTTTGTACTCAAGGTTGGCAAAACTTCAGTAGTTACAACGAGGCGTTCATGAAGACAATTTTCCTCTCTGCATTGCTGCTGGCCACGACGACTGGAGCCGCACTCGCCTCCAGCCCCGAACAATGGGCCGAACTGGACGAACAGGTCATTGCTTCATGCACGAAGGCGAGCCAACTCAAGCAAGCCGCACCCGTAGGCCAAACCGCTCAGTTCGATGACCGGGTCGGTTATGTGGCGTTACTGCTGCAGGGGCGCTACCCCCAGGCGCACATGAAGAACAAGCCAGGTCGGGAGCTGTGTTTGTACGACAAAAAGAGCAAGGTGGCTTATGTGACGGAATGGGATTCGGTGATGCCTGCGGCTTCGCAGAACCCGTAATTGGATGGACTCGCCCAAGCCGAGGCGTCAACGCGCCACGGTGTGTCTGAAGGACGCCTCGATATATGGGCTTTTATCTGGCATTAGATTCGAGCGTGCCGACCATCACCCTTGAGGGCAACGCCAATGGCGCGCCGCACCCCGCTCCCCAGGAAGAACCGCAGGCATTCGCCAAGGCTGTGATCGATGCCGATCACCTGTGACCAATCAGGCAGCCCGCTCCAGCGCATCGAGCAAGTCGACAAACTCCAGCGAAAGCTTATGGCCAGGGGCCAGATGGACGAGGGGCACAGATACTTCGTGCGATTCGCGCATCTTCACCGAACTGCTGAGGTACACCGGAAGCACAGGCACCCCCTCGGCCAACAACTGATCAACCAGGGTTTGGTGCAAGCCGGTATGCCCGGCAAACTGGTTGACCACCACCCCCTCCACTTGCAGCGATTGGTTGTGATCAAGGCGCAGGTCTTCGACTTCAGCCATCACCCGGTACAGCGCCTGGCGAGAAAAGCTGTCGCAGTCGAATGGAATCAACAAACGGTCAGCCGCCACCAGTGCACTGAAGGTGTAGAAGTTCAACGAGGGCGGTGTATCGATATAGATGCGCTCGTAATCCTCTGACAGTTCTACCAGTAACTTGCGCAGTTTGTTGATCTTGAACTTGCTCTCGAGTTTCGATTGCAGGTCAGCCAAGTCGGGGCTGGCTGTCACCAGGTGAAGGTTGTCGTAGCGTGTCTTGGTGACTACCACGCGATTTTTTTTGCCGGCGGCGCTGCTGGACAATGTTTGCTTGAAAAAATCGGCGATGCCCGTAGGAATGCCTTCGTTGGCCAGGCCCGTGAGGTAATGAGTCGAATTTGCCTGGGGATCGAGATCAACCAGCAGCGTTCGGTAACCTTCGGCGGCACTGACAGCGGCAAGATTGCAGGCGATGCTGGATTTGCCAACGCCTCCCTTCTGATTGAATACGACACGACGCATGAGACTTGTTCATCCATGAAAAGGCCAAGGGCCAACCAAGAAAATGTAAGTAGCTGTGTCAATCCTATGACACCTACATTACAGTTTTGCGACAGCACCTTTCTACGCCCGATCGAGACATATAGCTAGAGCCTGTAGGAAAAGCACCTTTGTGCCTACTCTTCCTCAAAGCGCCCCGTCCCTTCACGGTCACGCTCGTATCGTCGCGTCAGTGGGAACGCCGGCAACCAGGACTCGCGACGAATGATCCAGCTTTCGTAGGTTGGCACCAACTGGTCCGGGGTATCCAAGGAGCCCAGGTTCACTTCGATTTCGTCCGCGGTGCGGGCGAAAACGGACGAGCCGCAGCGGGGGCAGAAAAACCGCCCAGCGTAGTCGCGTGTTTCGCCCTCGATCGTCACAGCATCCTCCGGGAAAATCGCGGAGGCGTGGAAGAGAGCGCCATGAAACTTGCGGCAGTCGAGGCAGTGACAAAGGCCGACGCGGTACGGACGCCCCAACGCCTCGATACGCACGTTGCCGCACAGGCATCCGCCAGTGAATCGGTCCATGCTGCGTCTCCTCTACCGGTTACCCCTTCAGTGCCGCCTCGATGGTGGCGATATCAATCTTTTGCATGCCCATCATGGCGTCGAACGCGCGCTTGGCCGCTGCTGGGTCGGGATTGGCTATCGCGGCCATCAAGGCGCGTGGCGTGATTTGCCACGACAGGCCCCACTTGTCCTTGCACCAGCCGCACTCGCTTTCCTGGCCGCCGTTGCCGACAATTGCGTTCCACAGGCGGTCGGTTTCGACCTGATCGTCGGTCGCCACCTGGAACGAGAACGCCTCACTGTGCTTGAACGCTGGGCCGCCGTTTAGCCCAAGGCACGGTATGCCCATTACAGTGAACTCAACGGTCAACACATCGCCCTGCTTACCGCAAGGATAGTCCCCAGGCGCGCGGTAGACAGTACCCACTGTGCTGTCCGCAAATGTCTGGGCATAGAAAGTTGCAGCGTCCAGAGCGGTACCGTCGTACCAGAGGCAAATGGTGTTTTTGCTGGTCATGGTGGTTCTCCATGAGTGGGTAGAACGTGAATTCTAGTCGCCTTGGCGGCCACCGATTGCCTGGATTGCGACCGCTACGCGCTCGGTCGCAGCCTGACGGCAGCTACGCCGAATGCGGTGACACGGCGATTCGCAGCTGCCCCAAGGCTGCGTCGCTCTTTGCCGGGCCTGACGGTATCGACCCTGAACCTCTTTCCCAGTCAACCCTCGTGCCACAACACCGTATCTTCGGTAGCCGCACGCGTCGTGTAGAAGCCATTGGCGGGAGCATCATGGTCGGCATAGCCAAAGGACACCCCACAGACCACCAACCGGCTTTCATCGATACCAAAATGGCGCCGTACAAACGACGAGTGGCTGGCCAACGCCGCCTGGGCGATAGCCCCCAGGCCGAGCGCTTCGGCGGCCAGCAGCATATTGGTGACATAACCTCCGCAGTCGACCGCACCATAAGTACCTAGCGACCGGTCGCTGGTGATGATGGCGACATGGGGCGCATCGAACAGCGAAAAGTTGCGCAGGGTTTGTTGTTGGCTGGCGGCGCGGTCGCCTGGCGCAATGCCGAGGCTGTCGTAGAGTTGCCGCCCGCATTCACGTCGGCGCTGCTGGTAAACACCTTGGTATTGGGTCGGGAAATCAAAGTCCGGGGCCGGCGAGCTGACCTTCAGCTGCGCTTCGTAAGCTGCGCGAAAGCGATCGGTTGCTTCACCTCGGGTCACAATGACCTGCCACGGCTGTGTGTTGCACCATGAAGCCGTGCGCTGGGCCAGCGCGAACATCTGCATGACGACATCATGCTCAACCTGCCGCGGCACAAATGCACGGCAGCTGCGGCGGCGTTGTATCAGGCTTTGCAGTGTTTCGATCTCTGTCTGGTTCATGCCTTTTTCTTCACTGTTGGCTGGAGGACACACCTCACTATTCAACAGCGATACTGGTGGGAGCCCCCCATTGAATCAACCACCAGCAATGGGGGGACATTCAGGCCGGCACATCTTCAGTCGGTGCCTGCGCACTTGCCTTCGGCTTGCCCGGCTTGAGCCGCGACACCCCGAACAACACCAATGCCAAGCCGGCGATCTGATACAGCGAAATGTCTTCGCTGAGCACTGCCCAAGAGGCCAGCACCGTCAGCACCGGGCCCAGGTTGCCCACGGCCGCCGTTTGCGTGGCCCCCATGCGCTTGATGGCCAGGGCCGCCCAATAGATCGGCAGCACCGTGGAAAACACCGCCATTAACCCGGCGTACAGCCATACCGACGCAGGTAATTGCCACAACTGCGCGGTATCCGCCACCAGCAGGTAATGGGCCAGCACCATCAGCGACGAGGCGCTGCCCGCCAACCCGGCCAGGCGCATGGAGCTCATGTGTTTGAGCATGGCGCCGGTGCCTGAGTAATACAGTGCATAGGTAACGGCGCTGGCGAAAACCCAGAGTGACCCGACGATCACCTGGCTGCCCATGCCCGAAACGCTAACATCATGGACGAAGGCGACGCCCAGGCCGAAGTAGCAAATGCCCATGGCGGCCAGGGTGCGCGGTGTCGGCCGTTCCCGCTGGGCAACGGCCTGGATGATCAGCACCAGGGTCGGGTAGATGAACAGGATCAACCGCTCAAGCCCTGCGCTGATGTACTGCAGGCCATAGAAGTCGAACAGGCTGGAAAGGTAATAGCCCAGCAGCCCGAGCAACAGCACGCGCACGCCGTTGCCCAGGGTCAGCGGCGCGCCGGCTTGCCGGCCACTAAACCACACCAGCCAGATGAACAGCGGCAATGACAACGCCATACGCAAGGCAAGCACCGTGATCGCATCCACCGGGCCGGCGGCATAGGAGAGCTTGACGAAGATGGCCTTGAGGCTGAAGCCCAGGGCGGCCAGCACCGCGAACAAGCTGCCGTTTTGAACGTAACGCTGAAAAGGCGCGAGTAAGGTATTCATGAAGGTCCACAACAGGATGTATATGGCGTTATTCTGAACAGAAGGCCCATTCACTAGAATCGGTTTTTTGAGAACAAGGCTTTCTGTTTTGGAGAACACCTGATGCACTTCGACCTTCAGGACCTGCGCCTGCTGGCCGCCGTCGCCGCCAACGGCAGCCTCAGCAAAGCCGCAGCGACCTTTCCAGTGGCCGTGTCCGCCGCCAGTACCCGGTTGCGCCTGATCGAGGAGCGCAGCGGCCTGACCCTGTTCACCCGTAAATCCGACGGTATGCAACTGACGCCCGCCGGCCGTCTGGTGTTGGAAGCCGCCCGTGGTGTGCTCGGTGAAGCGCAGAAGCTGCAGCACACCTTGGAAGAACTGGCCGGGCAACGGCGGATCACCCTGCACCTGGCGGCCTCCACCGTGACCAACAGCACCTTGTTGCCCGCGGTACTTGGACCGTTTCTGGCCGACTACCCGGAGGTGGACCTGCAATTGGTGGAACACCGCAGCGTCGATGTACTGCGGGTGGTGTTGGCCGGCGAGTGCGAGATTGGCGTGTACGACGGCAACCTGCTCAACGAGGGCGTGGTGTCTTTGCCGTTTCGCACCGAACGCCTGGTACTTCTGGTACCGGATGATCATCCCTTGGCCGGGCGTGAGCAGCTGCATATACGCGATGCACTGGGTTATGCGTTTGTGTGCCTGCCGGCAGAGCGCGCCATGCAGCGCTTCGTCGAAGAATTGGCCATGAACCTGGCCATGCCCTTAAAGGTTCGCGTACGCGCGCCCAGCTTCGAGGCCATCGCCCAACTGGTGGCCCAGCGCGCTGGCATTGCCATGTTGCCCGAGACCACCGCCCGGCGCATGGAGCAGGAGTTGCCGGTGCGCTGGGTGGGGCTGCAAGAGCGCTGGGCGACGCTGGAGATGCGCCTGTGCTTTCGCGGGTGGGAGTCGTTGAGCTCCCATGGGCGGCAGTTGGTAAGTTTTTTATCGGGGCAGTGAGCGCGTCAATGCTGCTGAGCGATCTGGATAAGATTGCCGCACGTGTCGTCGAATACAGCGATGGTCACCGGCCCCATCGCCGTCGGTGGCCGAGTGAAGTGCACGCCGGCGGCGCAGAGCCGCGCATACTCGGCCTGCACATCTTCGACCCCGAAAGACGTGTATGGAATGCCGTCCTGTTTGATCGCCGACTTGAACGGTTTTGCCGCAGGGTGGGCGTCAGGTTCCAGCAACAACTCAACCCCGTTGGCATCGCCGGGTGACGTGAGTGTCAGCCAGCGATGCGCGCCCATGGGGATGTCATGTTTGAGCTCAAAACCGAGCACGTCCCGGTAAAAGGTCAATGCCTTGTCCTGGTCGTCGACCATCACACTGGTTACCACAATTTTCATCGGTCCTTTCTCCTGACAACGATCAAGCATCCAGAGTTTGGAACAAGGTAGCGTAGCGGGTGTAGCCCTGCACGCTTGGAATGACGCCGCGAAGCGCCGGCTACACTGAATTCAATTTCGCTTTCGCAGACATCGAGAAAACCCAGCAAAAGGCGCAGCGTTATGAACCACTCGGATGCTTCGCCTCCCCTCCCGGAACCCGGCCGGATTGCCCCCCGCGACGACGGTGCCCGGCGTGGCTGGCGCCGTTGGCTACCGGGGCTTGTCACCCTGCGCGGCTACCAAATGTCGTGGTTGCGCCACGACATCATGGCCGGGTTGGTACTGACCACCATGCTGGTGCCCGTCGGTATCGCCTATGCGGTGGCCTCGGGCGTGCCCGGCATTTACGGCCTTTACGCCACCATTATTCCCTTGCTGGCCTATGCCTTGTTCGGCCCCAGCCGGATCCTGGTGCTGGGCCCGGACTCCTCCCTGGCGGCCGTGATTCTCGCCGTGGTCTTGCCCTTGTCCGGCGGCGACCCACAACGCGCTGTCGCCCTGGCCGGCATGATGGCGATCGTATCGGGGGCGGTGTGCATCCTCGCGGGTATCGCGCGCTTGGGCTTCATCACCGAGCTTTTGTCCAAGCCGATCCGCTATGGCTACATGAACGGGATCGCCCTGACCGTGTTGATCAGCCAGTTGCCCAAGCTTTTCGGCTTTTCGATTGAAGCCGACGGGCCACTGCGCAACGTCTGGGCCACCCTGACCGCGCTGATGGAGGGCAAGACCAACTGGACCACCTTCTCGGTCGGTGCGGCCACGCTGGCGGTGATCCTGCTGCTCAAACGCAGCCCGCGAATACCCGGCATCCTGCTCGCCGTGGCAGGCGCGACGGTCGCCGTGGGTATGCTGGACCTTGCAGCGCGCGCCGGTGTGGCGGTGCTCGGCTCATTGCCCCAAGGCTTGCCCGGCTTCGCCATCCCCTGGATCACCACCGCCGATATCGGCCCCGTGCTGATCGGTGGCTGCGCCGTTGCCCTGGTCTCCTTCGCCGACACCAGCGTGCTCTCGCGAGTCTATGCGGCGAAAACCCGCACCTACGTCGACCCCAACCAGGAAATGGTCGGGCTCGGCGCCGCCAATCTGGCGGCCGGGTTGTTTCAGGGCTTCGCGATCAGCAGCAGCTCGTCACGCACCCCCGTGGCCGAAGCCGCAGGCGCCAAGACCCAGCTCACCGGCGTGGTCGGTGCCTTGGCGGTAGCCGTGCTGTTGCTGGTGGCACCGGACCTGCTGCACGACCTGCCGACCACCGCCCTGGCCGCGGTGGTAATCGCCTCGGCCATTGGCCTCATCGAAATCGGCGACCTGCGCCGAATCTACCGCATCCAGCGCTGGGAATTCTGGCTGTCGATCGCCTGCACGGTCGGCGTGGCCGTGTTCGGCGCGATCGAGGGCATTGGCCTGGCCATCGTTGTTGCGGTGATTGAATTCCTCTGGGATGGTTGGCGCCCCTACTCCGCGGTGCTGGGCCGCGCCGATGGGGTCAAGGGCTACCACGACATCACCCGCTACCCCAATGCCCGCCTGGTCCCGGGCCTGGTGCTGTTTCGCTGGGATGCCCCACTGTTTTTTGCCAATGCCGAGTTGTTCAACGACCGCGTGCTGGACGCCGTGGCGGCCTCGCCCACGCCAGTGCGCTGGCTGGTGGTGGCCGCAGAACCGGTGACCAGCGTGGACGTGACCTCCGCCGACATGCTGGCCGAGCTGGACAACACCTTGCACGCAGCAGGTATCAAGCTGTGCGTGGCGGAGATGAAAGACCCGGTGAAAGACAAGCTCAAGCGCTTCGGGTTGTTTGCACGCTTGGGCGAAGAGGCGTTTTTCCCAACGATTGGCAGTGCGGTGGACGCGTATGTTGCCGCTTATTCAGTGGGTTGGATGGAGCGGGACAAGCTGATTTGAGGCTGATATCAAAACAGGTGGCTGAACAGTAACCCACCCTCGGCGTCCGGGCTGGCGTCGGTAAAGCCCTTTACCGCATACAGTTGGACCTTCCAGTCCCGGTTGAGCTTGTGGGTAAGAAAGAGCGTGAGCTCCTTGATTTGCTCGCCCGTGGAGACAACTTTCTGCCGCCAATCGTAAGAGGCACCCAGCGAGGTCACTGCCGCCAACGGTATGGCGAAGCCAATGCCGGCGAATATAGGGTCATCGAAGTCGGTGTCGGACGGGTCGCCAAACTTCTTCCAGCCCAGGGTGGCAAAACCGGTTACCGGGCCAAAGGCCTTGGCCACATCGACCTGGGCAGAGTAGTCGGTTTCTCCGGTGCCCAGGCACTTGTCCTCGTCAGCGGTAGGAACCTTGACCTTGCCAATCAGGTCCACCAGCACACCGCCCTGGCTGCCGTCGAGCACGGCATAGCCGGCACTGGCGACGGTATCGCCCAAACCGCTTTCCTCTTCGCCACATCCTCCTGGCAAGGGCGCACCATCGGGGCCAACGGACGGGTTGGTAATGCGCAGCCACGGCACGGTGAGCTTGTAGGTCATGGCGCCGGTTTCGTATTTGCCCACCAGTGGCACGTACCAGGTTTCGGACGTGGTACCGGTGCCGTACTCGCCTGACGAATAGTCTGCGCCGATCGAAGCGGTTAAGGTATCGGCCACGGCCGCAAGGCTCAGGCTTGAGAGCAGACTGGCGAGCAGGGTGCGCCGCAAATTCATGTTCACCTCGTGTATCCCGTCATCGAAGTTCACAAAGCGTGGAGGTTACCGAGCCAGCCCGATTGCCTATGACGATAGCGCACTCTGGACGGGCTGCTTAATCCTTCTTGTCCGGGCGTTCGACTTTCTCGACTTTCTCTGGCCGCTCCGCCTTCTCGACTTTCTCCGGCCGCTCTACTCTCTCGACTTTTTCGGGGCGTTCAACTTTCTCGACCTTCTCCGGGCGTTCGACCTTCTCTGGCCGCTCCACTTTCTCGACCTTCTCCGGGCGTTCGACCTTTTCCACTTTTTCCACCTTCTCTACTTTTTCTACTTTTTCTACTTTTTCTACCTTTTCTACCTTTTCTACTTTCTCTACCTTTTCTACCTTCTCGACTTTTTCAACTTTCTCGACCCCATCTCCCTTGCCCGACTTTTCCACTTTCTCGACCTTCTCAACCCCCTCGCCTTTGCCTGAGTTGTCGAGCTTTTCAACACGATCCTCTGTATCGCTGTGTTCCACGCTTTCCAGCTTCTCACTGCCCTGGCGACTATCGTCGCTGCCGTGGCGCGAATCGCTGCGCACACCATCATCGCCATTACCGTGGCCACTGTTGTCGTCGCCCGAGCCTTGCCCACTCTGACCATTGCCGTCAGTGGCACTGCCGCGCCCGGAATTACTCCTGCCGGAGTTATCGACGTGTTCGCCAGGGGGCTCGATGCGCGTCGCTCGCACCTCGCGCGCACCGCTGAATACTCCGCTTACCCGCACGCGTTGATTCAGCGCAAGCCCTGCGGCCTGCCCCCCAACCAGCACGGTGTCGCGATCCATCGTTATGTTCATGCCGCCCACCACCAGACGCCGGCCCTGGTGCTCTTGCACCAGGCCTTCGATCACCGCGTCGTGCACTCGGCCTGCAAAGGGCAGGCTTGGGTCCGGGCGGCTGCGGGCCACTTCCAGTTCGCGACCGGACCACTGGCCGCGCACCAACACTTCCTGGGCCGGCGCCGGGCGACTGCTCAGCTTCAGCCCCTGGAGTGTGCCGGTGCGATCAACCGCACCGATGGCACTGGCTTCCTTGAGGCCTGGCGCACGTTCGATACGGCTGGCCACCACCTCGCCCTGGGCATTGCGCAACCCACTGACCCGCACCGGCTCGCCGGGGCGCAGGCCTTCAGCCACCCGCGCCCCTTGCGCCAGGCGCACCGGTTGCCCCATGACCCGCAGCGGTGCCGAACCCCGAGGCAGTTCCGTCAACGGCCCTTCATAGGCATGCAGGATCGAGATATTGCCCGCCTCCAGGCCCCGATGCGTCTTGAACGCCTCCACGGCGACGACCTGGCCGATGGCCAGATGAGCGCTGCTGGCGGCCACACCGTTTTCGCTGACCGGTACGTTGTTGGCAAAGTGCACCTCCACGCCGTTGACGCAGATCGAGGCGAAGCCGGTGATGGTACCGACGATACCCGTCCCCCCCATACCGCCGGGCTCCTGCTTGATCGGCGCGCCGGTGCCACCCATCCCACCGTTCTCGCTGTAGATGCCCGTACCGCCGATACCACCCGGGCGTTGCTGGGCTGGTGCGCCTGTGCCGCCGACGCCACCCTTATCGCTGCGCACGCCGGTGCCGCCCATACCGCCCGGAAGCTGCATCGTCGCCGCGCCGCCCATGCCCACCTCATCCCGGCTAACGCACGCAGGCGCAGCCTGCACGAGCGAGGCAAGCCCCAGGCTCAGTGCAAGGCCCAGAACGAGGGTGACGACACGAAAACGGCACAGGTCGGTCATGGTTCAGGAGGTGTCGGCGAATTGGGATCGGTGGGTTCGGTGTAGAAGTAAAGACCGATAGTGATGCGTTGGCGTGGTTCCAGGCTTTGCAGGTCATGACTTTCCAGCTCAGCGGCAAGCCGGTTGAAACTCACCAGAGCCTGCATACCCTCGCTAGCAACCGCTTCACGCAGCACCTGGACGCTGACCGGGGCCAGCGCATCGTAGTGAACGCTACGCTCAAAAAAGGGCGGACTTTCCCCGCTCAGGTTGTGCACCGCGGCCGCGCCGTGATCGTGCAGGTTGTGCCCCAGGTAGGCGGCCTTTTCATCGAAGCCCTGCTGCGGCACGAAGGCCTGGACATCAAGGTGGACGCAATCCTGCTCATCCACATGCACCACGCCCAGGCGCAGCCATTCATCCAGCACCACCCGCGCGCGGATGTCCGTGCTCACCGTTGCTACCAGGGCATCAAAGGAGCCGTCGCCACCGGCGCTGGCCAAGCGTGGCAAGGGCAACGGCTGGCCAGTGCTGGTACAGAAAGGCACGCGACTGGTCCAGGCATGCACCAGTTGCGCACCCAAGGTGATGTTGTCCGGAAGGGCGTTGAGGTCCGCCTCACCGTCCTTGCGCAAGCGCCGAACATCCTTGCGGTGAACATTGGTCAGCAGGCTGATGCGGCTGTCGCTCGGGGCTTTGTCGTCCAAGCGGAACTCACGGTCCGCCACCTCGACGAAGACCTCCTTGAGCAAGTCGGCAAACACCGTATAGGTAACGCCCTTTCGCAGCATCAAGCGCACCAAGGGGCGCATCACATGCTTGAGGGCGTTGAGCAGAGCAGCAGGCAGCGGTTGCATTCAGCGCATTCCTTGACAGATAAACCCAGTATAGCGGCGCGGGAAAAAATCCCACAGAACTGTCATCGGAGGGGGCTGTAGCAACGCCTGCTGCCTCATACAAAACCAGCCCCCTGCGTTTGTATGAGGCCATCGACCGCCGTCAGACCCCGCCGTTGTCATCACCCGGTTCACCGCGCGCATGATTGCCCCGGTCGTCACCCGGTTCGCCACCGACATGCACGCCCCGGTCATCGCCCGGTTCGCCGCCTACGTGCACACCGTGGTCATCGCCTGGCTCACCGCCGACATGCACACCATGATCGTCGCCTGGCTCACCACCGACGTGATGCGCACCACGGGAGCCATTGTCGTCACCCGGCTCGCCGCCTACGTGGTGCGCACCACGCGAACCATTGTCATCGCCGCGCGCTGCATGATCACTGCTACGGCCTGAGTTGGAATTGCCCGAGCCACTGTTGCCGGCATGGCCATCGCCATGGTCGCCGCCGCTGCTATGGCCGGAACCGCCATTGCCACTTCCGCCGTGACCACCACCACTGCCGCTGCCGCTGCCGCCTCCACCGCCACTACCACCTCCGTGACCACCGCCGCCACCACTGCCCCCTCCGCCGTGACCGCCGCCACCACCACTACCCCCTCCGCCGTGACCGCCGCCACCACCGCTGCCGCCTCCGCCATGACCGCCACCACCTCCGCCGCCGTGACCACCGCCGCCACCGCCACCGCCACCACCGTCTTTGGCGTATGCACTTGAGCTATGGGAAACGGAATCAGGTATCAAAACGATGGAAGCCGACAGCACTCCACCGATTGCCAACGCCAGTAACGCCTTCTTGAAGAGCATTTGCACTGTCATCTTGAGTCTCCTGATGATTACCGCGAGCAGAGCCAATGCCGTTGGGGGGGTTAGTCCAGTCGCCGTCTTTGTGGCAACGCCCTTTCTCCCTGCATTGTTCTGCGTAAACTCATTACGTGGGAAAATTTCCCATACGCTGAAATTTAGCCCAATTGGCTTGAGCGTCAACTCGTGTGCGGTAAAGCCGACCGGCGGTTGGCAAGGCGTTCAATGTGAGAGATGTGGAACAGCTGGGTCAGTCAGGGCCCACCAGGCCTCAATAATCAAGACGAATTTTCTTCTTGATGGGGCGCTAAGGAATTATCCTACGATCCGCGTCGCCCTCCTGGCGGTTGCATCGCTTTGGTCTGCGCTCTAGGCTCGTTCGGTCGCTGCAAAATCAGCGGCCGAGTGTGCAAGCTCGTGCGATCCTGAGCCACGTAGCTCCATACCTTCTTCGAAGTACTTTCTTCGCGAAGTGTTTTAGATTGCTGCCAACAATCCCCGGGGCTAGCCTGCAAAATGTGGCTGTCCACAATGACTAGCCACCCCAGATTCGTCCTGTCTGCGTGAATGTCACAACGCGGCCCTTCACACTGTCGTAGAAGACCTCCTCACCACAAAAAACGTCCCCAAATACCCCGCCATAAGCGCCTTCTGGTTTTGGATCGTGTGAAAGCTCCGCTCCCAGGGTTGTGACATGAATTTGGAATTTTGTGTCGGGTCTGTTTTTTAAGTAAGTCGTGAGCTGTTCAGACGTCGAAAAGTATCGATCCTTTTCTCCGATCTGAGCAATAAGCAACGCAAGCTTAACTTCATAGAGAACGTGTTGCTGATACGTAAGGATCATCGACTTATCCCTCCACGATAGAACTCAATGGTTGATAGCTGAAGAAGATTAGGTCATTCGTTTGCGTCTACCAAGAAATCGTGGTTTCTCCCGTTTCCTTCGGCGGCACGCCTGGTCATTAGCCCGTAGACACCTGGTTTGCCCTCAGCGTTACTTCGTGGGCGCCGTGCCTGACCATCAGCGCGAGGTAAAAGCGGCTGGCTGCTAACGGCCGGTCGATAGCAGACTTTGAGAGCGTGCCGCAGCCTTGTAGAGCGGGCTTGCCCGCGATGAATTCACCTCGCAAATCAGAGAAACCCTGTCGGCAGCTTCGGGTAGATCTCTGTCGCTCACCATCTAGCATCATCAGTTTTTCGGTGATGGATGGGCCGAAGTAGCTGCCCTGCCCTCTAACCAAAGGGGCTGCCTACAGTTTCTCGTAGCGCTTTCGCACCAACCCCTACTCCGGCTCCCGCTTCAAAAAGTTAAAAACCGTGGTTGGCACTTCCGATTCGCATCAGTGCTCCCCTGAAATCGTGCTCCGTCCTCGCTCCCGTAATCTGATGAGACAAACGTAACTTTCGGACATCTCCTACAACTTTTTTGTTGTGAACCTTGTTATAGCTTTCACAGTCAATTGAGTTAATTTTCCCCGTGAGACTATTCGCACAAAGCGGACATTGACACCCTCAATACTCCAATCACAAACTTTCAGAGAAGCTAGATGTGCACCCAAATAAAAGCGGTACTGCATGAGCGCTCCCACACCTAAAAAACAAAGATAATAAAAGAAGATCTTCACGGCGCATTTTTTAGCACTGCCCATTCCCCCCTGACTGCGGCTGGACACCCTCCAGCCGTTGCATACAAACCTGACTCAGGACAGCAGCTCACCAGCCTCAATGATCGGGAGATCCCTTAACAACTTTTTCATCCAGCTCTTTATATAGGTGCTCGTAGATCCTGATGAGTTTAATCTGCGTCTTGCCAGCAGCGCTAAAGAGGCTCAGAAAGGGATTCTCATCCTCATTAACGACATGCTTGTACAAGACAACATAATTTTTAAACTCGCCTTCAGAAACAGTTACATCCACGTAATGACGATCAATTGATCCGCCAGGGTTTTCCCCGCCGTAAGCAATTCTGATTTTTCCGACACCTTCAGTACTTTTCGCCTCAATAGCGAACCGGTAGGTTTTACCCTGCTTAAACAAAACCCTTCTGCTTCTATCAATCAAATGCGCGTATGGGTTGCCGGGCAGGTGCATGAGTTCTACGGCTACGCCTGGGATAATCCTGACAAATGCCGCCGGCGTAGAAATCCATCCGGGTGGCAACGATACGCCAAGGTTATCAAACTGGGCATAATAAAGTGGCACAGTAGGCGCATAGCCACTGTCCAACTCATACAACTGGAGAGCTTCAACAATTACATTGGTGGGCGAACTCACGCTCAAGCTAGTACTGGGTGTATATTTAGCAGGATTTGGAAAAGGGTTGAATTGATAATTATACTCACTCCCATCAGAACTCAAGACAAAGCGCCCACCATCGTAGAAGAAATACCTCCACCTTACCACCGCCCTGTGCTCCTTGGTGGGCGTTATCAGTTTAACCACATATGTTTTCCCAGGGGTCAGAATGTTATTCTTAGGAAAATTATTGCTTAAATACAGCTCACCGGAAGACCCCAGATTCACCCCTGCAGGCGTAAACTTACAGTCCTCCCATCCTCGCCAGGAGAAATGCCTGATCACCCTTGGCGGTTTAGGGTAAGTAAAATCCAATGGCGACTTAAGAAAGAAATTACCCTCCCCCGCATACACCTGCAACTGCGCACCACCGATAAATGTGGTTCCTGTTGGCGCCTCCACCTCCAGATCCATGTACAGGCCGTCGTAAGCAGCGCTCTGCGACAAGGAAAACTCTGCATAAGCGATTGAATTTTCAACATCAATTAAGGATACCTTTCTCACTACCTCGCCGACAACGCCATCCTTAACCGCCCTGAACTTGCAAAAAACAGCGTTGCCACTGGATTGCACGACCACGCGATATTTTTTGTTAACCCCACTCAGCCTTATTAAATACCCTGCGTTCCTTATACCACCCCTCCCCTCTATCCGTGCGCCGCGATTTGTATAGGTCACATCCCCGAAAGTGACTTCCCACCTGTCCGGATCGATAACTTCAAAAGCCCCAAAAAAAAGGGTATTATAGTAATCAAAAACCTCATAACCTGAAGTATTCACAACCATAGCAGCATCCTTGCTTTCACCATTGTATAAAAATATTTACGCCTTGATTCAATCAACCACACCTCTACTTGAAGTGAACATGAATCATTTCCATGCGTTTGATCTGGAACGAACTGGGTAGCTTCAAACTTGAAGCAACACAATGAGCTTGCTAGTCAAAGCAACCCCGCTCGACCCCCAACATCCTAAAACACCCTGTGCCAGCCAACACCTCACAGAAATGCTAGGTTCTATGACTGTTTATTGCAGCTGTGTGCAGTACCCCGCCCCCCGTTGACTGGCTGCCCAATACCTGCACAATTGCGGATTTTTTTGCGACAGGAAGTCCCCATGCAACGGATTGTAATTCTCGGCAATGCCGGTAGCGGCAAGTCCACCCTCGCCCGTGCCCTCGGCAAACGCCTGGGCCTGCCTGTGGTGCACCTGGACACACTGTTCTGGGAACCTGGCTGGGTCGAACCCGATGCTGAGCAATTCCGCACCCGCGTCAGCCAAGCAATCGCACCGGATGCCTGGGTATGTGAAGGCAACTATGCCCGGCGCACCTTCGACCTTCGCCTGCCCCGTGCCGACCTGATCATCTGGCTCGATACACCGCGGCTCACCTGTTTCGCACGGGTGATCCTTCGCAGCATCATGAACCGCCCTCGCCCTGACCTTGCAGCAGGTTGCGCAGAAAAACTCGATCGGGCATTCCTGACCTTCCTGAACTTCGTATGGAATTTCGACCGCGGCTACCGCCCAGGCATCGAAGCAACACGCCTGGCCATAAGCCCGCAAACACCTACCATGCACTTACAGGGTAGCCGGCAGGTTGCGGCGTTTCTCGACAGCTTGCCGACAAGCCTGGACGCCGCCTTGGATACTTTGGATAGATGAAGGGCGAGGCTTGCGATTCAAGGATTATTTTTCAGCATTAAAAGGCCCTGTTTTGTAGGGCGTGAAGACATCGGTGAAGGAGAAGGTTTCTCCCGCTCAGACTTCATCCGTTCCAAGACGCTCACAACACTGGCGTTAAGTGGCAACCGATAATCATAAGTACGACCAGCAAAGTCACTCGGGGTGAGCCGCCAACTAGTAAAATAGTCTTTTTGCAGCGCAGAACCAAGATAGAGCGTAAGCATCTCGCGCTCATGATTACTGCAACGCGACGCTCGCTCAATGCAGAACTTCATGGTCTTCATTCCACTTACAATACTTGGCGACTCAAGAATTACAAGCGGCCCCCAATAAAGCTCTAAGAAGCGATCTGCTGCTTGGCGCTTAACTTTTTCATCTGACGAGCTCACAAATTGCGCGGCGGCCGTAACGGTGGCGAAGTAGTATTCCGCCTGCTTCGCAAGTATCGGGGCCATAAACGCCCTGTTGCTTGCTTCTACTTGAGCCTTGGTTTGCCTTTCAACACTGTCGCCAAACTGATAAACCGTAAAGATGAGTGCCGCCGTGGGGAGCAGGTTAGCTCCGAGGTATCCGAGCGCACCGACACCCTTTTGCCACCAAGCCTTTCGTTCCAGCTCTTCTACTTCTAGCTGAAGCTTGCGAATTGTTAGCCTTTGTTCTTCGTCGGATGAACTTTGTGCCATAGACACACCTCCAGCGCCGCATCAATATTCTTGAAGCCTGCTTCAAAGAGGTTAGCCAAACTTCTAATAAAAAAGCTAAGGAACAGCACGCGAGGGCCGATTTTTTCGCCTGTCATAAGCTGGAATCATCGGTATCTTGCGTACGCCCCCGAAGCCGCACGAATCCTGATCGCCATGGTTACAGCGAGCGCTGAGCTGGTCGGGGCTTACGACCGTGCTCCTGCCAAGAAAGCCATTGAAGGAATGAACCACTGGTACAAGGTCTACGCGGCGCCTCATGGTGACCGCTATCGAACAAGCCAAAAAAGACACTGGCACATCGCATCAGTGAGTCTTCATTGAGGAGCAACACCCGCAGCAGGCAGCACTTTGCTGATAAACTACGCCTTTGCTCCCCTTGCTGAACATCGCCCCCTCCCGCTTCAATGCAGACGCCCCTGATGCCCTTGAACAACGCCCCAACCTCTAGCCCAGAACCCTCCCGCCGCTTCAGCGTTGCGCCGATGATGGACTGGACCGACCGCCACTGCCGCTACTTCCTGCGCCTGCTCTCCAGCCGTGCCCTGCTTTACACCGAGATGGTCACCACCGGCGCGCTGCTCAATGGCGATCACGAGCGCTTCCTGCGCCATGACGAAACCGAGCACCCACTGGCGCTTCAGCTGGGCGGCAGTGTGCCAGCCGACCTGGCGGCCTGCGCGAAGATGGCTCAGGAGGCCGGTTACGACGAGGTGAACCTCAATGTCGGCTGCCCGAGCGACCGGGTGCAGAACAACATGATCGGCGCTTGCTTGATGGGGCATCCGGCCTTGGTGGCCGATTGTGTGAAGGCGATGCGCGATGCGGTGTCGATTCCGGTGACGGTCAAGCACCGCATTGGTATCAATGGCCGTGACAGTTATGCCGAGCTGTGCGATTTCGTCGGGCAGGTGCGCGAGGCCGGTTGCCGCAGTTTTACCGTGCATGCGCGGATTGCGATTCTCGAAGGGTTGTCGCCCAAGGAGAACCGTGACATTCCGCCGTTGCGTTATGAGGTGGCAGCGCAGTTGAAGGCGGACTTCCCGGACCTTGAGATCATTCTAAATGGCGGGATCAAGACGATGGATGAGTGCCATGCGCACTTGCAGACCTTCGATGGTGTAATGCTGGGGCGTGAGGCGTATCACAACCCTTACCTGCTCGCCGATGTGGACCAGCAGTTGTTCGGTAGCACGGCGCCGGTGATTTCCCGCAGCGAGGCGCTGGTGCGGTTGCGGCCTTATATTGCGGCGCATGTGGCAGCCGGTGGGTCGATGCACCATATCACCCGGCACATCCTGGGCCTGGGCCAGGGCTTTGCGGGGGCGCGCAAGTTCCGTCAGATGCTGTCGGTGGATATCCACAAGAGCAAGGACCCATTAGCCTTGCTTGATCAGGCCGGGCAGTTGCTGGAAGGTCGTTGAACGCTGGTTTTTGAACCTGCGCGTGGATTGTGAATCAAAATCATATCCACTTACCTTGTGCTGCCGCCCGGAACCCTTGAGCGGTGGGCGGCGCTCGGGTAATGTCGAACAAACCGCACAGGACAGAGCACGCACATGACTTCCAAGCTCGAACAACTGAAACAGTACACCACTGTTGTTGCCGACACCGGCGACATCGATGCCATTTCCCGTCTCAAGCCGGTCGACGCAACCACCAACCCTTCCCTGCTGCTCAAGGCTGCGGCCATGCCGGTGTATGCCGAGCAGCTGAACCAGGCCGTGCAAGGCAGCAAGGGTGATGTGGGCTTGGCCTGTGATCGTTTCGCAGTGGCCGTGGGCAGCGGTATTTTGAAGGTTATCCCGGGGCGGATTTCCACTGAGGTGGATGCGCGCCTGTCCTTTGACGAAAAAGCCTCGCTGGCCAAGGCCAAGCAGCTGATTGACCTATACGAAAAGGCCGGTGTTGGGCGTGAGCGCGTACTGATCAAGCTGGCATCGACCTGGGAAGGTATTCGCGCGGCGGAAAAGCTGGAGCGTGAAGGCATCCAGACCAACCTGACCCTGCTATTTTCCTTTGCCCAGGCTGTGGCTTGCGCCGACGCCGGCGTGTTTTTGATTTCGCCGTTCGTGGGGCGCATCTACGACTGGCACAAGAAAGCTACCGGCACCGACTATGTGGGCGCGGAAGATCCGGGCGTACAGTCGGTTACGCGCATTTACAACTACTACAAGGCCAATGACTTCAAGACTGTGGTCATGGGCGCCAGCTTCCGCAACATCGGCCAGATCGAAGAGTTGGCCGGTTGCGATCGCCTGACCATCAGCCCCGAACTGCTCGACCAGTTGGCCAAGGACGATGGCAAACTGGTGCGCAAGCTGACCACCGGCAACGGTGGTGAACAGCGCCAGAGCCTGACCGAGGCGCAGTTCCGCTGGGCGTCGAACGAAGATGCCATGGCCACCGAGAAGCTGGCCGAAGGCATTCGCCAGTTTGCCCGCGACCAGGAAAAACTTGAGGCTTTGCTTAAAGCCAAGGCTTGAGCGCAAGCGCAAAAAGGGCGACTTCTCGCGAAGCCGCCCTTTTTTGTGCCCGGGGTTCAGGCGCTCTGGTTACGTCCGTTCCAGGGCGTTGACCAGGTCATGGAAAGCTTCGCGATTGGAGTCGTTCAGGCCCATGAGAATTTTGTGCGCCTCAAGCACCTTGGCCTTGACCACCTCTTCGGACTGGTCCTGCGATGGCAGGTCGGTCAGGCATTCGGGGCACGGGATCGGGCGGTCAACGATGTTGAACACCTGGTCGAAGCCCATCGATTGCAACAGACGCGTGATGTCCGCGTGGGTGGTCACGACAGTAGGCAGCAGCCCGACTTTTTGCCGGGACAGGATCGACAGCTTGGCCAACAGGCCCAATGTAGTGCTGTCGATGCTATTGGTTTCGGTGAGATCGATGACGATCGCTGAAAAATTCAGCGCCGTGAAGATCTTGTCGATCGTCGCATCCAATGCCGAACACAGGGTAAGGCGCACTTCACCGACAAATTTCAGAACGAAGGTGCCGCTCTGTTCGGCGAACTGGATTCTACCGGTACTCATTCAAGATTCCTGCTTAACACCAATAGGGCGATATCATCCGGCATCTCCCCAAGCGTAGCCAATCCAAAACGTTGCCGCAGCCCATCCAGGCTGCCGCCCGCGGCCTTGACTATCTCAGGCAGGGCCGCCTCTTTATCTTTGAGTGTCTCACCGGGCAAAAGGTCCAAAATGCCATCAGATAGCAGGGTCAGGCTGAAGCGCGGTGGCAGCTCAAGCACATGGTCCTGGTACGTGGCTTCGTTGAACAAGCCGACCGGCAGGCCGCGGCCTTCCAGATAACGGCTCTGGCCCGGCGTGAACAGCACGGGCAGTGGCAAATGCCCGCCGATGCTGTAGGTCAACAAACCGGTCTCTTCGTCGATCACACCGCCTACCATTGTCACATGTTTGCCCAGCTTGCAGTTGATCAGGCCGCGATTTATGTGCCCGAGTACTTCGGACGGCTTGAACTCTGGCATCGTGCCATTGCGCTTGGACTCGAACAGCAGGCGCGTGGTCATGAATTTCAGCAGCACAGTGACAAACGCCGAAGACGCACCATGGCCCGAGACGTCGGCCAGGTAAAAACCTATGCGACGGTCATCGACCCGGAAGTAATCGACGAAATCGCCCGACAGGTACAGCGACGGAATGATCTCGTGATCGAACTGCAGGCTATCGGCCACCCATGGGCTTTCCGGCAGCATGTTCATCTGCACCTGGCGCCCGGCGTTCTGGTCTTCCTGCAGCAAGTGCAGGCTGGCCTCGAGCTCGCGGTTGGCGGTTTCGAGCTTCTCGCGGTAGCGCTGGTTTTCCAGCAGCAGGTGCGCACGGTCCAGCGCCCGGCGTACCGAGTGCTCGAGCACTGCGAGGTCTTCCAGGGGCTTGATCAGGTAGTCGGCAGCGCCCAGGCGCAAAGCCTCGACTGCGTCGTTCATGACACCTGCGCCGGAAACGACAATGACAGGAAGGTCGGGGGCGCGCTCGGTCACCTGACGAATCAGCTCCAGGCCACCCATTTGAGGCATGCGCAGGTCGCAAATCACGAGGTCGGGCCGCTGGCGCTCGAACACTTCGAGACCCTGCAAGCCATTGGCCGCCTGCAGGACGCTGAAGCCACTGTCTTCAAGGTAGGCCGCAAGGCTTGCGCGCACTACATCGTCATCATCGATTATCAGCAGCGTGGCACTGGTTTTGTGCATGTGGGCAAACGGCGCCAGAAATAGGTTGGCGTAGGTGGCTCGGCGAGACACTTACTGGAATTCACTTCTAGCCTCTCTGTTATTGAGTTGTAGGACAATTCGCCCTACCCCGCAACTAAACAGAGGTGCCCTGTTGAGGCGCTGACGGTACTCCCATCCGCCGGGCGTTTCAAGCGTGCGCCGATGGTCGCTTGAGCAGTTTGGGGTGCAAATGCCCGGGAGTTATAAAAACCCGGAGCGCCCGAACCAACTGTAGGACGCCTCCTACGGCGATCTTGATGAGTTCCTGCGCAAAACGTCCTGATACAAAAAGGCGGCCCGTGGGCCGCCGTACTTGCTTGGTTGGTACAACGATCTGCTCGTAGCAGCAAGCTGCCGTAGGCCAAGGCTCGAGTCTCAGCGCGGGACGCAGCCTTGCGGCAGCTGCTACGGGACTGTGGTGCCGATCAGAAGTCGTCTTCGACCTGCCCGTCCTTGACCTTGAACTCGCGGTTCTGCAGGTAAGCATTGCGGATGAAGTTGTATTTGTCGCCCTGGATCAGCTTCTCGGCCGACAACAGGCCGGCGCGAGTGTCGACAACGTCGACAGCACGCATAGTGTTACGTGCCGATACGTCATCGATATAGCGGTACGGCCCGGTCCAGCTGTCCGGGTAGAGTGCGATACCGTCACGCACGGTGCTTGGGCCCAGAAACGGCAGCATCACGTAAGGGCCGCTCTGCACGCCCCAATAGCCGAGGGTTTGGCCAAAGTCTTCGTCATTGCGTTGCAGGCCCATTTTGGTGCCGACATCGAAGAAACCGAACAGGCCGAAAGTGGTGTTGAAGATCAGGCGCGCGGTGTCGACGCCGGCGGCGTGCGGCTTAAGCTGCAGCGCATCGTTGGCCAGGTTGCGCACATCACCGATGTTGCGGAACATGTTATGGATGCCGTCTTCAAGAAACTGCGGGGTCACGGCCTGGTAGCCCTTGGCCACCGGCTTGAGCGCGTAGGTGTCAAGGGTGTCATTGAAACTGAATATCGCACGGTTGACGCCTTCCCAAGGATCCTCCTCGGTGGCCTGGGCGGCAACGGGCACCAGCATTACGCTGGCACAGAGGCAAGCCTGGGCTAAACGATCGATCAATCCTGCACCGATCAAACGCATACATTTACTCCTTGAACTGACGGGGCAGGCACGAGGCCGTACGACCTGAAAAAACGTCGAGTATAAAGCCTCTGCTGCCGATTAGGCAGCTCAGAGAAGCCTGGTCACAGGATGTAATACTTATTACGCCGTCATAAGGCAGTCATTTGCCTGTCATTCACGGCGCGTAGGGTGGCTGGTTATTTATGGGACGTTGCCATGCCACAACCTGCCCCCCTCACCGCCCTGCTGTTCGGCTTGAACGGTTGCCTGGTCGATACTGCCCCTGCCGAAGGCCGCCCCAAGGGCCCGGCACAAGCCTTGCCTGGTGCCCTGCAAATGCTGGACGCATTGCATGAGCAGGGTGTGCCCTGCGCCTGGCTGGAGGAACTGCCCGAGGCTGCTTGCCGCCACTTGCTCAGCCCCCTGCCCGACTGGCTCAGCGCCCTCAATATTCCCCACAAGCAGGCTCGTTGGCCGGCGCCGGATAGCTGCTGGCAGGCGCTGATGACGCTGAAGGTGTCGCGCCTTGACGGGTGCGTGCTGGTCAGCAACGATCCCCGCCTGCTGCAGGCAGGGCTCAATGCCGGGCTCTGGACTGTTGGCTTGGCATCGTGTGCCACCCTGCGCCACGCGGCGCTCAGTATCGAAGCCCGCGAACTCAAGCGAGCGCGCGCCACCTTGCAGCTATTTAATCTGGGCGTGCATTCGGTGATCGACCAGCTCACCGACCTCGAAGCCTGCCTGCACGACATTGGCCTGCGCCGCGCAAAGGGTGAAAAGCCCTGAAACAGCCGCATTGATCAGGATCATGCAGGTTGAGCCCGAGTGGATTAATCTGTAGGCAGTGATGGACCTTTCGCACGCTGCCAAGGTCCATGGCTGAGCCTATCATTTGAGGGAGATCGCCATGCCTGCCCGCGAACTGCAAGAGCAATTGAACACCTTGCGCGAGCAATTGGAGCAAAACCCACCGCTGTCAGAGGAAGAGCGCGACAAACTCCATGAGTTGATGACGCAGATCGAGGCGCAAATCAAGCTCGAAACTGCAACCCAGGACGCGAGCCTCGCCGATGGCGTCAATCTCGCCGTCGAACGCCTGGAGCTCGAACATCCACTGCTGGCCGGCACCCTGCGCAATATCGTTCAGGCCTTGGGGAATATGGGTATCTGAAATGAAAACGCTGCCGGGCGTACGCTCGGCAGTGATACAAACTTCTTGTCCGGATTATTGCGCCTGCTCCGCGTGCGGACGCAGCCTTACAGTAGCTGCTACGACATTGCGGCGAGCCACGCGTCTGTAGCAGCTGCCGCCAGGCTGCGTCAAAAGCCCGCAGGGCTTTCAGACCGTCCAAACGTTGCCTTATGGCAGCCGCAAGACTTACTGACGCACCAACCGCAGGTTCTGCTCAGTCACCACTTCCGTGCTGCGGTACGGGTTGATATCCAGCCCGCCCCGGCGCACGTAGCGCGCATACACAGTCAGCGTCTCCGGTTTGAGCAAGTGCTGCAGGTCGAGGAAGATCCGCTCCACGCATTGCTCGTGAAAGTCGGCATGCTGGCGGAAGCTGACGATGTAGGCCAGAAAGCTTGCGTGATCCAGGGCGGCGCCCCGGTAGTGCACCGTCACGCTGCCCCAGTCCGGCTGGCCGGTGACCGGGCAGTTGGATTTGAGCAAGTGGCTGTGCAGGCTTTCTTCGATCACGCGCTCGCCATCGCAACGCAGCAGCTGGGGCTGGGGTTGCTCGTAATTGCTGATGCTCACATCCAGCTCATCGATGCAAACGCCCGGCAAGGCATGCACGCCTTCGGCTTCGACCTCGGCCAGGGTGCGCACACGCACGCCTACCGGCTTGCCGGCAGCGGCCGACAGATCTTTTACCAGGCATTGCTCAACCGCCTGGACCGACTCGAACGCTGTCTGGTTCAACGAGTTGAGGTAGAGCTTGAAGGATTTCGACTCGATGATGTTCGGCGACTCGGCCGGGATGCTGAACTCACCAATGGCCACCACCGGCTTGCCCGAGGGCAACAGCCAGGACAGCTCGAAGCAGTTCCAGAAATCCACGCCCTTGTAAGGCAGCGTCTCGGCGCTCAAGCCCAATTCGGCCCATTTGGCCGCACGCGGGATGGGGAACAGCAAGGACGGCGTGTAATTAGAAATGTATTCGCTGGACTTGCCCAACGGTGAATGTTCGGCTGCGGGATGCATGGCAAAAACCTGGCTGGATTAACCGGCATAGTTTATCGGGTTTGCGCCATGCTTGGGACCCGTTGCGTTATTTGTCGATTTTCAAGGTGCCGACCATGCCGGCCTGATAGTGGCCGGGTACATTGCAGGCGAACTCGATGCCGCTGGCCTGGGTGAAGGTCCAGGTCAATTCAGCTGTCTTGCCGGGCGGCACCATCACGGTGTTGGGTTCATCGTGGCTCATGCCATGGCCGTGTTCGGCCATGGCGCCGTGCCCCATGGCCGCGTGATCCATACCGCCGCCCTGCTGCATCGCCAGCATTTCTTTCTGGTGCTTGGCGTGCATGGCCGCATCGCCCAGGTTGAACTCATGGGGCAACTTGCCCTTGTTGGTCAACACAAAACGCACCGTTTCTCCAGCCTTGACCGCCAGTGACTTGGGTTCGAAAAAGTTGTCACCAAGGGTGACTTCGACAGTTCGGGTCGCCTTGGCAGCCGGTGCTGGCTGGCCGAAGCTGTAGTGCTCGCCCGGTGATGCCAGCGCGGGCAGGCTCAGGGCCATCAGTAGGGCGGCCATTGCAATGCGGTTCATCTTCGTACGCTCCATCAAACGATAATCAGGCTGTGCGACACTCTAGATAACCACCACTGGCGGGCAGCTGACGAAAAGATTACAACTTTGTCAGCTTGCGCCGCAGCCTGCACCTACAAGGTATAACGCCTGCACGCCATGAACATGAGTCACCCATGAAACTGCTGATTGTCGAAGACCAAGCTAAAACCGGCCATTACCTGCGCCAGGGCCTGAACGAGGCCGGCTTCACCGTTGAACTGGTGGCCGACGGCATCACCGGCCAACACCTGGCGTTGACCGGTGACTATGCCCTGCTGATACTGGATGTGATGTTGCCAGGCCGCGATGGTTGGCAGATTCTGCAAGCCGTTCGTAGCGCGGGTCTGGAAATGCCGGTGCTGTTCCTCACCGCGCGCGATGCCGTCGAAGACCGCGTGCACGGCCTGGAACTGGGCGCTGACGACTACCTGGTCAAGCCCTTCGCGTTCTCGGAACTGCTGGCCAGGGTCCGCAGCCTGCTGCGCCGGGGCAGCAGCCCGCACCAGGAGACCACCTTGAGCCTGGCCGACCTGCGCCTGGACCTGATCCGCCGCCGGGTCGAGCGTGCCGGCCAGCGCATCGACCTCACTGCCAAGGAATTTGCCTTGCTGGAGCTGCTGTTACGGCGCCAGGGCGAAGTGCTGCCCAAGTCGTTGATTGCCTCCCAGGTCTGGGACATGAACTTCGACAGTGATACCAACGTGATTGAAGTGGCGATCCGCCGCCTGCGCCTGAAAATCGACGACCCCCATGAGTACAAGCTGATCCATACCGTGCGCGGCATGGGTTATGTGCTCGAAGAGCGTGGTGCCTGATGCGTCGCCTGTCCCTGGGCAGCCGCTTGGCCTTGCTGTTCGCCGCCTGTACTGCCGTGGTATCGCTGCTGGCCGGGGTGCTGTTCAGCCGCGCCAGCGAAACCCACTTCATTGAACTGGATCAACAGCTGCTCGCCGGCAAGCTGCCGCTTTTGCGTCAAATGCTCGAAGGCGTCGAAAACCGTGCCACCCTGGCGCAGCGCCTGCCCGCCCTACAAGCCGAACTGAGCCACCAGCCGGACCTTGCTCTACGCATTTGCGGCGCCGACGGCCAACTCTGGTTCGACAGCCAGGCCAACCTGCCGACCCCGCCGCCCGAGCACGGCATCAGCACCCTGCACATCAACGGCACCGACTACCGCAGCCTCAATGCACCGCTGCAGCCAGACAAGACGGACTCGGTGCGCCTTACCCTGCTGCTGGACATCACTCACCACCAGCATTTTCTTGAGCGCATGCAGCATTTGATCTGGCTGACCGTCGGGCTCTCGGCCCTGGCCACCGCCCTGCTCGGCGCCTGGGCCGCACGCAGTGGCCTGCGCCCCTTGCGGCGCATGAGCGAGGTGGCCTCCAGCGTGTCGGCACGCTCGCTGACCACACGCTTGCCGCAAGCACAAATGCCCATCGAGCTGGCCGAACTGGCCCAGGCCTTCAATGCCATGCTCGGGCGCCTGGACGATGCCTTCCAGCGCCTATCGGCGTTCTCCGCCGATATTGCCCATGAATTACGCACACCGCTGTCGAACTTGCTGACCCACACCCAAGTCACCCTGACCCGTCCACGCACCTTGGAAGATTATCGCGAGGCTCTGCACAGCAACCTCGAAGAGCTGCAGTGGATGGCGCAATTGGTCAACGACATGCTTTACCTGGCCAAGGCCGACCACGGCCTGCTGGTGCCCCATCGCGAACCCTTGGCCCTGGACGAGGAAACCGATGCCTTGCTGGAATATTTCGCGCCACTGGCCGAGGAGGCCCAGGTGCAAATGCAGCGATCGGGGCAGGCACGAATTGCCGGTGACCGGCATATGCTGCGGCGCGCACTCTCCAACCTGGTGGACAATGCCCTGCGATTTACCCCGGTCGGTGGAAGGATCAAGGTTGGGATGACCGTGTTCGGCGATCAGGTGCGGCTACAGGTGGAGAACAGTGGCGAGGGTATAGACCCTGCGTTGTTGCCACGCTTGTTCGACCGTTTTTACCGGGCTGATCCTGCGCGCCACGAAGGCAGCAGTGAGCATGCGGGGTTGGGGTTGGCGATTACCCAATCGATCGTGCGTGCCCATGGTGGGTCGATTCGTTGCGAATCGGCGCAAGGATGGACGCGGTTTGTGATTGAGTTGCCGGTTGAGGTTTAGATGTGTATTTGGCTTTAAGGGCCTCATCGCGGGCAAGCCCGCTCCTACATGAGCACCGCATACCTCTGTAGGAGCGGGCTTGCCCGCGATTGACCGCGAAGCGGTGCTAACGATCACTCATACCGCAAAGCATAAGCCGGCTCGATCTGCGCCGCACGCCACGCCGGGTACAGCGTCGCCAGAAAGCTCAGGGTAAAGCCTGCTGTACAAATCAACGCCACATCAAACCACTGCAGTTCCGATGGCAAGGTGCTGATGAAGTACACATCGGAAGTAAAGATGTGTTGCCCGGTCAGGCGCTCCAGCCAGCCTACCAAGGCGCTGACATTGATGGCTGCGATCACGCCAAGAATGCCCCCGATCAAGGTACCTACAATACCGATTACCGTACCCTGAACCATGAAGATGGTCATGATCTGGCGCGGGGTTGCGCCGATGGTGCGCAGGATGGCGATATCCGCGCCCTTGTCGTTCACCACCATGATCAACGTCGCGATGATATTGAACGCCGCCACTGCGACAATCATCAGCAACAGCAGGCCGATCATGGTCTTTTCCATCTTCATGGCACTGAACAGGCTGCCCTGGGTGTGGGTCCAGTCGTCGGCCTTGAACTGCTCGCCCAGGCTTGTAGCAATCGCGCCGGACACCTGCGGTGCGCTGTACAGGTCCTTGAGCTTGAGGCGCACGCTTTGCACCTGATTGGCTTCCCAGTGCTGCATTTGCGCGGCATCGGCCATGTGGATCAACGCCATGGAGCCATCCAGTTCGGCACCGACCTTAAACACCCCAACCACGTTCAGGCGCTGCATGCGCGGGGTAATCCCGCCCGGTGCGGTACTGACTTCAGGCACGATGAGCGTCAGCTTGTCGCCGACATTCAAGCGAAAACGCCGGGCCGTGATTTCGCCGATCACCACACCGAATTCACCGGGCTTCAAATCATCCAGGCGACCCTGGACGATGTGGTCGGCGACAATGGACACCTGACCTTCGCGAACCGGGTCGACGCCGCTGATCTGGATCGGCTGCATCATGCCCTTATAGGAAATCATCCCTTCCATTTCGGTGAATGGCACGGCCGCCAGCACTTGCGGATTTTTCATCGCGGCGGCGGCAACCGGCTGCCAGTCATCCAGCGGCTTGTCTCCGAGAATGGTCGCATGGGGCACCATACCAAGGATGCGCGAACTCATCTCGCGCTGGAAACCGTTCATCACCGACAGCACCACGATCATGGCCAACACGCCCAGCGCAAGGCCGATCATCGAGGTCATGGAGATGAACGAAATAAAATGGTTGCGGCGCTTGGCACGGGTGTAGCGCGCGCCTATGAAGATGGATAACGGTCTGAACATTCCGGGGCACCGTATAAAAAATAATGGACCCGGCACTTCCCGCTGTGCGGAAGTGCCAGGCGCAACGGGGTCAGATGGCGACCAGCCGGCCTTCTTCCAGGCGCAGCACCCGATCCATCTGCCGGGCCAGGTTCAAATCGTGGGTTACCACCAAAAACGCCGTGTTCGACGAGGTGCTGAGCTCCAGCATCAGGTCCTGGATACCCTGGGCGGTATGGTGGTCGAGGTTGCCGGTAGGTTCGTCGAGCATCACCAGCCCCGGCCGATTGACCAGCGCCCGGGCGATGGCCACGCGCTGGCGCTCGCCGCCCGACAGTTCGGCCGGCTTGTGCCCCAGGCGATGGGACAGGCCCACGCGGGTCAACAACGCACTGGCGCGCTCACGTGCTTCGGGAATCGCCGTGCGGCCGATCAGCAACGGCATGCAGACGTTTTCCAGGGCGGTGAATTCCGGCAACAGGTGATGGAACTGATAGACGAAGCCCAGCGCGCGGTTGCGCAGCAGGCCACGGGCGCGTTCGCCCAGGGCCGAGAGCTCTTCGCCGGCGAGCCAGACACTGCCCTGGGTCGGCGTATCGAGCCCGCCCAGCAGGTTGAGCAAGGTACTTTTGCCCGAACCGGAACTGCCGACAATGGCCACGCGCTCGCCAGCGTGCAGCTCCAACGCCAGGCCTGACAACACTTCGACCGACTCCGGGCCTTCCTCGTAGGACTTGCCCAGGTTGCGGCAACTCAGCACAGCTTTATCACTCATGCCCAACTCACTCATAACGTAGCGCCTCCGCAGGCTGGGTG